>JAZKJB010000157.1:0-914 GCA_040384505.1 Bdellovibrionota bacterium | reverse complement strand
GCGGCCGAGGTGCTCCCCACCGACCCCGGTGCGCCGGGCGACTACGCCGTCTCGACCAGCGACTACCGGCTTCCCCCGGTGAAGATCGCGGGCATGCCCGACCCGATCGAGATGGTCGGTCACCGCTTCGAGTCGGCCGAGATGGCCTCTTCGAGTGTTCTGCAAGCGTCGGCGGTGTCGGTCTTGGCTCAGGCCAACCAACAGCCCCAAGCTGCACTCCGCCTCTTGTCTTAATATTCTTTAGTTTACTCCTGCGCTGCTCCCGTCAAACGGAGCGAGCGTGGACCGATCGCCGGTCGTGAAAGCACGACTCGCGAACGCATCAGGCACGCTTTCGCGGGCCGGCGATCGGTGGACTTTTTTCTCGCTCCCTCAAGGGCGAGCGTCGAACGACGTCCTTCGCGGCATCGGTCGGCGTGATCAGGTACGAAACGCGAAGGTAGCCCTGTGTTTTGTCCTTCGGCTTTCGCTCCCTCTCTATCTGTTCGCCGGCCGCGGTTCTTCGCCGGTAGTCAAAGGGGGCAACGGCATGGGTCTACATCGCCGATCGCTGGTGCGAGCGCGTGGAAAGGCACGCTCGACCGATGTCGGTGAACGACGACGCGAAACCAAAATTTGATCTCGCGAGTTGGTAGACCTTGTTCGTTTATAGGGCTTGAAGGCTTTTGATTTGTGATCGACGGGACGTAGCCCACAGACACGTTCCCTATTAAGCCCACCCCGGGGGGATCCCTCCCGGGGTTTTTTCTTTTTCTAAACACGCGACAATTAGTACCAAGTCTCGCTGTCCCGCTGTGACTCGCTCGTTGCCATCGGCTAACGAAGTCTTTGAAATCGTCCAGTCGCCTCCCGAAGTGGGGGCCCAACGGAGGGTTTTAATATGTCGTTCGCCCGCATCGTCCTCGCCGCCTGCC
>JAZKJB010000156.1:0-2507 GCA_040384505.1 Bdellovibrionota bacterium | reverse complement strand
GCGCTTCGACAACTTGAAGGGGCTCTTCGATGGCGCCGATCGACATCGGGATCGGTTTGAATTCCGGCGACATGTCGGTCGGGAACATGGGTTCCGATACCGTGCGAAGCTACACCGTCATGGGTGACTCGGTGAACTTGGGTTCACGACTCGAGGGCATCAACAAAAAATACGGAACTCGCATCATCATCAGCGAGTTCACGTACGCTCACGTGAAGGACACCTTCTATTGCCGCGAAGTCGACTGGGTTCGCGTCAAAGGTAAGCAGCAGCCGGTGAAGATCTATGAACTCATCGCCGAAGGTGATCCGCCCGCTGAAAAAGCCGAAATGTTGAAGTGCTTCCGAGAAGGGTACGGGCTCTATCGCGAGCGTCGCTTCATCGAGGCCGTCGACGCGTTCAAACGTTCTCACGCCGCCGATCCGACGGATGAACTTTCGATGAAGTACATCGAACTCTGCGAAGAGTACGTCGC
The DNA here is from genome assembly GCA_040384505.1 of Bdellovibrionota bacterium. Classification (GTDB taxonomy): domain Bacteria; phylum Bdellovibrionota; class Bdellovibrionia; order Bdellovibrionales; family JAMPXM01; genus JAZKJB01. Next base: position 2,032 of record JAZKJB010000156.1, on the reverse strand, counting down.
CGAACCGCCGCCCACCGATTGGGATGGCGTGTCCAACATCAAAGAGAAGTAATCCAGGCACGAAACGCCCCGCTCACAAACTGGATCGATTCTCTGATGTCACTCACATGAAAATGGAGTGACATCAGTATTTTGAGCTGGATACGCTGAAGCCACGTCATGCTGCGTCTCAGTGCCCGCTCGTTCAACACGATCTTCATCGCCGGCTTCGCTTTTTTCGCGATCATTTTCACGTCGTTCGCGAGTCACGCGCAAGGTCTCGCGCGGTTGAAAACCGGTTCGGGCGGCTTCGTGTCGATCGGTGCTGACAACAGCATCTTCAATCGTGACGGCGAGAAGAAAACGATCGAGCTCACCGGCCACGTGCAAATCGTCTTCGACGACCAGTTCATCAGCTGCGATCGCGCGACGATCGACGAAACGACTCAGACGATCTATGCGACGGGAAATCTGGTCGTCAGTTCGCCGCAAGCCTACGTCGAGGGCGACAGTGCGACGATCAATTACCGCGACAACACGGGCGTGATTCAAAACGGTTTCGTCAAATCGGGACAGGTCATCGTCGAAGGTAAAGTCGTCCGTAAAACGGGTAACGATACCTACGAGGGTGAAAACGCGAGCTTCACCGCGTGTACGACTTGCCCGACGGCGTGGACATTCAGCGGTTCACGCATCAATGCAGAAATGGGTGGCTACGCCCATATCCGAAATGCCTGGCTTCGTGTCGCGAACGTGCCGATTTTCTGGCTCCCCTATTTGATCGTTCCTCTGAAGAGCGAAAGACAAACAGGACTTCTCGTTCCTTCGTTCGATTACACCGAATCCGGCGGCTTCGCTCCGTCGCTCAACTACTTCTGGGCGATCTCGCGAAGCCAAGATGCGACCTTCACGCTCACTCACTATGCAAAACGGGGCGTGAAGGGCCTCGTTAACTACCGCTACGTCTTGAACCAAACGTCTGAAGGCGAACTCAATTACGGTTTCATCCGTGACCGCGTCTTCGAAGGAACGCCGGCCTACCAACCCGTCGGGACGAAAGCGAATCGGTGGTTCACCACTTACTTCCACAACTACGACATGCCGGGCGGCTACAACCAAAAATTGAAGCTCAATTTCGTGAGCGACCTTCGCTACCCGAGGGACTTCCCGATGGAAGTTCAAACGGTCGGCGATCCATCTCTCGAGAATCGCCTGACTCTCACGAGAAACACCGAGCGCACGCACGCGAGCGTCGATACTTCGTATTACATCAACCAATTGAAGACGAATCCCCTCGCGGACAACAAAGACGCCGTTCACCGCTGGCCGGAACTTCGCTTCTCACTCGTCGAGCGACCGGTGATGCAAGAGGGTCCGCTCTCGCGGGTCCTCTTCAACGTCACGACCGATTACGCAAACTTCGCGCGAGAAGATTTCGCTTTCGACGACGTCTATCTCGTCGGCGGTACCGCGACGGTCGACACCACCCGCACGAATCCAGGCGCGAACACTTTCGACCCCGCGACTGACGTCATCCGAGCGGGTCAGCGTTTCGACGTTCAACCTCAGCTTTCACTTCCGTTTCGCTTGGGATCATCGATCGACATCCTTCCCTCGGTTCAGTTTCGACACACGCAGTACTCACTCAACGTGACGCCACCACCGGGATCGAATTTCGAAGCGGCTCCCTATCGCCAATATCTCCGGACACAGCTCTCGACTCGGAGCCGGTTTTCACGAATCTACGGCGACCGCGCACCCGAAGCGCAAGCGCCTCGTCCATCGGTGACGAATTGGGTGGATGCCGAAAGCCGCGCCGTGGGCGATCCGGCTCTGCAGGTCGTCGCCCCCCCGCAGCCGCGCAATCTCTATCGCCACGAAGTCGAACCTGAAATTCTTTTGGCCGGTGTCGCACCTCTCGGGCAAACGGAGAACAGCCAATTCTTCGGCGACGTCTCTCAGGTTCCCGTCTTCCTCGACAACCAGCCGGTCAGCAATTCGGACTTTCTCACCACGCGAAAAGGAATTCAGTTCGACTACGAAGACAGAATGA
>JAZKJB010000155.1:1108-9017 GCA_040384505.1 Bdellovibrionota bacterium | reverse complement strand
ACTGCGACATCGCCGTTTCGAAATCCGCGACCGAGTTCTTCTCGCGCCACATCGATTCGTGCGTGTCGGCCGTCATGTAGCGGATGATCTCGTCATATTGGCTCTTCGGATACGTCTTCAGAAAATCCGACGCCGTCGTCAAGAACAGCGCGCGTTTTCCGCCGCTGAAAAGCTGCAAGATGATGCGAGCTTCTTTGTTCTCACGCGTGTCGTTCGGGATGATTTCGTAGCTCGGCGGTGCGCCGATCAGGGTCTTCAGCTGTCGGGAATGGAAGATAGAAATTCGAACGGCTGGCGATGACGGCCTCTTCGCGGATCTCGTAATCCTTCACGGTAAAGCGAGTGAACTCCGGGTCGCCACCATCGAAAATACCGTGATTGAAATCTTTCTGCGAACTGATCTCTTCGGCCAACGTCGGCTGCGCGGTCGCGACGACGATGTCACTCTCGGACTCTTTGCCGGTCTTCGTCTTCGCTTTTTTCGGCTTCGCGATACCGGTGATCTCGGCAGAAATGTCGCGAACGGCGCCGTTCGGAGCGGCCGCGCCTTCTTCTTCGGCGTCTTCACCTTCTTCGTCGCCATCGGTCGAGGCGACGTCACGCTTAGCGGGCAATTTCGCGTCGACGGCTTTCGCTGGCGCGGCCTTTTTTGCCGCCGGCTTTTCTTTCGTGGGAGTCGCGGACGTCACGTCCTTCGGGAAGAAGTCCACGACCAGTCGCGAAGGCTGCTCGGTCAGATAGTCGAAGAAGTCCGCATTCGGCGCGAGGGCGAAAGTGAGCTCGGTCGTTCCGTCGATTCCCTTTTCATTGATCGTGACGTTCTTGATCAAGGCGTCGGAGTGGCCGCGAAGGCGCGCGATCGCGTCGGGCTTCAGCGAGGGCAAGCGAAGCGTGACCGTGCCCTTGCCTTGAGCATCGCGCTTGAGGTCGTATTTCCATTCGGTGCTTCCACCGAATTCGAAGTGGCTCGCGTCGCCGATACGGCTCGCGTCGACGGTCACGTTCTCGCCAGCGAATGCGGAATTCGCCGCGAGATACGCGATCACCGTGATGATGCTGATCATGAAGAACCGCTGAATCACTGCTTCTCCTCGACCGGTCTTTCGTCGCGTCTAGTTCACGCGACACCATTGGCCACATAGGGAAGAACAGCACGTCACATGCCAAGGCGCGAAGAGCTAGACCGCGACTTCTCTCATGATACCAAATGCGACATATGCTTCGCTCGGCCGAAAAACGAGGCACGTCATGCGGAACGAGCGTGCTCGACGCGACAAAGAAATGACGGCATCTTTTCGTTTTGACGTCGACCATCGGCCAGTCACGTTTTGAGACGAAGTCTCCGATAGGGGCATGTCGAATGGTTCGACGTTTTGTACGACAACTTTGGGTAGACGTCATGATGACTCCGCTTCTCAAGCAATCACTCGCGCTCGCGTCGCTTTCACTCGTCTTCGCCGGCTGTGTTTCCGTCAACATCGGAGGCTCGAAAGCCGAACGCTCGAAGGGTGTCCGGGTGAGCGCACCGAGCGCTCCATTCACCGAAATCGAAGGTTCGCGAGCCGATGGCGCCTGGAAGAATTCCTCCAACGGGAATTCGATTTCGTATCTCTCGACCTGCAACGATCCCGCGGACCCTTCTCTCGAAACCGCGACGAACGAACTTTTCAGCGACTTGAAAGCCATGATCGTGAAGAAGCAAGCGACGACGACATTCAGTGGGCGTGAAGCCCTCGATACCGAGGTCGACGGGAAGATGGAAGGGATCGCGACTCGAGTCCGCTCGGTCGTCTTCAAGAAGAACGGTTGTCTCTACACGTTGAGCCTCGTCGGTGTCGCCGCGAAGTTCGACGAAGATCGCTCGAAATTCGATCAATTCCTCACCGCATTCGAGGCTCCCTGATGTCGGACATCGCCTCGACTTTCGGAGCGAAAATTCTCGGCTTCACCCGCATGCTGGGCGGAGCGGGCCTTTTGTTCCATCAAGTCTTGCGCGAACTCGGCCGGCGCCCGCTACACCTCGGACTCGTCGTCGAGCAGATCTATCACATCGGTTTGAAGTCGATGGGCATCACGTTCGTCACCGCTTTCTCGACCGGAATGGTCATGGCGCTTCAATTCGGTCTCGGGCTCGAAAAATTCGGCGGCAAACTCTACGTCCCGAAACTCGTCTCCCTTTCCGTCGTGCGTGAGATCGCTCCCGTGTTTTGCAGCCTCATGCTCGCGGCACGCGTCGGCGCCGGAATCGCGTCCGAGCTCGGCTCGATGACCGTCACTCAACAGATCGATGCGATCCGCGCTCTCGGCACTTCGCCCATCAAACGCATCGTCGTCCCCCGCATCCTCGCTTGCTTGATCTCGACTCCGCTCCTTTGCACGCTCGGAAATCTTCTCGGTGTCATCGGGGCCTGCGCGGTCGGCGTCTACGAGCTCGGACTCGATCCCGTTTATTTCTATCAAAAAGTCGTGACCACCGTCGTCGTCATGGATTTCCTCACGGGGATCTACAAGACGATCGTGTTCTCGTTCTTCATCAGCCTCACCGCCTGTTACTTCGGCCTCACGGTCAAGGGCGGAACTCAAGGTGTCGGCTCGGCCGCACGCGGTGCTGTCGTCACGGCGTCGATGTTGATCCTCATCGGTGACTTCTTCCTGACGAAGCTCTTCTTCGTCTTGTTCGAAAGTTGAGCCGCATGACCAACGATGTCGTCGTCGAGTTCAAACACTTCCAAAAGCGCTTCGGGACCAAGCTCGTCCACAAGGACGTCTCGTTCCAAATTCGCAGGGGCGAGTGCTTGGGTCTTCTCGGCGGTTCCGGCCAAGGTAAATCCGTGATCTTACGTTCGCTGATCGGTCTCGAGAAACCCGACTCCGGAAGCGTGATCGTCGACGGAGAAGACATCACGAAGATGAACGAGCAAGAGCTGATCGAAATTCGCAAGAAGGTCGCCTACGTTTTCCAGAACGGCGCGCTCTTCGATTCGATGTCGGTCTACGAAAATCTCGCCTATCCCCTTCGCGCTCATACGAAGAAAACGGAACCCGAGATCCGCGAAGAGATTCGCAAAATGCTCGAGGAGTTCGGTCTCTCGGGGAACGAGAAGGTGATGCCCGCGAACTTGTCAGGCGGCATGCAAAAACGAGTCGGTCTCGCGCGCTCGATCATCTTGCAGCCGAAGGTCGTCCTATACGACGAGCCGACGGCCGGCCTCGATCCTTACAACACGATCCGTATCCAAGAAATGATCCTGGGATTGAAAGCACGCGGAGTGACGTCGATCTTCGTCACTCACGACATGCCGAGCGCGTTCGCGGTTTGCGACCGCATCGCTCTGCTGCTCGACGGAAAGATCGCGGCGATCGGGACTCGCGAAGAGCTCGAGGAAACGCCCGAGAGTAAATTGAATCGCTTCGTCCGCGGAATGGAAGCTTGAGGTAGCACTATGGAACACTCGACCAACAGACTCGAATACAAAGTCGGCATCTTCATCGCGCTCGGTTTGATCGGCGTGATGGTCACGGTCCTCCTTCTCGGGGCCGACAAGACGTTCTTCACGAAGTACGTCCATCTGAAAGCGAACTTCACCGAAGTCACCGGCCTCTTCCCCGGAAGCGTCGTGAGCCTCGCCGGAGTTCCGGTCGGCAACGTCGAAGGCATCGATTTCGTTTCTTCCGAGAACAAACTCGAGCTCACGATGAAGATCGACGCCAAGTTCGGACCTCGGCTCGTCAAAGGGACGATCGCTGAGATTCGCACCCAAGGCGCCCTCGGTGACAAATTCGTCTACCTCATCCCCGGCGACCCGAAGGCCGGCCCCCTCGACGACGGCTCGGTCGTCGACGTGAACGAGCAGGATCTCTTGAAGATGCTCACTTCACGCGAGGACGGTGTCGCGCGCGTCATCGACCTCATCAAGGAAGTCCACATCCTCGTCGCGTCGCTCAACAACAACGGCCAAGCCGGCACGATGATGAAGAACATGTCCGAAGCTTCGGTGACTCTGAAGGCGACTCTTGCCCAAGTGAACGCTCTCTTGACCGACCTGCGCGGGGAATTGCCGCAAAATAACAAATTGAAGCACTCCGTTGCGAGCTTGGCGTCGATTCTCGAAAAGATTGACCAAGGTAAGGGTACGCTTGGACAGTTGATCAACGACCCGGCCGTCCACCAGAGTTTGAAGTCGTTCCTCGGCACCTCGCCACGGAACACCTACATGAAGAACATGCTGAGAGAGAGTCTCCAGAAGCAATGAGCAACAAGTACAAGACCACACGCATGTTCGCCGTCCAGGCGGAGAACTTCGACGGCTTCTACGGACCGCGCACCAAGTTGACGCGCTTCCAGAAGATCGTGCGTGGGATCTTGATCACTCCCGGCGTTCTCTTGTTCCTTTTGCCGTCGTTCAAACTCGGTCTCCAGCATCAGCGGCCGCCGGCCTTCGAAGTTCCCGACAAAGTGACGAAGGGAAGCGTCTTCACCGTTCCCATCGACGAGTCGCTCGAAGCGATCACCCTCGCGGGCGAAACTCTTCCCGCGATCAAAGGTCCGAAGCGCGCGCTCCTCGCCGTCGCGAAATCCGAGCCGGTCATGGATCTCGTGTTGATCTACAAGCATCCCGAACGGAAGTGGAATGCCGAGCGACTGAAGCCGAAGTTCGAGCATCCGACGTTCGAAGTTTATTCGAAACAGATCATCGTCGAACCTGCGCCCCCGCCCCCCGAACTCCCGAAGACGAAAAAGCCGACGACACCGCCGACCAAGCACGAACTCGATGCGGCCGTCATGGCTCGACACGACGGCCTCGCGCAGGCCTCATGTTGGTCGGAACCGAAGACGAACGTGCTCCCGCAAAAGGGAACTCGCGATTGGCGAAAACTCCCCGTGCAATACGCGAATCTGACCGCCATGGCTCCGGGCGAAGTCGTGAAAGTCGAGGCGCTGAAGGGCGGCTCGAAAAACATCGTCGTCTACCACGGCGGCGGGCTCTTCACCCGTTATCTGGAACTCAGAGATTCGTTGGTTCGCAAAGGCGACAAAGTCCTGGCAGGACAAGAAGTCGGAATGCTCAGCCTGGGGACTTGGAAGACACCGATCAAACCGCGCTGGGACATCTTTCTCGGCACGACCGAGCTCAATCCCCCGGATTTTTTGTCTCTATCGACGCAGCTCTGCGATTCAAAGTGAACTTCACGTCTTTGGCCCAAGCGCGGCCGACGTGGGCGTTCACTTTCTCTTTGATCGAATCGCTGAAGTAATAGAGCTGCTGCATCCAAACCGAATGGCGAACCCACACGAAGAGAACGCCGCGATCGAAGGCGCACGGAGCCGTCTGCTCGGCGATCGTCGGACCGACGATGTCTTTCCATTCTTGTTCGATGCGCCAGCGGAGGAAGCCGTCGGAGAGGTGAGACTTGCTATTTTGGAGGAGCCCTTGTAACACATCGGCTGCCTGCGTTAGCTTGTCTTCCCGCTTGGGTTTTCTGATGAATTTCTTCTTCTCATCCGACATGGGTTCGAGAGAGATAGCATGACGACCGAAAAACCGACAATCCATATCGTCGGAGCTGGACTCGCCGGCAGTGAATGCGCGCTCCAACTAGCGGATCTCGGGTACTCCGTCGTTTTGATCGAGATGCGCGATGGTGAAAAATCCACTCCCGCCCACAAAACCGCCGATTGCGCCGAGCTGGTCTGTTCGAACTCCTTCGGGTCTTTGGCTGGTCATTCCGCCCCCGGTGAATTGAAGTGGGAAGCGGAACAGCTGGGATCGCGTGTCCTGGAAGCCGCTTTCGAAGCCCGTGTCCCGGCCGGCCAAGCTTTGGGAATGGACCGAGACGTCTTCGCTCGCGCGATGACCCGCATGGTGAATGAACATCCTCGAATCAAACTCGAACGCCGAGTCGTTCAATCACTCGACGAACTGCCGCGTCCCTGTGTGGTCGCGACGGGTCCCTTGACCGAAGATTCTCTCGCGCGCTCGATGCAAGACCACTTCGGTGACGAGTTCTTGTACTTCTTCGATGCGATCGCCCCGATCATCGCGACCGAATCGGTGAACATGAACGTCGCGTGGCGTGCGGACCGCTGGGACAAGGGCACGAAGGATTACATCAACTGCCCGATGAACCGGAAAGAGTATCTGTTCTTCATCGACGAGCTCAAAGCCGCTCGCAAGACCGAGCCGAAAGAATTCGAGAAGGACACCCCTTACTTCGAGAGTTGCATGCCGATCGAAGCGATGGTCGAACGCGGGATCGAAACTCCGCGATTCGGTCCGATGAGTGCGAAGGGCCTCACCGATCCACGCACGGGAAATTGGCCTTACGCCGTCGTTCAACTTCGACAAGACAACAAAGACGGCACGGCCTACAACATGGTCGGCTTCCAAACGAAAATGGCCTACGCGGAACAAAAACGCGTCTTCCGCTTGATCCCCGGTCTCGAGGAAGCGGAGTTCTTGAAGCTCGGTTCGATCCACAGGAATCTCTACATCAATACGCCGAAGCGACTGAACCGCGATCTCTCATCGAAAAAAGATCCGCTCTTGTTCTTCGCAGGCCAGATCACCGGCGTCGAGGGCTACTTCGAATCGACGTGCATGGGTTTGATGGTGGCGCGCTTCCTCGATCACAAAGTGCGTGGCGTACTCGCGCCTGATGCTTCGAACATCGCTTCGGTTGCACCGCCGCGCGCGTCAGCTCTGGGTTCTTTGCTCGAGGCGATCACCGACGAAACGAAGATCGAGCACTTCCAACCGACGAACATCAACTTCGGTCACATGCCCCCGATCATCGACGCCGAACCTGAGCCCGGAAAACGATTCAAGAAGACACACAAGAATGCGAAACGCGAAATGCAGATCGCGAACGCCCGCGCGGCGATGCGAGAGTGGTTAGCCGGCGCGGGAATTCGTGCAGCGGAGTCGCATCGCGTGGAAGATGCGGCACGCGATCTCGCGGCGATCGTCGCGGCAGCTGAGGCTGCGGAAGCGGCTGAAGTCGCTCCTTGATCAATAAGGTCATTCCATTGCACCTTCACCCGCGACGTCGCGGGTGAACTTCACGATCTGTCATTCGATTCCCCTCTTCTGATCCAACCCTGACCCCTAGATCCCGCTCGATCCGCCTGGAGGGCGGAGCGAAATCCGCTCTCACGGATGGAGAATCGGCTCGTTAAACAGATTCGTTTCGGGGACGAAGATTTCGGGAGCGGCGGTGAAGGAGAAGTAATGCGAGGATCTCGGTGACGTCTTGGCCAAGTGGTAAGGTCCTTCCTCGTGTTCCATCTTTTGTTCCCATCCTATTTAGTGAACTTATTGAGCCGCCGCATGGATGGCGATGGCAGAGCGCTACCCGCGACGTCGCGGTTGAAAGGCAGAAATAATTCTGTCACACAACAAAATTTGTTTGACGCGGAATTCGGCTCTCAAGGAAAGCGTCTGGATCGCGTATGCGCCGCGAACGCGATGGATCGTGCGCGCAAAGTTCCCACGCCTCACAGAGGCGATGAGGCCTCGCAAAGGGCGACTGAGCGAGACGTCGAGAGGTGATGTTCATGTGAAATTTCGCGGGAAAGTCGGCTTTGGAAACCCATGCTACTTTACTTCCACTTGATGGAGGTGTCCGATGAAAATTTCTCACCTGAGCGATGACGAGTTCGAACGCGCCGGCATGAACGCCGTCCAAAACGAACGCGAGGCTACGTCGGTCGTGCTTCAACATTTCAAAGAGGCCGAGCGCAGAAGAATCTACTCGAAACACCAGCTCGACTCACTTTTTGCTTATGCCATCAAGGTTTGGGGCTACTCGGAAGACGAAGCAGCTCGACGGATCAGCGCAATGCGACTCATGCGTGAATTGCCTGTCATCGAGGAGAGAATCCAATCCGGAGCTCTGACGCTCTCGCATT
>JAZKJB010000155.1:0-1098 GCA_040384505.1 Bdellovibrionota bacterium | reverse complement strand
CGATGTTCCGTCGCGAGAAGAAGGCAAAGAAACCACGTGCGATCCAATCAAAACTCGAAGTCCTCGCGAAAATCGAAAAGATGCCGCTTCGAATGGTCGACAAGACTCTCGAAGTTGAAACCTACGAACCACAAACGAAGAAGACTGTCGAACCCGTCAAACTCGAACAGTTCAGCGAAAAGTTACAGGTGAAGCTGGCGCGCTTGCTCGATATTCGTTCGCATTCGCTTGATCGAGGTGATCTCGAAGCGCTCATCGATCAAATGTCTGATCTTGCATTGTCGAAATGGGATCCGATGGAAAAGGCACGTCGAGCCGCCGATAAAGCGCCTACGATTGCGAAGGATGACGCACTCGTACCCGCGACGTCGCGGGTAGATGAAGAATGCAAGCCCCCTCCGGGCAAGCGAACTTACATTCGCGCGGGCACACGTCATTTCGTTAGATTGCGAGATGGGGGCTGCTGCAGAATCTGCGGCTCGACGCACGCAACTCAAGTCGACCACATCATTCCACCTTCGAGAGGCGGAACGAATGAATCATCAAACCTTCGGCTTCTCTGCCGATCGTGCAACCTTCGCCGCGCTGTCGAAGTTTATGGCGCCGAGAAAATGGCGCGGTATCTAAAGGAACCCCAGCAACTTTACCTGAGCTTCGGTGCTAGTCGCTTCGCCCGTCGACGAGCAGCGGGTGATCACTAGATCGCTCCCGACAACATCGGCTCGTTGCGACTCGGCGGCTTCGATCCCTCAATTACAAATGATCGAGGCCGTCATTCCGCAGTCGCCGTCGTCGCAGTTCTCGTCACGACTGTCGAAGTTCTGGAAATTCGCCCACCCACCGTCGATGCCGAAGCCCATTCGGTCTTCCATCCGGAACGTATACTGAACCGAGCAAGTGCTACTTGGGTCGCGAGTTTCGACGAGTAGTCGAATTCCGCATTCGCCATAGCGACATTCGAATTTACCGCCATTGTAATGTTGGCGAATTCGGTCTCCCCATTGCGGAGCGCCGGTGTTTCCGCTCCAAGGTGTGACGAGCTCGCCCGAAGGGACGCCGTTGACCTTGTGTTGATAGTAGACGCGAGCTTCGTTGGTG
>JAZKJB010000154.1:0-3395 GCA_040384505.1 Bdellovibrionota bacterium | reverse complement strand
GGCTTCCTTCAGGTAAACGAATTCGCCACCCGCCTTGGGGAACAGGCTCCCGAGCTCCGCGTACGTCAGTGCGCCCGCTAGCGACAGTGCTCCACCGAGGAGCCAGGCGAGCAGGACCATGAGCGGAGAGCCCAACGTCTGCGACATGACGGCGGTCTTCATGAAGATGCCGGTGCCGATGATGGTACCCACGACGAGCGCGAGCGAATCCTGGAATCCGAGACTGCGACTCAATTCATTTTGTTTCATGACCACAATGATGGACCGAGGTGTGGACCGATGTCCAGCTGATCTGCCGGACCGATGTCTTGTTAACCTCGGCACCCCTAGTGCCGAAACGGAGAGACGCTAAGCTCAAGGGAGAGCCGATGACAAAACAAAGACGTTTCACCTCTTCGCTCGTTCTCACCGCCCTCGCCGCGATCACCCTCGCGGCTTGTGCTCCGGCCTCTCCACACTCGGACGAAGCCCCGATCGCCTATCTTCCCGATGGCGACGACGAGGAATTGAATCCCGAAGTTCCCGCTCCCGCGGATCGCACGGTCAGCAAGATCGTCTTGAACGAACCGACCGGCGACGCGGTCACGAAAAAAGCAGTGCTCGAGAAATACAAACATCTCGATCCGACGAAGCTCGTCCCGAAGAACTTGCTCGAAAAAGCGGTGCTCACTTTCGATGCGAACCTCGCCTCGTTCCCGAACAAGAACACCATCGGCATCGTCGACTTTTCGAAGCGCTCGAACAAAGCGCGTTGGTGGATCGTCGACATGAAGACCGGCGCCGTCTGGGCCATCCACGTCGCGCACGGAAAGAACTCGGACAAGAACAACGACGGCTACGCGGAAGCGTTCAGCAACGTCAATGGTTCGAACATGAGCTCGCTCGGCGTTTACCGCGCGGCCGAAACTTATGATTCCTCGAAGTTCGGTTATTCTTTGAGAGTCGATGGCCTCTCGCCCACGAACTCGAAAGTTCGCGAACGCGCGATCGTGATCCATCCGGCTTGGTACGTTTGGGAATCGAACGTGGTTCAAGGAAAAACGTCGGGCTGCCTCGGCGTGAGCAAAGGCCTCTCGAAAAAACTCATCGACATGATCAAGAACGGCTCGATGATCCTCGTCGATCTCTCTGGCGTCAGCTGACGGCCGGCGACGCCGGACATTTCACTTCGATCGTCACGGGCGCATGACCACGCGACGTGATCCCACACTGATCCGCTGAAGCACGAGTGAGATCGATGATTCGGCCCGCGATATGCGGGCCATCGTCGTAAATCGTGACATCGACTTTTTGGCCCGAAGGACAATGAACGGTCACGACGGTTCCGAACGGAAGCGTTTTGTGCGCGGCCCAATGTTGGGTCGGATCGAAACCCCGGCCACTCGCCGTCAAAGCGCCCGGGCGCGCGGTATACCAACTCGCGTCTCCACGAAACGTTCCGCACGTCAGGGCTCGCCGAGGACGGCGCGTTTTGTTCGTCGCCGTTTTGACGAGTTCCAAGAATGGAGTTAAAATCCCGACTCGGTTCCCCGTGCAATTGCAGTTCGGTTCCGTGTGTTCGGCTTGCATCCTCATTGCGGACCCATCCCCGACTTCTTCGAGATTTTCCAGACGAAAGTAGCTCACCTCGGAGCTGGCTTCAGCGCCTTCCGAGGCAAACGATTCTGGTACGGCAAAGCCAATGATGACGATCGTGAGCAAGAGGATCGCATTTTTCACGGGGCCTCCGGGACGATTCGGTCCTACTTCCTGTCATACAATTCCGAGGCCTCGCCAGACACGACTGACGAGATCTGGGCGTTATGAAACGGTCATCATGTTCGTACTGAAAGTCATGAGCCTAGAAGTTGGCCAGCGCCAGCCGCATGTTCAATTGGACGAGGCGAGACCCCTGACTTGCGATTCCGTCCTCGGCGGTGCACCACCCGGACCGTTGAACGCGATCGGACAAACGGGATTCACCGAAGCGGCGTCGCAGCCGAGCGCGCTCGCGATCGAAGGCGCCTGGAGATATGAGCGCGAGCGTTGGCTCGTGCGTGGATACTCGGGATTGAAGCGATCGCCGGAAACGCAATGGTCGGATGCAAACGCGAACGTCACCGCCTCGGCACGTCCCGGCGTGATCGCGTTCGGGACGCGACGCAAATGATACTCCATCAAAGACGCCGCGACTTGATCCGCGAATCCCTCCAGCGCCTGGCCCGAACATGCCGGCGCCGTCGAGTCTACCGGCGACGTCGAAGTGATCGGACGCGGTGATGTCGGCTCTCCGACGGGTATCCCCTGCACGGGCTTCGACGAGCTCGCCACCCCTTGCGCTTTCTCGAGCCCTCCGAGATGCTTGCTGCCCGTCGCCGGGCGAACGACTTCGCCGGGATTCGGCGCCATCGGGTAATGAGCTGCGATGCAAACGGATTCGTTGACGTAGGGATGGCCCGAGTAAGTTCGCGGGACGTGCCGACCGGAACCGGCCTCGGGACAACGTCCGAGCGCGCAGTCGTTCACTCCGGCGTTCAAGATCGTCTCGGTCCTCCGCGGCGGTCGACCGAAGCGCTGAGCCGCGCGGCGGGTCTCGAGTGAACGGCTTCTCGGAATCGGCGCGTACATGCAAGGATCGACGAGATGTCCAAGCTCGTGGGCGACGATCGACAGCACGGTTTCAGAAGGGGCATAACTCAGCATCGCGCACATCGCGAGCTTGTTCTCGCCCGGATCGTAAGACGAGTCGTAGCCGATCGAACACGCATTCTCGTCGGTGTAGACGACGTTGAGTGAGCGGAGACGTCGAATGATGAAACGCTGATGCACGTTCCAGCTCGCTTCAGCGACACCGTTCGCCACTTGTCGCTTCATCGACTCGATCAGTTCGCGAATCGACGAGTTCAAACGCTCGCGTTGACGGACGTCGGGATTCACACGCCAAGTGAACGCGGCCGCCGCGGGATTTCTCTCCTGACCGGGATTCACGAGAAACGTCCCGTCTTCGTATCGTCGAAGGTACAGGCCGTCTTGTCCCCGCTCCGTACAGACGGAGCCTTCCGACGTCGGCGCTGCGAGGAGCGCGTCGCATGAGTTACGCGCCGAAGCGGAAGCAGCGGCGAAGGAGACGACAGCGAGACAGAGCGACCAGTAAGTACGAATCATCACGTCTCCGATTTCGAATTAGTTGGATGCGGCAACCGACGTCGCGGGACGGCTGGAGGGAGTCGTCGACGGACCGCCGTCGAACTGGATCGGACAAAGCGGATTCACGGTCGACGCCGCACATCCGAGCGCTCTAGAAACGAAAGGCGCTTGCAATAGGGTACGAAGTCGCTCGCCTCCTCGCGGATAAGCACGATTGTACCCATTCCCGTTGTGGCAGTAGTTCGCCGTGTAGAAATAAGTGAGTGCCT
>JAZKJB010000153.1:0-2335 GCA_040384505.1 Bdellovibrionota bacterium | reverse complement strand
AGGTTACGGACTTTTTCTCGGGTACAAGGCGTTTCGTTTGAACGTCTACTCGAATGGGAACCTGTTCGGTTCCGGAGTCGACGTCACGAGCTATTCGGGCTCGATCGGGATTCCGTTTTGAAGCGGTGAACGGCGGCCCGAAGGCCGCCGTCTTGAGGACTAAAGATTAAAAATTAACGGGGGCCGCGCGGGTCGTCGCGGCGCGGATCGCGCGGTTCATCGCGACGCGGGTCGCGGCGATCGTCTTCTTCGCGGCGATCTTCACGGTCGCGCTCGTCACGGACTTGCTTCATGCCGTGGATTTCGATGATGGCTTTCTGGAAGCCACCACTCGAGCCGACGACGCGGATGTCTCGAACGCAGCGGCCACGACCCGTGAGGTCGATCCAGTTCGTCTGTTGACCAGGCTGAAGTGCTCCGCGGAACGTGATGCGGTCGACGTTGCCGTTACCGTAAGTCACGTCGATGAATTGAAGGTTCGCCGTGCGACGGATCGAGCGAACTCGAACGGCCGACACACGCTCGATTTCAGAACCTTGGCACGAGTTCACGCGGACGCGATCGGAGTCCGCGAGCGGGCTCAGTTTCACGGTCGCGAGCAAGACGATGTTTTGGCGAGGACGTTCGCGGCGATCGTCGCGCTGTGCGAGTGCCGGCGCTGCGTGCGTCGCGAGTGCGAGGAATGCGGCGAATCCGAGGATAAATTTCTTCACTAGTTACTCCCTGTTGATGTTGTCGTCTCTTCTTTCGAGTTCGAAGAGATGCCAGGGGAGTAACACGGTGAAATCGAACCAGGCACGTAGTGAAGCAGTCACAAGCGTGCAGGCTGTGTGAAGATGAGGCGCAAGACGCCGTTTTCGGTTATGATGTCGCATGGCAAACGACACGCATAGTAAGACGATCGGCTACCTGGCCTGGATTTTCGGATTCCTCGGATCGCACCGTTTCTATTACGGAAAGCAGATCACGGGGACGATTTGGTTCTTCACACTGGGTCTTCTCGGCGTCGGTTGGATCATCGATTTTTTTCTGATTCCATCGATGGATAAAGCAGCTGATCGAAAATATGCGAGCGGGCCGTTGGATTACTCGATCGCTTGGCTGCTTTTGGTTTTCCTCGGTCCCTTCGGCGTTCACCGCCTCTATATGGGGAAGTGGGTGAGCGGCCTGATCTATCTCGTCACGCTCGGTCTTTTCGGAATCGGCGTGCTCTACGACTACTGGACCCTCAATGGTCAAATCGACGAACTGAATCGCGCGGGTTAAGCAAGCCAGCCGGGGACTTTGCTCGCTTGCTTCACCCATTTCACGAACTGCTTCTCGTCGAGTGGCACTTCTTCGTAGATGTCGAGGTATCGAACGGCTTCGTGCTTGGCTACGCCAGGCGGAAGCGGGCGAAGCGAGCCGCCTTTGAAAAACGTCACCTTCACGTATCTCGTGAAGCAGTGATAGCTGATGAACCAGCCCTCGTTCGCCATTCCGTAGAACGGCGAATTCCACTTCACGGCCTTTCGAACTTTCGGAACCGCTCGCTCGATGAGCTCGTCGAGCCGGCGGACGACGTCGCGTTTCCAGCCGGGGGTGGACTCGATGTATTTCTGCACAGGCGCGTCGCCGTCACCCTTTGCGATCTGAGGATTTCCGCCGGAAAGGAGCTTTGGCTTCGAAGAAGCGAGTCTTTTCCGAGCCGCCGTCGTTTTAGTTTTCATTCTTTCTAGAACTTACATTTCACTTCGACGATCGGGGTCTCGGTCGAGCCTTGTTCGCTCGTCACTAGGAACCCTTTGTCGTCGGGAAGGAACTCGATCGCTTCTTGGTGGGGCAGGGCGAGCTCGATGACGTTGTAGTCCGTTCCGCGCTTCATCTGCGCCGAAGTTTTAAGCTTGTCGCCGGGTTTCCATGCTAGCTCGAGCGCGGCTTTGTAAGTGAGAAGTAAGATTCGGCCATCGCCGGAGACGGAAGCACCAGTGACGATCGCTTCTTTGTTTGTTGCTCCGATGAGAGTGGGAACGTCGAGTTCGCCGAGTTTTTCTAACGTGTGTGTTCCTTTGCCGGTCGCGATCTTCGCTGCCGCCAATCGGTAGATCGAGGAAACGCCAGCGTGAGTCTTCTTCTTTTCGCCTCGCTTCTTCGGCTCTTTGACGAGGTTCTTCGTGAAGATGACGAAGTCGCCGTTGGTGTCGATGAAGAATCCTTCGGCATTGTGAGCGCCGTCGGGATAGGTCATCGAGATTTGTCCGGCCAGTTTCTCGGTCGACGAATAGGTCGCTTTTTCTTCGAGCCATGCGAGCGCGATCGAAGAGCGAGAAGAATCGTTGTCGCCGATGTCGCCGAG
>JAZKJB010000152.1:0-1899 GCA_040384505.1 Bdellovibrionota bacterium | reverse complement strand
CGGCGTCCGAACGGCGGATAGCGCGAGTACCGAGCCGCATCGCGCGCTTCGAGCTCGTGAACGAGAGCCACGCGCACTCCGTTGGTAAAAATTCGGAAACTCATTTTAAAATGGTTTTGGTTTCAGCCCGTTTCGACGGACTCTCGCGAATCCAGCGCCAACGTTTGGTCAACGACGCCATCGCCGACGAGTTGAAGGGTGGTGTGCATGCATTCACTCAGCGCACGTTGACTCCCGCGGAGTGGGAGCAGGGGAAGGCCTCAGGCTTCGAGTCGCCCGACTGCCACGGCGGAAGTAAGCACGACAAAAAGTGAGTTCCTGCGCAGGAACTCGTCTCTCAGTTAAAAATTCAGTCTGAAAATTCCGACAATTGTCTGCGAAGTTCGGCCAAGAGTTTCTTGGTCCGCTCTCGCATTTCTTCTTCGAGAGGATTCTTTGCTTTGGGCGTTGGCTCGGCAGGTGAGGAAGCGGGAGTTTCGCCGACCTTGTCCCAATCTGCTAACGCCGACTCCAGTTCTTGGAGCGTGCGGTGCAGAGTCTTCGAAGCGAGGGGCTTCGCGGGCGGCTTGCCTGATGAACGATCGTCGTGTTGAGCCATTGCTTTTGCTTGCTCGCCCCTGGCTCGCGGCCAGTCGCAGGCGTGCTCCTTGATGGGCTGCAGTGTCACTACCACCATGAGTTTTGACAAGCGAAAACACGGGAGGATTGACGATGACTTGGGTGTTGTCGCAGAATGCCCGCTTCCCAGGCAAATCGATCAAAAATGCGAGGTACGACGTGGCTGAAGAAATCATTTATACGATGAAGGGTGTCGGCAAAGTTTATCCGCCGAACCGCTACGTCCTGAAGGACATCTACCTTTCGTATTTCTACGGCGCGAAGATCGGCGTTCTCGGTCTCAACGGCTCGGGAAAATCGTCGCTGCTAAAAATCATGGCGGGCGTCGATCACGAATTCCTCGGAGAAGCGTTCCCGGCGCGCGATTTCAAAATCGGTTACTTGCAGCAAGAGCCGCAGCTCGATGCCACCAAGACGGTGAAAGAAAACGTCATGGAGGGAATGGGTGAGATGGCGAAGCTGCTCGCCGATTTCGCGAAGATCAGCGAAAAGTTCGCCGATCCCGATCTCGATCCGAACGAGATGGAAAAGTTGATCGAGAAACAAGGCAAAATCCAAGAGCAGATCGAAGCCGGCGATGGCTGGGAGATCGACTCGAAGCTCGAGCGCGCGATGGAAGCACTCCGTTGCCCTCCGAGCGACTCGCCTGTCACGAATCTCTCGGGTGGTGAAAAGCGCCGCGTGGCTTTGTGCCGGTTGCTGTTGTCGAATCCCGACATCTTGCTCCTCGACGAACCGACCAACCATTTGGATGCAGAGTCGGTCGCATGGCTCGAGCGTTTCCTGCACACGTTCCCTGGCACGGTCATCGCGGTGACCCACGATCGTTACTTCCTCGACAACGTCGCGGGCTGGATCCTGGAACTCGATCGCGGTGAAGGCATTCCCTGGAAAGGGAACTACTCGTCGTGGTTGGAGCAAAAGGAAACTCGCGACAAAGTTCAACAACAGCAAAATGAAAAGCGAAACCGCACGCTCGAACGCGAGCTCGAGTGGGTTCGCATGGCGCCGCGAGCGCGCGTCGCGAAGTCGAAAGCGCGCCTCTCGGCTTACGAGAATTTGTTGAAAGAGCCGTCGCAAGAAAAGCTCAACGAGCTTCAGATCTACATTCCGCCGGGCCCGCGCCTCGGCGATCTCGTCGTCGAAGCTCAAGGTGTTTCGAAGGCGTACGGCGACAAGCTTTTGTTCGAGAACATGAACTTCTCGCTCCCGAAAGGCGGCATCGTCGGCATCATCGGCCCGAACGGCGCTGGTAAGACGACGCTGTTCCGAATGATCACC
>JAZKJB010000151.1:0-3525 GCA_040384505.1 Bdellovibrionota bacterium | reverse complement strand
GAAAACTTAGATATAGAAGGGGTTCAATGGAGCGTCAAAGTGGCGAGCGGAAAGAATTGGCAGAGGGCGTCATGCGCCAGATGATTTCCGCCTTGTGCACGTTCAGTGGGTTGTTTTCCAACACCTGTTTCGAGCCCAAAACGTAGAGGACCGAGTTGCGGTATTTGCCCTTCCAAGCGAGGCCCAACGTGTACTCGTCGGACCGATCATTGGGCGCAGTGCTCGGATCGAAGGCATCGTAGCGCGTGAGCCAGCTGACGGTTTCGTTGGGTACGAAGTTCAAGTCGAGATGCAAAGCGCGAAGTTCGCGGTCGCCGCTGTCTTGGAAGGTGTTCCCACCGGTTCCTTCGAGCGTGACTTCGACTGGATTCACTTCCCAGTTCACGAAGAAACCCGCGATCCGAATCTTCGAGCGCTGAGTGATGTCGAGGCCGGCGTCGGCACTCGTCCAGGTCGCAGGGGTCACGTTCGTGGAAGCGGCGTTCGTCGATCCCGTCGTGCCCGATACGCCGAGCCGCAAGAATCGTCCGCCTTCCCAACCGCCACGCAGAGTGAACCACATGTCGTTGTCGAGATCGGGTCCACCTTCACCGTTGTGAATCGCCCAGTCCGAGAAAAATCCGAGGTACGAGACGTGATAGCTCAAACCGTGATCGCGAAGGCCGATGATGCGGTTTCGGAAGAGCTGGCTTCGAGGCAACTCCAAGCGGTACTCGCTATCGCCGCCTTCCCAACCGTAGGGAATCGGCACGAGGCCACCGCGAATACGGCCATAGCCGGAGTCGAGCTGCGCATAAGCTTCGATGACCGCGATATCATCGGTGGCCGCGGGCCCGAAGCGCGCTGGCTTCCCGATCAAAGAACGCGAACCCAGTTTGATGGAAGCGGAGACGAGCTGATCCCGGGTCCAGGTGACCGCGAGGTAAGAGCGGCCGACTTGGAATTGGCCCCGGCGCGGCTCTTGGTACGTGAACGTGGGTTCGAGCAGCAGACCCGAAACGCCGATGTCCCCGAGCGTCTCGGCGGCTTGGACCGGCAATGCAAGGCTGAGCAATGTGAACACGGCGAGGGAAAGGCGCTTCATTGGCTGAAGCCTAGCGCAGCGCCCGTCGCCATGTCGATTGAGATCTGGCCTTGCCGACACCCGAAGGGCTCTCGGAGACTGGAAGCTGATGCGTCATCTTGGTTTCCGCAGCGTGCTTTTAGCCTGTCTCCTCTTCTCGCCGCTCTTATCAATGGCGACGCCCATCTATCTCGCGCCCGACAGCCGCTTTCCTTCCGGTCACCACCCCCGCAGCTGGCTCGAAAGCAAAACGCGCGGAGTTCAAACGCAGCGTTGGTTTCGCGTGGTCACGAAAGACAAGGCTTACGGTTGGCTCGCGGAAGATCACTTGATCACGACTTTGAAACTCACCGATCAAGCCGAGCTCGTTCGCGACACGCCTGCACGAACGGAACGTCGGCTCGATGCGATCCTCGGCCGCCCCGTACTAAAGAAAAAAACCCAAGTTTTGATTCTCGAGATCGTGGGTTCATGGGCTCGCGTTCAATCTTTGAAAGAATCAGACCCGCAAAACGCATGGGTGCCGACCGAAGACATGAAAGCCCTCATCTCGGAGTCAGGTCCGCAGCGCGCCTATCTTCCGCACACGGTCGCGATTCGAGTTCAACCCGACGTCCGCGCACGCGCACTCACTCGCGTGCCCGAAGGCAGCTACGTTCACTTGATCTCGATCAAGAAAGATTGGCTCGAGGTGCGAACGGCTTCCGCGTTCGGTTTCATCGCGCGGAACGAAGCCGTGCTCGCCGTCGATCTCGGTGAAAAGGGGGCTCATCCCGCGATCGCGCTCGCGCCCCTCCGCTCAGCGCCCCTCCCCTATGCCGATCTCCTTCGCTCACTCCCGCGCACGCAAGCTTTGAAAGTCGTCGACGAGAAGTCGCTACGCTGGGGCGAGGTGACGATCCGGGACTCAGGTAAATTCTGGTGGCCCATCGCGGATGACACTGAAGACGAGCCCGCGAAGAAGAACGCGACTCCCGTGACGATCGCGACATCCGAGCTCTTTCAGCGCAAGATCTACGACATGGCCGCATCGAAAGCGATTCCGTCTCTGAAGTTCGCTTCTGCCGACGGCATTTACCGTACGGTCGACGGCGAAGAGTGGAAGAAGATCCCACTCTTCAGCGATCAGAACTATCCGATCTCGGTCGCGAGCACCGGTGCCGTCTTCATCGGCCCCTATGTCAGCGAAGATCACGGCGAAACGTTTCAGCAATGGATTCGCTGGGACGCACTCGTGTCAGCCCTCTCGCCCGACGACGGCAAGCCCGATGACGGAAAGAAGCTCGGCATTCTCGAGATCAAACCGCAAGATTCCGCCGGCCGTCGCGTGAAATTGAAACTCGATCTCGGGCGCGGCAAATCCATGCAAGTCGTCACCGACGATCAAGGCCTCAGC
Organism: Bdellovibrionota bacterium; assembly: GCA_040384505.1. Taxonomy (GTDB): domain Bacteria; phylum Bdellovibrionota; class Bdellovibrionia; order Bdellovibrionales; family JAMPXM01; genus JAZKJB01. The sequence goes on along the minus strand of JAZKJB010000151.1, from coordinate 1,066 downwards.
TGGCGTACTCTTTGAGTTTAGTCTCGCCGGGCTCTCCAACGTCCTAACGCAAGCCGCCTGGCGAGTCGAGATCTCGACCCAGGGCCTGGTAAATCAAGTTTATTTTGTCGAATTTCGCCGAAGTCTTGATCAACGTCCCAGTGATTTTCCCGACGCTAGTCCGAAGAAGAGGTGCATCTTTTCACCACCTCATTGGAGGCTTGCAATGGACCGTAAGCAACTCGTCGCCGTCGTCGTCGCGATCATCATCGGTTTGATGGTCACCTTGATCGGCTCCCCTTCTGCCTTCGCATCGTCCCCGTTTCCTTTCACCGTCACCCGCGATGCCGCCGGCAAGCTCGTGAGCATCGAGCTCACGAAAACCAAATCGCGAAACGGCGAAGCGGACATCTTGGCGATCCTTCGCGCCTCGATGGACGGGCAACCAGGCAAAAGCCTTCAAGACGAGCTCTCGAGCGCTGGCCTCGACACCCCCGAAGAACGCGATGCCTTCGAAAGAGCGAAACGCTACATCATGATGAGCGTACCGAAACGCGATCTCGAAGATCCCCGCCTGGACGTCGAATTCTCGAAAGCGAAGTTCAAACTCGATGAGATCTTCGTCTATCGCCTTCTCGCGAACCCGTACGACCCGGGCGCCTTCGACAAAGAAAACCTGGTCATGGAAATCGTGAAAGAGCTCCTCGGAGCGGCAGATAAAGTCTTTGGCGTTTCGCCTGCAATGACGATCTTCGAATTCCTCGTCAGCCAACACCTCGAAGCTCTCGAAGTCCGCCGCGAGTTCCATCAGAACCGTTTGATGTATCTCTTGGATCAACCGGAATCGCAGTTCTCGGTCTATGAGAAAAGCCTGATCCGCAGCTCGGTTTTTTACTCGAGACTCGATTTGTTGAACCCGTTCCCGCGCAAATCAGCTCGCAAGAAATGGAACACGTTCGGCGACACCGAGCTTCGCTCACAGTTGAAGAAGTGCGACGGCTTCACGACGAAGACGTCCGTCTCATACGGCCCGTGCTTCAATGTCATCGGCTCTGACCTTCACAACCGCCTCGTGAATCAAAGCGTG
>JAZKJB010000150.1:0-2561 GCA_040384505.1 Bdellovibrionota bacterium | reverse complement strand
ACCGAAACTCACCGATGCGAAAGCGCGCGAGCTCGCCCAACTCGACGACGTCGTCTTGATCTCGAGCCGTTACGGCGGGCTCGATCAACGCTTCATCAATCTGCACGTGGACGAAGAGCTTTCGATCGGCGACTACATCCTGACGGGTGGCGAGCTCGCAGCACTCATCGTCATCGATGCCGTCGGTCGCCTCGTGCCGGGTGTGCTCGGCAATCAAACTTCTTCTGAGCGCGAAAGCTTCGCGCAAGGTGGCGACCTAGAGCACCCGCAGTTCACGCGGCCGCGCGAGTGGGGCGGGCAAGCCGTCCCGGCAGCGTACTTGAGTGGCGATCACGCGAAGATCGGTCTCTTCCAGCGCGCACTTTCGGTCCTCGTGACGCTACAAAATCGCCCGGAGATCTATCACATCGAAACACCGAAGATTCCACCACCGGAACTCGATGCGCGCGCCGTGCGCGAAGCCGAGCGGGTTCTTCGCGAGTTGAGCGAAGCGGATCTCAAGACACTTGGGCTTAATGAGAAAGACCTCCTCGCCGAGCGCTTGCACGAACTCGCCGACCGCTTGCCACCCGAGTACAAGAAGCGCTGAAATCGTGAGAATCGCCGTCGGCCTCTGTCATCATCCCATCAAGGATCAGCGCGGGAACATCGTCGCGACGAACATCACCAATCTCGACATCCACGACATCGCACGTGCGTGCCGGGTCTACGGGGTCGAGCGCTACTACCTGATCCATCCGCTCGACGATCAGCAGCAGTTCGTCCACCGCATCCTCGATCACTGGCGGGTCGGCGAGGGGTCGGCCTTCAATCACATGCGAAAAACTTCGCTCACGATGGTCCACACGGCGCCGTCGCTCGAGAAGGCGCTGGAAGAGTGGGGCAAAGGTTCGGGCCAGGAAGCGGGCCCAGGAGCCCGAAAGAAAACGAAGCTCGTCTCCACCCACCCGCGGCCCGTCGACGGGGTTCCCGCGGTCACGTTTCGGGAGCTGAAAGCGGAGATAGACGCGTCTCGTGCCCGACAAGACGTCCCCCTGGACGATCAGCCTCGCATTTTCCTGCTCTTCGGAACCGGCTTCGGTCTGACCGACGAAATGATGAGGAGCTGCGATGCTCTTCTCGAGGGGATTCGGGGTGCTTCGGTGGATGACTATCGACACCTGTCCGTCAGGTCTGCGGTCAGCATCTGTCTTGACCGACTTTTGGGGCCATGGTAACCCTTTGCGTTCACTCGAGAACTCAAAGGACTCCCCATGGCAGACTTGATCCGCGAAGTAACGCTCAAGAAGACCCAAAAGAACAAGAATATCGCAGACTTCACTCCTGGCGATACGGTCGGCGTCCATGTCCGAATCAAGGAAGGCGATAAAGATCGCGTTCAGCTCTACAAAGGCGTCGTCTTGAAGATCCAAGGTTCGGGCGTCACGCGCTCGTTCACGGTTCGCAAGATCTCGGCTGGTGTGGGTGTGGAACGTACGTTCCCGTTCGCTAGCCCCGCTGTCGATCGCGTCGACCTCATCGCTCGCGGCCAAGTCCGCCGCTCGAAACTCTACTTCCTCCGCAACCTCAAAGGTAAAGCCGCTCGCCTCACGTCCGAACTCGTCGGTTTGAAAGACGAGAACGCGGCTGCAGCAGCACCGGCAGCTCCGGCAGAAGAAGCCGCTCCGAAAGCCGAGTAATCCCGGAGAGACGAACGAGTCCTTCGAAAGGCGTCCCAGTCGGGGCGCCTTTTTTGTTTGTATGGGGGCGGCCTCTCACCTCAGAATCGGGTCATGGCGAAGAAGCGAATCATCACGACGAAATTCGAATGGAAGACGTTGATGCCGGGGCCGGTGATCGGCGTCGACGAGGTCGGTCGCGGATGTCTCGCGGGTCCGGTGTTCGCAGCTGCCGTGATCTTGCCTGCCGATTTCAATGTCAAAGGTGTCACCGATTCGAAGCTTCTGTCCGCCGAGCGACGCGAAGAGCTCTCGGAGAAGATCCTCGCCGTAGCCCAAGTCGGTATCGGCTTTGCGAGTGTCGGTGAGATCGACCGGCTCAATATCCTGCAAGCTTCTTTCCTCGCGATGAGACGCGCGATCGAGAATCTGCAGGCGGTGACGGGGCACGTGATCGTCGACGGCAACCAGAGGATCTCGCAACTCGACGAGAGCTTCGTGCAGACGACGGTCGTCAAAGGCGATCTTCGGGCGACTCCCATCGGAGCCGCGTCGATCGTCGCGAAAGTGGCCCGTGACTCGATGATGAAGAAGCTGGGGGAGAAGTACCCTGTCTACGGATTCGAAAAACACAAAGGCTACGCGGCTCCCGTCCACCTTGAAGCAATTCAAAAATTCGGACCTTGCGTGCACCATCGAAGCACGTTCCAAGGCGTTCGTGAGCTCTGGACCGACGTCCTTGACGAGGAAAGAGCGCTGGATCCTTTCTGAGTGGCTCGTCGCTCGCGAGTGCGTCTCGCGAGGCGAAGTGCTGATCTCCCACCAGTGGGAAACGCCATTCGCGGAAATCGATCTCTTGGTCCGTGACCGCATCGGACTTTCCGTCATCGAAGTGAAATCTTG
>JAZKJB010000149.1:3526-6421 GCA_040384505.1 Bdellovibrionota bacterium | reverse complement strand
TTAGTCCGCGAACGCCACTGGCGATCGCGTCGTCACTTCGACGTGTAACGCAACAGTCCGCGCGCGACCAAACGAAATCTTCGTGCGCCGCTCATTAGAGTAAACACTAATAATAGAGTAGGTCTTCGGTTGTGATCGTTCGGTGACAATCGAATTCGTTTACCGGACGCGGCCGTTCGATTTTAGAAGTCGTGCAAAAAGAAAAAGGCGCCCGGGGAGAGGCGCCTTCGTCGAATTTCGTTTCGAGGCGGAGCTTCAGATCGAGGTGGTCGCCTTCTCGGTGTACGTGCCGACTTGGCGGCGTACTTCGGAGGCGAGCTCTTTCCCGGTCGCGACACACGCCTGTGTGAGTTTCAGGCTTTCCGTCGCTTGCGTCTGGTAGAACTCTGCAAAAGTCTGGCTCAACTTCACCGACTGATCGAGGAAGAGCTGAGCCGCCTTGAGCTGGATCGCAGCTGCATCCTTCGCGTACTGGGTGAAGCCTTGTCCGTACTGGCTCAGAGCTTCCGTCGTATTCTCGATTTTCGCCATTTCGATTCTCCTTTTTTGTGAGGCCCGGGCATCCGTTGCCTTCGCCGACTCGAATTCTGCACCGTCTTTTCAGACGTTGTAAAGTGTCATTCAAACAAAAAGTATTTACTCTAGGAAATGCTTCATTAGAGTCTGGGCTCTAATTTTCCCCATTGTGTCCTTCGGAAATCGTCGACTATCATCGTTGCTGATTGAGCCGCCTGCCGGAGGAAACGATATGAAGAAAGACTTGATGAACCGGGTCGAGAAGACCATCGACGAGAGCGTCGGACGCCTTCTCACTCATCCCACGTTCCTGCAGTCGGCGAGTTTGGTCGTGAACTTCAATTCGTTCCGGCGGAAGTGGTTGAGACAGGCCATCGATCAAGCGCTCGCGAAGATCGAGCTTCCGCGGCGCGAGGATCAAGAGCGAATGTACTCGCAAATCGAAACGTTGAAAGCGCGGCTCGAGGATCTCGAGTCGACGTCACGTACCAAGCTTGAAGTCGTACAAGGCTCTCGCCGTGTCGGTTCGTGAGACTTGGTCGAGCCTGAGGAGTCTTCCTCTCCTGCCGAGTTGGATGCGCGGGATCGAGCTCGGCTCCACTCCGAGCCGCGAAATTTTTCGTCGCGGCAATTTGCGATTGATCGAATACGAAGCGGCTCTGGGAGTTCGTGAACGAGAGATCCCGATCGTGATCATTCCGTCCATGATCAATCGGCACTACATCCTCGATCTCTTGCCCGGCGCGAGCTTCATCGAAGCTCTCTGTCTCGCAGGCTTTCGGGTTTACGCTCTCGAGTGGCTGCAGCCGCATCCGTCCGATCGCTACATGACGATCGACGAGCTTTTCGAACGCCGGATCGCAAAAGCGCTGGACCGAGTCGCGAAGACTTCACCCAACGGACGCTTTCACCTCGTGGGGCAATGTCTCGGAGGGACGCTGTCTTTGGTCGAAGCTCTTCTACGTCCCGATCGCCTCGAAACCCTCACTCTCATGACGACTCCCGTCGACTTCACCGAAGCCGGCCAGCTGGGAACGTGGGCTCAGTCTCAGCTCGACGTGGACTTGTTGACCGATGCCTACGGAAACATTCCGTCATCGCTGCTCCAGGCGTCGTTCAAGTGGCTGCGTCCGTCGCTCTCGCTCAACAAGATCCGAAAGCTCGCGTCGCGCTGGCGTGACGAGGAGTTCTTGCGGGCGTTCCTAGCGCTCGAAATGTGGGCCGTCGACAACGTCGATTTTCCGGCGGAGTGCTATCGCTTCCTGATCGAAGAGCTCTATCGCGAGAACAAGCTCGTCAAGAGCGGCGTCGACGGAGGCCTCGTCGTCGAAGGTCGCGCGCTCGATCTCTGCGATCTTCGCGTGCCGATCTTCGATGCCGTCGCTTCCGACGATCACATCGTCCCGACATCGATGCGATTGCCGAAGTTCGCGACGCGAGAGAACGTCCTGCGGCGGGAGTACCGCGGTGGGCACCTGGGCGCCGTGATCGGCGGCGGTGCACGCAAAACATTCTGGCCGGAGTTGATCGTATGGCTGACAAGCCACGAGCCGAAAAGCGCAAGCTGACCAAAGAAGGCTCGATCGAAACCGCAGAGGGGTGGATCGCAGCCTATCGCTATCTCCCTGGGGAAGGCGCCCCCGTCGTTTTTCTGAATGGGCTCGGTGACGAGCTCGCGTCGTGGACGTGGTTCGCGGATCGACTCGAGGGCCGCTCGCGTTTGCAAATCGATCTTCGTGGCCAAGGGCGCAGTCTCCATTCGCGCAGGAAGACCCATCCCGAAAGCGACTACCGAATTCCGATCGCGGAACAAAGCCGCGATCTCGCTCGGGTCCTCGACGATCTCGGACTCGATGAAAAAGTGATCTTGTGCGGGTTCAGCTACGGTGGGGGCGTGGCGCTCGATTTCGCGAGTCGCTGGCCCGATCGAATCGAAAAGCTCGCCCTCGTCGTTCCTTTCGTCATCCGACTCGACCATGCGTTCCCGATGCAGCGGTTCATGACCTGGCAATGGCGAGCTCTAAAGACGATGGGCGTCCTGCCGTCCACGGTGAGCGCGACTGTCGAGAATGCATACGAGGAATTCTTGAGCGCTTACATGAACCAACGTTACGAGAAACGCCTCGAGGATCCGCACTCGAGAAAAGTCGCCGTGCAGCTCTCACACGGGATTATGGGTTTCAATACCTTCGACGTCCTCGGACATCTTCCAGACGGAAGCGTCCACATGCTGACGTCGGAGCTTGATACCCTGGTTCCACGAAGTCTTTACGTCGAATTCTGGAACCGGCTCCCAGAATCGAAACGCGGCTCGTGGACGAAGGTCTCGCCGACGGCCACGACCTGCGTGGACGCAGGCACGGTCAGGGGAGCGAGGGC
>JAZKJB010000149.1:3128-3516 GCA_040384505.1 Bdellovibrionota bacterium | reverse complement strand
TTCCCGACGGCGAGCATCTTCTTCTGGAGCAGAAGCCCGATGTCGTACTCGACTGGTTGAAGACGCTCTCGTAGAACTCGACCAACGTCGTAACTGATGGTGCTGGCTCGTGAGCGCCCGGTCCCGTCATAATCGAGAGATGAAGCAAAAGAGATCATCGGTTCCGTCGTTGCTCATCAGTGGCGGCATCCTCGTCGTCACGGCTCTCGGCTGTGTCCATTCCCGAACCGAAGAATCTTCGAAACGCGATGAAAGCGACTCGCCAAGGTGTGGCGCAATGCTGAACGCCGTCGTTTGACCGGGCGGCCGGACCCGGTTGCTTTTGCGCATGAAATCCGCCCCCGCCGCCCTTTCCGCCGACGAGATTTTCAACGCCCTTGCCACTCTG
>JAZKJB010000149.1:2818-3118 GCA_040384505.1 Bdellovibrionota bacterium | reverse complement strand
GACGAGTTCACGACTTCATATCGCGAAACTGAATTCGCAGGCGTCAACGAGCGACTCCCGCGTGCGGTCGCGAGTGCGACCCACAAGAGCGGCTACAAGATCACGGGTGAGGCGTGCGGGCGCGGGGCTCTCAAGTTCCCTCGAGTGCCGATCGACATGAGAAAAGGGTACTGTGCGGGAATCGTCGCGAGCAGTGACGACGGCCTCATCGCGCCGCGGACGATCGTTCAAATTCCGAAGTCCCCGCATTTCGTCGTCGTGGATTTCGGAGGTTGGAAGAGAAACAACGGACGGGTGCTC
>JAZKJB010000149.1:0-2808 GCA_040384505.1 Bdellovibrionota bacterium | reverse complement strand
CAAGTTGAAGACCTTGCTCTCGGGGCTCGATTGGCCTCACGGTTCGGCGCTCGGTCCCGACGGAAAAGTTTACGTCGCGACTCAGGTCGACATCTTTCGTTTCAATCCTCTCGCGGCAGTGCCGGCCCAAACCGTCGAAACGGTCGTGCGCGGTCTTCCCGGTTTGAACTACTCGATGCCCGATGGGCGTCCCATTCAAAAGAGTACGCATCCCTTGAAGTCTTTCGTCTTCGATCAAAATGGCGCGATCTACGTGAACGTCGGTGGTCCGAGCGATGCCTGTTTGAATACTCTCGCGAGCGATGGAAGTTGTTTCGCGGGCGAATCGGGTCGAGCGGCCGGCGCGGTCTGGAAGATTTCGCCGCAAGCGGGGAAGGTCTTCAAGACTCTCGGGCCGAACGATCCTTCACCGCAAACGAAAGTCTTCGCGAGAGGACTTCGAAACTCGATCGCTCTCGTCGCGCATTCGACGTACCCAGCTTCGGGCGCGGCACTTTTGCAGGGTGAGAACTCACGCGATTTCAAAGATCCTTCGCAACCGAACGAAGAGTTGAACGCGCTCGTCGAGGGCAAGCATTACGGATGGCCCTACTGCTTCAACAACGAGAGCATGAGCCCGGAGTTCGCCGATTACCTGGCGAAAGACGAATTCTATCGTGGCCTGTGCGTGAACCAGGCGAAGATCCCGTACGAAAAACCGTATACGCTCCTTCCGCCTCACTCGGCTCCGCTCGATTTGAAATACTACGACTCCGCGCGCTTCCCCGAGCTCAAAGGCACTCTTCTCGTCAGCTGGCACGGGTACCTTCCCGCCGGAAGCCGAGTCGCTTTCGCAGCCGTCGACGCAAAAGGCTTTCCGGTCAAGAACACGCAAGCTCTGTCTTACAACCAGAACTGCGACTCCAGGCGCATGATCGAAACCACGGAGTCGAAATCGATCGAAGGTGTTCAGTTCGAAGAGCTCGTCACGGGTTGGCACGGAGTCGGCGGCGTTCGGCCGCAAGGTGCTCCGGTCGGAATGACGGTCGCGGACGACGGCGCGATCTGGGTCTTGGAAGACAAGAACGCCTCGATCTTGCGAATCGATTCGACCGATTCGCCTCCGCCGGCTCAGGTCGCATGCGACTCTCGTACCGAAGACGAAATCGAAGAGCTCGTCGGTATGATCCAGGCCGATCCGATGAAAGTCGGATTGCTCACGAACGTTCGTCGAAACCTCGTCGAGAAGCATTGCCTCGGCTGCCACAGCGACTTCGGTTTGACTTCGGCGATGAGCGAACGCCAGAGAGACATCTCGGTCGCCCGTTACATGTTGAAGCAAGACAGCTGGATTTTTCCGGGCAACATGAAGGAAAGCCGGGTCTACAAGCGAACGAACGCTCTCGGTTACGATCGCCCGATGCCGTCGAACGCGACCGAGCTCCTCGCGACGAGCACGGACCATCGTAAAGTGGTCGGCGAGCTCGCGCTCTTGATCCATACGATGGTTCCCGGAGAACGCTATGTGATTTCGCTCTCGACTGCGCCGTCGTTGAAAATTCGAAATGCTGCGAAGACGGTTTGTGGATCGATTCCGGACGGTGAGCCCGTGACCGTGCTCGACCGCGAGCCGAGCGAAATGCCGGGCTTCGTTCGGATCTATACACCGCCCAAGAAATATCTGAATGGCGATTGCTCGAGCGATTCGCGCTTCTACGTGGGCGCGGATTACGTGAAGCCTCAATCGTCACGTACGCCGAGCGCGGTGAGCGAAGACCTCTTCGTTTCGAAACCGTTCACCGAGCGGGGCGCCTTCACGTTCGGAATCGAAGGACCCGCGGTCGATTCCGCCGGACGTCTCTATGTCGTGAATTACCGCAAGCAAGGCACGATCGGAGTCGTCGATCCCAACGGGCATGCGACGGAATTCTTGAAGCTTCCCGACGGGAGTGTCGCGAACTCGCTCCAGATTTCGAAAGCCGGCCAGATGTACGTCGCCGACTACAAGAGCCACACGATTTTCAAAGTCGAGCTCGCGACGAAAAAACTCTCGACGCTCGTCACGAAGATCGGAATGTCGCAGCCGAACGATCTCGTCTTGGCCGTGAACGGAACGCTTTATGCCTCCGATCCGAACTGGAAAAAGGGGACGGGTCGCCTCTGGAGAATCTCGTCGAGTGGTGAAGCGAAAGTCGTCGTCGACGGCGACATCGGAACCGTCAACGGTCTCGCCCTGAGCCCCGACGAAAAAACGCTGTATGTCGGCGACTCGAAAGCGAAGAAAATCTGGGCTTACGAAATCAAGGGCGAAGGACTCGGCTCGCGCCGTCTCGTGATCGAGTTCCGAGATCACGAGATCGATGGGATCAAGACCGACGATCGCGGCGATCTCTTCGTCGCTCGCATCGGGAAGGGAACGATCGCGAAGGTCGCGCCGAGCGGAACGGTACTTCGTGAGATCAAGTTGAATGGCGCTCATCCCACGAACCTCACGTTCGGGGGCGTGGATGGGAGGACCGTGTTCGTCACCCAGCGTGACGGCGGCTTCGTCGAATCTTTTCGAGTCGACGTGAGCGGCCGTCGCTAGCTAGGGATTCTCGCGGTCGGGTTCGACGGCGTCGAGTGCGATCGAGAGAGTCATGTCACTCAAGACGTTAACGGCCGATCGACCGCGGGCGATGATCCAGTCGACCGCGAGCAAGAGCGGCAGCAGCTCCGCCGGCAATCCCATCGTCGCGATCACGACCGACAACGAGATGAAGCCCGCTTCCGGGATGCCCGTGATCCCGAGAGCCGCGACGATACAGGCTGCGATCGTGCTCAGCATCA
>JAZKJB010000148.1:0-8135 GCA_040384505.1 Bdellovibrionota bacterium | reverse complement strand
ACGAAGACGAACATCGAGCTCCTCATCCAACAGGGTGGCGGCGGTGGCGGAGAGGGCGAACAGAAAGACAAGAAGCCCCAAGAGCAAGGAGACGGCGAACAGCAGCAGCCGCAGAATTTCGATCAGAAGAAAAAAGAAAAACCCAAGCCGAAGCCGTTCGACTCGAAGGACCTCTCTCAGCAAGACGTGAACAAGATCCTCGACGAGCTCAAGCAGCAAGAAGAACAAGTTCGCGCGAAGATGGAACGCCAAGGAGCCAAGGATGCACCTCCCGATAAAGATTGGTAAAGCGGCGCTTGTCATCGCCTTGGTCCTCCTCGTTCCGATCTTGTCCCTGTGGGCTGTTTCGGCCCGCGCGGAGACCAATGCGACGGCCACGGTCGATCGAAATGCACTCGGTCCCGACGACACGCTCACTCTGACCGTCAGCGTGTCGTCGGATGACGACGTCGCGATCGCTCAGCCGAACCTTCCACCGATCCAAGACTTCGAGATCTTGAACGAGTGGCAGTCCCAGGAAACGCGCTCGACTCTCGTCACCACACCTTCTGGTCCGAAGTTCCAGACGATTCGCTCGACGAAGCACAACTTCTTGCTGCAGCCGACTCGCGAGGGAACGCTCGGGATCCCCTCCGTCGAAGTCGTGGTCGAAGGAAAAACGTTTCTCACGAAGCCGATCACGATTCGCGTCGGAAAAAATCTCGCGGTCCCGCCGAGCGAGCGCGCGAATTCGAGAAGCGCTCCGGGTGGAAACATCCAACTTCCGCCGGGATTTCTCGACGACGAAGACGCCGACGATCTCTTTTCGCAGCTTTTGCGCCAACGCGGCTTCGGGCAAAGAGGTCAAGGCGGCGGTGGAGCGTCGCGAACGCTACCGATCAATCCGAACGAAGCGTTTTTCATTCAGGTCGAGGCCGACAAGACCGAAGCTTACGTCGGCGAACAGATCACCGTGTCTTGGTACCTCTACACGCGTGGGATGATCCGAGATCTCGATACGTTGAAGTACCCGTCGCTTCGCGGATTCTGGAAAGAAGACATCGAGATCGCGACGCACTTGAATTTCGTCGACGAGGTCGTCAACGGGCTCCCGTACAAGAAAGCTCTCTTGGCGTCGTTCGCACTTTTCCCGATCAAAGAAGGCTCCGCGACGATCGATCCGTACACCGCGAAGTGCACCGTCATTCCCGCGACCGATGCGATGGGTGGGCTCGCTCTCGGAAAACCGTACGCGTTCACGAAGTCGTCACAGCCGATCAAAGTTCAGGTGAAACCCTTGCCCGTCGAGGGGCGTCCTGCCGATTTCTCGGGAGCGATCGGCGACTTCCAGGTCTCCGCGCGCACGGAAGAAGCGAACATCGTCTCCAACCAACCCTTCAACTTGAAGATCCGTTTCGAGGGACGCGGCAACGCGAAGTTGATCGAGATGCCGCCGTTCCAGCCACCCGAAGGCCTCGAGCTCTACGACACCCAGAAAGATTCGAAGTTCTTCCGCACCGGAACGAGCTACAAGGATTTCTCGGTGCTCTTGATCCCAAGACGTGAGGGCGAGTTCACGATTCCGCCGATCACCGTCAGCATGTTCGACCCGGCTCAGCGCAAGTACATCACGAAATCGACCGAACTCCTTCGCGTCTTGGTTCGCCAAGGCTCGGGACCGCAGGCGGGCGGGAATTCGATGGCGGCGGACGGGAAAAAGGCGGCACAAGCCGTCGATCTCGCGCCGAAGCTTCTCACCGAATACACTCGCCCCTGGACGATGACGCCAGCCGAACGATCGGTCGGATTCACCGTGATCTTCCTTTTCATGGGGGCCTCGCTTTTCTTCCGTGCCCGTACGCAACTCGGTTGGGGACAGAAGAAGAAGGATCTCGTTCGGAAACTTCGTGCGCGGCTCCGCCGTGTCGAGGCGAAGGGATCGCAAGGCGATTGGCGCGGCGTCGGAGTCGAGATGACCAACACGGTTTACTTCGTTCTCGGCGAGATCTCGGGGGAGGGAGGAGCGCACGTGGAGCTCGAGAAACTCCTGGCGAAAGCGCCGCCGTCGGTTCGTCGCGAAATCGCAATGCCGCTGATGAAGCAAATGGAGATCTTCAACGTCTTGAGCTTCGCGCCGGAAAGTGTGGTCGGAGATTTGAAGAACGCCGACAATCTTCAGCGAGCGGTGAACGAGATGCAGAAACTCATGGAGAAAGCGGTCGCGCTCGGAGTGTCCTCCGGACGCGGCGACGAATCCGAAGAAGATCCCAGAGCATTTTGAGCGGATCGATCAAGATCCGCACTTTCGAATCCGCCGAATTCACCCAGCGAACCGGAAGCACGTCGATCTTGAATCCCATTTTTTCCGCCAGAAGCAGGACTTCCACGTCGAAGGCGAAACCGTTCAGCGTCTGGCGCGAGAAAACTTCGCGGCATGCTCGTGCGCGAAACGCTTTGAAGCCGCATTGCGTGTCTTTGATGCCGCGAATTCCGAAGAACTGGACGAATTTATTGAAGCCTCGCCCAAGGCTCTGGCGAAACAGGCTTTGGCGTTTCATGACTTGGCTCTTGGCGTCGGCGCGGCTGCCGATGACGACTTCGGCTTCGGGGTGATCCATGAAATGTCCGAGGAATTTGATGATCTCCGAGAGGGGAGTGGAGAGATCCGCGTCCATGAAGAACACGATTTCACCGCGGGCTTTCAACATGCCGCTTTTCACGGCAAAGCCTTTTCCCTTATGCACCTTGTTGTCGACGATTTGAAAGCGCGGGTCGTCGCGCGTGACCTCGCGCGCTTTCTCGAGAGTTTTGTCGCTCGATGTCTCGACCATGACGAGGACTTCGAGAGGGATCGGCATCTTCGTGAAGAAGGTTTTCACGTCGACGAGCGAAGCGGGCAGGCGCCGCTCTTCGTTGTAAGCGGGAATCACCAAGGAAAGCTGCGGTTTTTGATCTCCCGACATGACATTCGATTACCTTCAAACCTAAAATATGTCCATCGAACCCATGAAATCGAAGCAGAACAGGTCCCCTCAAAAAGCGGAACGCGACACTTCGAGTGACGTCGATGCGTCAATGACGCGCGAGACATCGCGAAGCCGCGAATTTTGGGTTCTCAGTGCCATTCTTCTTCTCGCGTTCGTCCTTCGTTCGATCTATCTCGAGATCAAGCCGCCCCACTTCGACGAAGGTATCAACGGCCATTTCGTCTCGCGTATGTGGTCCGACGGCTACTACAGATACGACCCGACCAACTTCCACGGTCCGCTTTATTTCTACATCCTGCAGCTCTCGGAGCTCGTGCTCGGATGGGGAATCACGAGTTTCCGATTCGTCACGGGCCTTTTGTCGCTCGCGATCGTCGCGGTCGTCGCGGCCCATCGTCAGTTCATCGGCCGTGCCGCGATTTGGGCCGCGGGCCTCGTCGCGATTTCGCCCGCGTTCGTTTTCTATTCGCGCTACGCGATTCACGAATCGCTCTTCATTCTCTCGCAAGTCGCGTTCTCCTACGGGGCGCTCTCGTGGATGCGCGACCGCTCGGTGAGATCGATGTGGTGGATGGGACTCGCTCTCGTCGGCCTGGTGACGACGAAGGAGACGTTCTTCATTTACGTCGGAACTTGGTTGATCGCGGTCGCCGTGACGAACGCCTTCGAGAAGCATTGGCCCTCGGTTGCGACTCGCTATCGTGCCTCCGTTTGGCATCCTCTTCCGGCTCAACACGTCGTGCTCGTCGTCTTCGTCTGCGTGTTTCTCGTGCTCGCTCTCTTCACCGGTTTCTTCATGCATCCGAAAGGAGCCGGCGACATGATCTCGGCTCTGATGGTCTGGACGAAGACGGGAACGGGGAAAACGGGTCACGAGAAAGAGTTCATTTACTACCTGAAGCTCATGAAAGATTACGAGTGGCCGTTTCTCGTGTCGCTCCTCGCGACACCGATCGTGTTCTTCCAGGTCTCGCGACCGGCACGTATCTTGGTGCTCGTCGCCTTCGGGAGCTGGCTCGCGTACAGCTTGATTCCCTACAAGACGCCTTGGTTGGTCTTGAGTTACCTCTGGGCTCTGGCATTTTGTTTCGGCCATCTCGCTCGCGGCAGTCTCGCCATGTATCGCCGCTGGCCCGTCGCACGATGGGCCGTGCTCACGGTCTTGGCCGTCGGCTTCGTTCATTCGGTCTCACAAATGCTGCGCCTGAATTTCCGCGACTACGCCGATCCGAAAGAGCGTTACGTTTACGTCCAGACTTCACAAGAGTTCAAACGCGCGATCGAAGTTCTCGAGTCGCTCGTGAAGGTGAAGCCGGAAGCTCGCAATCTCAACATCGTCGTCGTGAACAAGGATCCTTGGCCGCTTCCTTACGTCCTGCTTCCGTTTCCGAACAACACCTGGGCCCAAGCGGCGACCGCGACTTACGACAACGCCCAAGTGATTTTGAGCGATGCCGTCGATCGGGACCTGATCATCTCGAAGTTGAAAGGTCCTTACTTCGTTCTGCCGTTTCAGATTCGTGACGCTTACCAAAGTGGACAAGCCTTCTTCCGCCACGTCGACTTCAAGGGAGTTCTTCCGCCTGAAACTCAAGTCGTGGAAGGAGCGGCGAAATGATCACGCTGCTGCTTCATTCTTTCTATGCGACCGGTCTCGCGTTTCTCTTCGCTTCGGTTTTCGGCGCACTGACACCAATGATTTCGGCCCTCTCGCTTTTTCTCGGATGGTGGTTCGGTCGTCGGCACGCGGAAATGATCGTCGCCCGTGCGCCCGGCCTAAAGGTTCGTGCGTTTTCGCGAGGGGAGCCAGGCGCGATCGAAATCTTGCTCGCTGTCGTGATCTTCTACGCGTGTCTCCGCCACTTCACTTGGCTTCTCTTTCGTCACGATTCGAAGTGGATGACGTTGAGCCCGAATAATTTCGGCGATCTCCCGCTCCACATCAACTACATCCGCAGCCTCGCGTCAGGTCTCTCCTTCCCGATCGCGAACCCGAGCTTCGCGAGTGAGCCGCTTCGCTATCCATTCGGCGCCGATCTCTATGATGCACTCTGGGAATCTCTCGGCGTGCCGTTGCGATCGCATCTTTTTCTCGTCGGAGTCTTCGCCTCCGCCTGGTCGCTCGTCGTCCTTCGGTGGTTCGGCGGCTGGTGGGCGATGGGCGCCTTCTTCTTGGGTGGCGGCGGGATCCTCGTGCTCGCGAAGATGAAGGGAATTTTCCTTCCTCAGTCCATCCTCGACTGGAAGAACTTGCTTCTCTCGGTCTTCATCACTCAGCGCGGCGTTTTGTTCGCGCTGCCTGCCGGACTTTTATTGATCGATCTCTGGCGTCGGCACGTGAACGGCGAGAGCCCGCTCGATCGAAAGACTCTCGCGGCGGTCGGTCTCGTCTGGGGCCTTCTCCCTCTCTTCCACGCGCACGCCTTCATCGTGGTTTCGCTCGTCATGTTCGGCTCGACCGTGATCGAACATCGTCGGCAGGCCTTCGCGTTCTTGTTCGGCTCTCGCGCGTTCGCGATCGCACTCGTGCCTGCCGTCTTCTTCGTTTGGCGGTCGACGGACGGTTTCAAAAAGGCATCGGTTTCTCGTTGGGATCCCTGGTGGACTTCGAAGACCGAAGAGGCCGCCGGTTTTCTTTGGGCGAATTTCGGTTTCTGGCTCTTTTTGCCTATCGCGATCGCCGTAGCGATCCATTTTTCTTCGGCTGTCACCGGCGAGTCGAAGAAAAAACTCTGGCTCCGCCTTTCTCTCGCGTGCGGCCTCTTCGTTCTTTTCTTCAACTGGATGTTGGCGCCTTGGTCGTGGGACAACATCAAATTGCTGATCTGGCCTTACCTGATGTTGGCCCAGCTCGCGAACGAAACGATCGATTTCAAACTTCCGCGCTTCAGTCGCTACGTGATCGCAGCCGCATTGTTCGGCTCGGGCTTCTACGCGATCGCGGTCTCACTAGCCACTCCGTCGGCGACGGGTCTCGTGATCTATCAAGATCGCGATCTGAACTCGGCGGCAGGCGCACTTGCCGGCGTCCCGGAGAAAGACGCGGTCTTTCTCGCGGCCCCGACACACGAGCACGCCCTCACGAACTTCGGTCGCCTTCGCGTCATGGGATACGAAGGGCATCTGTGGTCTCACGGCATCGACTCAAGGCTGGTTCGAGAAAAAGTCGATGCCATCATGAATGGGTCGCCGGAGTGGTTGAAGCTCATGCGTGAGCTGGGCGTGACCCACGTTTATTGGGGCCTCGCCGAGAAGATCAAGTACGGTGAAGCTACGAAACTTTGGATGACCTCTCTCGAAAACGTCTCACGGGTTCCCGAGATCGCAATTTATCGGCTGCCTCCTGCCGAAGGAAAATCGAAATGAATCGAGAAACGAAACTCTTCGCGCTTACACTCGTCGCTTCGTTCACTTGCTCGTTCGCCGGAGCTGCGGCTCTCGAGCCGATCTCCGTTTCGAGCGAAGATAAATATCCGGCTCCGCGCTGGATCTACGGTTTCGGCCAGCCGCCGAAAGAAGGCACGGAAACGGTCACTCAGCTCGCGGCCGTGAAAGCGGCGCAAGTGAAGCAGAACTACAAAGCTTGCGTCGACAAAGCCCGCGCACTCAAAGGGAAGGCGAAGAGCTTGGCCGCGTGGCTCACGGTTCTCGAAATCGAATGCGCCGTGCACCTCGAGCCGTCGGCTGCGAACGCGAACGTTCTCGCACGCGCTCTCGAGGTCACCGAAAAGAACGGGCAGTGGCTCGTGATGGGCTCTCAGGCCTCGCGTCTTCGCGAGACGGTGACGACGGGTTACCAAGTTCTCCTCGAGCAGGACATCAAGACGAACCGTGTGCGCGCATGGACCGACGTCGATCAACTCGAGTCGCTCTCGGCGTATCTCGACGACGCAAAAAAGGCCCGGCTGTGGCGCTCGGCCGGTGAACTCGCGTTCTTGCAGCAAAAGCCCGAAGCCGCGCGCGATTTTCTTCGCCGCTCGCTCGCGGCCGTCGAGAGCGACGACGTGAGAACTCGTCTTTCGGTGATCGAGGCCGCGATCGCGGGAAAGAGCCTGAAGGAAATCGAAGCGGCCGCGAAGGGTGGTTCCGGTAAGGCCGTGAACACTCGCACGTCGCCTCCGGCGGAAGCGTCGAAAGAAGAGCTCGATCTCGTCGAGCGAGTGACGACGGCACTTCGAATCGGGGATTTCGTTCCGGCGATGGAAGACGCGGTGAAACTCATTCGCGAATACCCGGGTGGAACGCGGGCGAAATGGGCCTCGGACCGAGTCCTCGAGACCGTCTCCAGTCTCGCGGATCGCGTGGAGCCGAAGTACGAGTCGCTCCGCGAACAAATCGTCGCGAAACTTTCGAAAGCCGATTCAGATCGGCTCGCGGATTGGGCGCGTGTGTTTTACAACCGCGGCCAGTATCTCGATTCGCAGAGACTTTCGAAGAAAAGCCTCGACGTGATGGACGGCGCACGTCGGACCCCCGTTCTCGAGCTTCAGGCCGAAGCCGCGATCGCGGTCGAAGATTGGGATGCCGCTCAAGCGGCCCTTCGCGAATTGATCGATCGTCATGCGGGCCAGCCGCAATCGCGCGAGGCGCTCCTGCGCTTGGGCCTCCTCAAATATCGCCAAGGCCAACATCTCGAAGCGATCGCGAACTTCGAGCGCTTGCTAGCGCTCTCGCGCATCGAGGGCTACGAGCTCTCGGCTCTCTATTGGTTGTGGCGCTCGCTTCAGAAAGCTCAACCCGACAAAGCTTCCGCGGTCGCCGATCAGATCATGCTCAAGTTTCCGTTCAGCTATTACGGTCTTCGCGCGCGCGCGGAAATCGGGGGAAAAACCCTCGAATGGAGTGCGAAGAAATCCACGACGGAAGCGAAACTTTGGTTCACCGGTGCAGAACGAATCGCCTGGGAAAAAGCGCAACTGCTCATCCGCTCGGGCTGGATCGAAGAGGCTCAAGCCGAACTTCGCGAGCTCCCGGTTCCACAGCGTGCGGATGAAAAAGCGCTTCGTGCCGTGATCTGGGCTGCGGCCGGAGGTTACGGCTCCGCCTCGAGACTCGCGAACGAAGCGTGGGACGAGAAGGCCGAGTTCCGTCGCCCGCCATTCACCGATGCCGCATTCCCGCGCGTTTTCGACGAAGCGATCGCGCACGAGGGAAAAGAGAGAAAGCTCG
>JAZKJB010000147.1:0-2458 GCA_040384505.1 Bdellovibrionota bacterium | reverse complement strand
GCGATCTTCAGTATCGTCGCGAGATGATCGACGGCACGGCGCTCTACCGCGTGCTTGCGCTTTTGAACGGTGGTCGTGCTCAGCGCCTGTCGGCGAACCGGGCCGATGCGCTCTTCATGCTTTCGAACAGCGTCGTCGGGTTGAATTACAACGAGTCGGCTTGGATCGACGGTCTCTTCCCGAACAAGCGCCACTCGGCTTATCCCGAAGTCGCGCGCACGCTTCGTCGTCTTTCTTTCTAATTCTCATACGGCCAAAACCAGTGTGACATCGTGAACCCCTGTCGAGAGACGGGGGTTTTTCTTTTGCGTGACGGTCGAAATCGGGCTTATCGTCGTTCGCATGAAGACTCTACTACTTGCTCTCGTGACATCACTTTCCATCTCGGCTTCGGCTCTTACCGTCGCGCAAGTCCTCGACACGAACTCCGGCGAGGTCAACGGAGCTCTCGAAGGAGCTACCCCTCTGCATTGCGCATTCATCGTTTATCCCCACGACGAAGAAGGACGCTGGGTCAAAGCTCACTATGGAGTCGGCATTTTGATGGCTCGCTTTCCGGCAGGTGGCCATTGGCAAATCGATGAAGCGCAAAGTCAGTTGCGATTCGTCTACGACGATCCCGAGGATTTCATGACGTTCGAGTTCGATCCCGGTTCGCTGCGAGTCATTCGGTTCTTCAAGACGACGCAGAGCCTGAAGCTGCGAGCCTGCGCGCTCTGAGCAGTCAGTCAATTCGTCGGCCAGGCCGATAGAACGCCAGATGGCTTGACCGCCCCAAGTGCCCTTGCTTCAATCGGTTCCATGAACGACACGACACAGTGGACGCTTTTTTGGGCACTTCTGGGCTTGGGCCTTCTCGCGGCCGAGATGATTACGCTCACATTCTTTTTCGCGTTTTTCGGGGTGAGCGCTCTCGCAGTCGCGGGATTGCGCCTCCTCGGCGTCCATAGTCTCGCAGCCAACTTGCTTCTCTTTTCCGGGATCGGGTCGATTGGTCTGCTTTTGTTTAGAAAGCGGCTGCGTATAGCTCTCTCGAAGAACGACGCGAAAGTCGAAATCGATGCCGATGCGACTCTGCGTCTCGACGAGCCGTTGCCTGCGCGGGGAGAAGGTCGAGTGAAGTACCAAGGCACGATGTGGGGAGCGGTGAACGAAGAAGACACCGAACTTCCGGCGGGCACGCAGGTGCGGGTCACGCGAGTTCAAGGAATCAAATTACACGTAAAGAGAATCAACTAAGGAGCTTCGGCGATGGACGGCCTTTTCATTTTCGCGCTGGCATTGGCCGGCTTCGTTCTTCTGGCCTTTTTCAAGACGGTCAACATCGTCCCTCAGCAGACGGCGACGGTCGTCGAGCGGCTCGGGCGTTACAACCGGATCCTCGATGCGGGTCTCCATATCTTGATCCCGTTCGTCGACAACATTCGCTATCGCCATAACCTCAAGGAGATCGTCCTCGACATCCCGGCGCAGGTTTGCATCACGAAGGACAACGTGTCCGTCAGCATCGACGGTGTTTTGTTCTTCCGCGTGATTGACCCGGTGAAAGCGACTTACGGAATCAACGATTACATTCAGGCGATCGTTCAGCTTGCGCAAACGACGCTTCGCTCGGAAATCGGGAAGATCGATCTCGATCGCACGTTCGAGATGCGAGAGAAGATCAACGACTCCGTGATCATGGCGATCGACTCCGCGACGGATCCGTGGGGCGTGAAGGTCCTTCGCTACGAGATCAAGTCGATCACGCCCCCGCGCGACGTCTTGGACGCGATGGAAAAGCAAATGCGTGCCGAGCGTGAGAAGCGAGCGAAAATCCTGGAATCCGAATCGGATCGCGAATCGAAGATCAACCGCGCGGAAGGTCTCAAGCAAGAGACGATCAAAGCATCGGAAGCTCACAAGACTCGTCAAATCAACGAAGCAGAAGGGCAAGCGCAAGCCATTCTCGCGGTCGCTACGGCGACGGCGGAGGGATTGCGTCAGGTGGCTCTTTCTCTTTCGGGCGCGGGTGGCTTCGAAGCCGCTCGATTGCGTGTGGCGGAAGCTTACGTCAATCAGATCGGTGCATTCGCGAATGAAGCGAACACGATCATCGTGCCTGCGAACGTTTCGGATCCGAGCTCGATGATCGCGGCCGCTTTCACGGTCTTCGATCAGCTCCGCGGGCCGATGGCGGGCGTGAGCAACGAAATCTCGACGCCGACGCGCCGGTAAAATTCCACGACACGCCGCAAATGCGGCGTGAATTCTAACAACAGACTGACATTCACGATCTGACAATGGCGGTATGAGTACTCCAACAGGGGGACTTCATGTCGTCATTCGCTCGCCTCGTTTTGATTTCGTTGATCACGATCATCAGTGTCAGCGCCTTCGCGCAAACCGCTCAGAAATCGACGCCGGTTCCTGTCAGCCAAGAGCCTTCAACTCAGTCCACGACGCAGACGTCGCCTCC
>JAZKJB010000146.1:0-16169 GCA_040384505.1 Bdellovibrionota bacterium | reverse complement strand
GAGCGCGAAGTTCGCGATGATGAACTGATCGCACGAGGGATCGAGCAAGCGGAGTGAGCTCTCGAAGTTGTCGCGATTCGACGGCTCGTCATGCGCCGCTACTGCTTTCACGTCGATCGAATCCAAGCCGAGTTTACCGAAGATCGTGATGAGGACTTCCCTCAGTTTCGAAAGCGTCACGGTCTTCGTGTGACTGGAAACGGCTTTGCGCCACTCTTCATCTTGAGCGAGAGCGAGAATGTCGGACTGGCTTAAGGGGCTCACGACGTCGCTTCTCGTCCACGCCGATTTCGCTGCGTTGACGACCATCGTGACCGCCGCGACCGAGCAAAACGTCTCGCTCTCTTGATTGCGGAAGTATGGAATCGTCGCCCAAAACGAAAGGGCATCGCAATGCTTGAGGTGCTCGTGCATCTCCGGGAGGAGATGGGGCCGCTCATCGCGGTCACTCAGATTCTCCGAAATGCGCATAGCTTCGCCTCCACCGCGATATTATCGGGGAAACGGGCGCGAAGACGCTTTACGATTTCTCCAAGCTCCCCCAACCGAACTGTCGAAGGGTGCCTAGTTGAGATAGGCCGTGAGGGCCTCGATGTCGCCCTTGAGATGCGGGAACTGAGGCATCAAGTTCGTTTCACGCTTCGGTTTGTAGCCCGCGGGATATTTCGAAGTGAGAACGCGTGACTCGAGAAGTTCGCGGGAAGCCCCTGCGACAGCCGGCCCCACTCCGCCGTCTTTCGACGGATCGGCGTTGTGGCAGGCGATACAAGTCGTTTGGTAGACGACCTTCCCCCGCGCGACTAGTGCCTCCGCGGAGGATGGAGCGGGCTCCGATGATGTCGATTGGTTTTTCGTACAACCGACGACGGAGCCCATCAAACAAAGAATCAGAACGAAAGATCTCACATCAGAGCCGTGAGAAGTCCGACGAGCACCGCGGTCAAGACGAAGCCTCCGACGATGACGCCTTTCACGGTCGCCATCGGTCCGAGTTTTCCTTTGATCGCGTTGGCTTCGACTGCGATCGCGATCACGCCGAAGGCGATCCAGTAGCCCATCGTGTTCGACGATTCGCTCACGCTGTAACCGAAGTGCGACGCAGCTCCCATGAAGAAGAGCATCGGGATCGAGAGCAAAGTGTTCGTGCGCGAACAGACGCCTGCGCGTGCTCCATGCGCTGCTGCTGCGGGATTCGCCGGTTTACCAGCTGCCGTGTCGACCGCATTCGCGATGACGATCTTCTGCGCGGGCCAGATGATGAACCAAACGTTCGCCGCCATGATCAAGCCGAGGATGCCGCCGGTGAGGATGCTGACTCCCCAAGCCGATGCCGTCATCGTCGAGCCGAGTTGGTGACCGCGAATTCCGAGATACGCGAGGCCGGTCGCCGCCGTCCAGAACGCACCCCAACGGAACCACCACAACGCACGCGGAACGAGTTTCTGAACTGCGCCCGAGCGAACCGCGGGATCTGCTTCCGCGAAAAACGGAGTTTGCGTGAAGTTGAAGTAGTAGAGGTGACCGATCCAGATGATGCCGAAGAAGAAGTGGAGCCAGCGCAGGATGAAGAGTGCGCCTTCGAGTGAGGTCAGAAAATCGAGAGGTGACATAGGTTGAAGTCCTCCAGTTGATGCGAAAAAGATGAGCTGCTCTATAATTGCCCCCGCATCTCAATGACGTCAAAGGTCGTCCTGCACTGCGCCAGGCTGCCAGAGGTCCCCTTTTGACTCCTACTTTTGCGGCACGGCCCTTGATATAGCCCTCTCTCGGTGGCGAAAGGTGGGGACCTTTTGCATCCAGCCAGCTTCGACTCCAGGGGGACCTCGTGAAAGCAGCATCGAAATTCATGTTCACAATCGGCACCGTCTTTCTCATGGGCGCGCTCATCACCGGATGCAGCAATCACCCCGGTGTCAGCTTCGAAGTCGACCCGAATTACCACGCCATCATGAGCACACGCCCGCAAACGGCGACGGACACGGTCGCGATCGTGAAACTCAAAGAGCGCCCGCTCCTCGAGAGCGTGACCGCTGGAGCCGATGGCAAAAAGCAGATCGACCCCGAGCGCGCCGAGGCCGTGAAGGCCGAGCAGGATGCCTTGATCGCCAAGCTCACTGCAATTTCTTCGAAAATCCAGGTTCTCTATCGCTACCGCTTGGTCGTGAACGGGATCGCGATCGTCGCTCCCCTCGACACCCTTCCCCGCCTTCGTGAGCTCGGAAACGTCGCTTACGTCGAAGTCCAAACGAGCTTCACTCGCCCCGTGATCGCAGCGAACACCGCCGAAGTCGCAGCCCTCGCTCTCGATCGGACGTCGGTGAAGTTCATCGGCGGAACCGAAGCTCACGCTCGCGGAATTCGCGGACACGGCGTGAAAGTCGGAGTCCTCGACACCGGCATCGACTACACGCACGCGATGTTCGGTGGAGCGGGAACGGAAGCGGCGTTCAAAGCCGTCGATCCCTCGAAAGACGATCCGGGCTTCCCGACCGCGAAAGTCGTCGGCGGCATCGATCTCGTCGGCACCGAGTACAACTCGGATTCGGCCGATTTCTCGAAACGAACTCCCAAAGTCGACAACAACCCTCTCGACGAAGGCGGCCACGGTTCGCACGTCGCAGGAACGGTCGCAGGCCGCGGCGACGGCGTGAAATCGTACGACGGTGTCGCGCCCGATGCGGTTCTCTACGCGATCAAAGTTTTCGGAGCCGATGGCTCGACGGGCGACGCGGTCGTCGTCGCGGGTCTCGAATTCTCGGCCGACCCGAACGGAGACTTGAAGCTCGACGATCAACTCGACGTCGTGAACCTCTCTCTCGGAAGCTCTTACGGCTCGCCGCACATCCTCTACACCGAAGCGATGGGAAATCTCTCTCGCGCCGGCACGGTCGTCGTCGCGTCAGCCGGCAACAGCGGCAACAACGACTACATCGTCGGAGCTCCCTCGGTCGCGGACGAAGCGATCTCGGTCGCAGCGAGCGTCGACGACATGGATCAGAACTGGAAGTTCCGCGCGATTCGCATCACGACGCCTTCGAAGCCCGAAGTCCTCGTGGAAGCGATCGAGAGCACGATGACGAAACAACTCGAGGACCTGACGACGTCGGTCTCGGGTCCGGTCGTCTTCATCGGACTCGCCGACCAAGACCTCTCGCAAGAAGCGAAAGACGCTCTCAAAGGAAACGTCGCTCTCATCGATCGCGGTGTCGTGACCTTCTCGGAAAAAATCCGCCGCGCCCAAGAAGCCGGCGCGATCGGCGTCGTCGTCGCGAACAACAAACCCGATGCTCCATTCTCGATGGGCGGCGACGGCGAGTTCACGATCCCCGCGATCATGATCTCGAAAGCACTTGGCGACGAACTGAAAGCCGAGATGGCCACAGGCACCGTCACGATCGAATTCAAAACGGAAGCTAAGATCGAAAAGCCCGAGCTCATCGACACGATCGCAGGATTCTCGTCGAAAGGTCCGCGTTCGATGGACGCTCTCTTGAAGCCCGAGATCTCGGCTCCCGGTAGCCTCGTGATTTCGGCGAAGATGGGCGGCGGAGCAGAGACCGTCCAAATGTCGGGAACGTCGATGGCGGCGCCGCACATGGCGGGCGTGATGGCTCTCTTGAAGCAAGCGCACCCAACTCTCACCGCGGCCGAATTGAAATCGCTCGCGATGAGCACCGCGAAGACGATGATCACCGAGAAAAAAGAAGTCTATCCGCTCAGCCGCCAAGGGGCCGGCCGCGTCCAGATCGTGAAAGCCCTCGATGCGAAGCTCATCACGAGCCCGCAAGCGCTTTCCCTCGGCGAAGTGACGATCGAGTCGAGGAAGCTTCTTCGCAAAACTCTCTCGGTGAAGAACATCACTGCGACTGAACAAACTCTCGAGTTGAAACTCGACTCGGCTCCTGGCCTCAAGATGAGTGGACCGGCTTCCGTGACGCTCGCGGCAGGCGAAACGAAGTCGATCGCGCTCGAGTTCACGATCGAGACAGCAATGCTTCCGAAGACGTCGACCGAGCTCGACGGTTTGGTTCTCCTTCAACAGGGCGGACAAGAGATCGCTCGCGTCCCCGTTCTCGCGATCGCGGAAAAAGTTTCGCGCGTGACTCCGGGCAAGCTTCTCGTTCATTCGACTTCCGAATTCGACGCCCAAGGCGCCGCCGTCGATCTCGCTCTTTCGAATCCCGGCGTGAATGCAGGTGAAGCCCTGCTCTTCAACCACATCGCCTCGGGCGCTCGCAAAGAGGACAAGCATCACGATCCGAACCAAGAGCGCGGCTGCGATCTTCAGGAAGCCGGCTACCGCGTGATTCAGAAGAACGGTGTCCCCACACTTCAAATCGCGGCGAAACTCTTCGAGCCGATGACGACCTGGGACAACTGTGAAATCTCGGTCTTGATCGACGCCGACAAAGACGGCGTGCCGGAGCAAGAGCTCGTCGGTACGAAGCAAGATCACTTGAAAGGTTTGAGCGCGACGACGTTCGCGAGCCTGCTTCTCGACGCGACGAAAGCGCGTGAGCTGCGCCGACAGTTCGAGCTCGACACGCAAGCGAAGAAAGAAGACGTGAAGGAGGACTACACTCCCGCCGTTCTCGCCATCGAGGAAATGTTCGCGCCGCAGTTCACGACGATCGCGGTCGTCGAAGCTCCGATCGCGAGCCTGCAGCTTCGTGGCTCAGGAGAAATCGCAGTCCGCATCGCGACCAGCTACCAAGAGTTGAACGCCATCGAGCCCGACGACTTCTTGTCGAAGGACCCTTCGGACTGGACCGGCTTGAGCGTCGGTGCCCGTGGCGCGGCTTACGGCGACTTGCCCGAGAAAGTCGCACTTGCAGGTGGCGAGACGAAAACGGTTTCGTTCACGCGTGGAGCCGGTAGCGAAAAGCTTCTCGTGCTGGTCCCGACGAACGCTCCCGTGATCGGTGGCCTCAAGACCGACAAGCAATCGGTCATCTTGAAACCGACCTATCGTGTCGAGCTTCTCGCAGGAGAGTGAGTTTTCCTTGATCCCGCGGAGGGCCGCTACCTACGATTCGTAGGAAAAGAGGCCCTCCGAATGAAGAAGCTCGCCGTCCTCACCACTCTCTGTTCGCTCGTCACTTCGATGGCGAGCGCACAAGTCCAACTCACCGCCGATCCGAAAGTCGCAGGCGAAGTCGCCAAAGTTTTGAAGGGCGTTTCGTTCTACGGAACCACGTTTCTCGCCGACGTCCATTGCAATACCTCGACGATCGAGAACCCCGATCAGCTCGAAGTCTTTCAAGTCAAAGGCAAGGAGATGACCGTCGTTCTCTGCAAAGGAACTCTCGACGGCGAAGAGAACGTCATCACCCTTTTCACCAAAGCGCGAGCGCCCGCGATCACGAAACTGAGGCCCCCGTCGAGCTCGGCTCGCGTGACCGACGCGCAGATCACCGAACTCATCGCGAAAGCTGAGGCCGCACCTCAACCGGAGCCGATCGAAACCGCCGACGTCCACAAGATCGCAGCGGCCGAGTTCGAAACCTGTCTTCGCGCCTCGAAGAGACAACATCCTGGCTACTATGTCGGTGAGACGTTCTCGAAGGCCTCGATGAATCGCGGAATGTTCGAGTCGATGACGATGTACGCGTGCGTCTCCGGGAACGAAGTCTACTTCTCCCCCGAGAACCGAGTTCAAATGGTGTACGCGGCGGCGAAGATTTCGTATCTGAACGAAGCCTGTCAAAAAAAGAAAACCATCGACATGCCCGACGTCGTGCCGAAAGCGCAGGCGAGTTACGTCATGGTCGTGAAGTGCTCACTGCTGAACGGGCTCTTGAATTCCCCGGCGAAGTGATCCTGGCGAAGCCGAGATGAGCGCGAGCAAGTTCTTCGCTTTGATGCGTTCGGCCTGATCCGAAAGCGCGAGACGCGACGTCAACAGGGGCACCATTTTCTCCATGACGCCGACGTCTGTCGCACTCACTTGCGCGAGAGCGCTGTAAACCCGCTCGCGCAAGATCGTCGATTCGTCGTTCAGAAAGTCGAAGAGAACTTTGATCGCGTTGTTCTTGAGTGCGTCCGTCAGCGTGAGCCGGGGGACGATGAGGGCGAGAGGACCGCGAACCTCGGACCACGTGGAGACCGAAAGGTTCACGAGGATCTCGGTTTCATATCCGGAGAGAAGTTGAGCCTTCGCACGTGAGATCTTCTCGAGAGCTTCCGCGCAGTACATGGCGACTTTGATTTCTTTGGATCGTAGTCCCTCGAGGACGTCGAGGATCAAGGCCGGACTCGCGATCGTCAGACGCACGATGCGCGCGATTTGAAAGAGCGAAGGATCGCTGCTCGTCGACATGATCGTATGGATACTGTTCGGCGACATCGGCTTCTTATCGGCGGATTGCGCGATGGGAACGACCCTTCCAATTGCCTAGTTAGTTCTTGCCGTCCAGGCGAAGGGCGGCATTCGCCGCGTTGAAACCGCACATGCCGTGGATACCTGGTCCTGGTGGAGCCGAGGACGAGCAGATGTAGTAGCCGCGCTCGCGCGAAATTTCGTACGGACCGTTTCGTTTCGGAGCGATCATCTTCCAGAACCCGAACTCTCCGCCTCCGATATCTCCGCCGACGAGATTCATGTTCTTTTTTTCGAGCGCTTTGGTGTTCAAGACGTTTCGAGCCAAGACGATCGAGCGGAAGCCCGGGGCGTAGCGCTCGATTTCGTCTTCGATCGCGGTTTGCACGTCTCGATCGGAGCCGTGGGGCACATGACAGTAAGCCCAAGCGACGTGACGATCCTTCGGCGCACGCGAGGGATCGAAGAGCGTGGGTTGCGAGAGAAGAACGAAAGGTCGTCTCGGATGCTCACCGAGCGAGGGCCTCGATTCGGATCTCGCGATCTGCTCGAGCGGACCCCCGAGATGAACGGTCGCAGCACTCGCGATCTTCTGATCCGCCCATGGGATCGGCTTCGAGAGAGCCCAATCAATCTTGAACACTCCGGGGCCGTGACGAAAATTTTGGAACTGTTTCGCGAGAGGTGCGGTTTCACCGGAGGACTCGAACATCGACTTCAACCGCGAGGGAGGAAGATCGAAGAACACGAAACGACTGGGCGGCAAATCGCTGAGTCGCGTGATCTCGCAATCGGTTTCGATCACTCCACCTTGGGCCGCGAAGTAAGACGCGAGAGCCTTCGCGATCGACCCTGCCCCACCCTTCGGGATCGGCCAGCCTCGCGCGTGACCGGCGGTCATCATCATGAGTGCGATGGCCGCGGTTCCCGTTCGATCGAGTGGAGTGTTCGCGTGCGCCGCGATCCCCCCGATCAAAGCACGCGTCTTCGGATCACGAAAAAAACCGTTTGCGAATGATTCCGCTGAGAGCATCGCCATCGCGCCGAATCTCGCGAGCAGGATCGGGTGCCTCGGCAAATGAAACGCCGGTTGCATCACGTCTTCGAAGAGTGCTTCCCATTTTCTGACGAGCGGACCGAAAACGCGGCGGTACCGCCAGTCGTCTTTTCCCAGCTGCGCCGCCGTCTTCTCGACCGACGCTTCGAGAATCACGGAGGTGTCACCGACGGCGTGGGCCATGGGTGCGGGAGAAAGAATCCACTCGAGGCCGTAATGCTCGAGCGGTAGCGATCTGAAAAACGGCGATGCGACGGCCATCGGATGGACCGCCGAGAACGTGTCGTGAAGGAAACCCGGAAGCGTCAGCTCCTCGGTTCTCAAGCCGCCGCCGATGAAGCTCGTCGCTTCGATCACTCTCACCGAGCGTCCTGCCCGCGCGAGAGTGATGGCCGCGGCGAGACCGTTCGGTCCTGCGCCGACGACGACGGCATCGAGCTTTCGTTCGCTCATAGCCATCCTTGCTCGGTGAGAATCCGCCGGAACTGAGGATCGTCGAGGGAGAGCGGAGGAAGATAGTCGCGCCCGCCTTCCCGTTTCCACCAGCCGTCTTCACCCCAATCTGTGAATCGGTATCGATAGTGCTTCACTCGAACGAATTTTGGCGGCGTCTCCGGAAAAGGATTGGTCCGGATCAAGTTCATGACCGAAGGCTCGTTCTGCAGGAATTTGCCGAGCAAGTTGAGCAGCCAAGGGTGCTGATAGTAGTCCGTCATCGCCGCGAACCACATCTGCCAATCGAGCTTGTAATGGTACGGCGTCACCTGAGGAGGCATTCGTGAAGGATCACCGGGTTTTCCCTTGAACTCGTACTCGAGCCACTTCGTATCGACCGTGACGACGTCGTCCGAGGTTCCTTCGATCACGATCTCGTCGCGCGTCCGGCCGACGCTTCCGAAAGCACCGTACGTATTCACGAGGTGAAGTGGATCGAAACTCCCGTTCATCGTCTGTTGGCTCGACACCAAATTCATCGCGGGGCGAATGCTGAGGAGCCCGATCGCGGCCGCGAGAAGCCAGTACACCTGGATCGGAAGTCCTGCCGACATCTCGACCGCCGACATCCATTTGTCGAAGCCGAGACCCAAGGCCCGGAAGAATTCGTCGTCGAAACACGCGAGAGCGACGACGATCGTGATCACGTTCAGCCACGAGAGATTCCCGCTGAAGATCAAGACCACTTGAAAAACGATCGTCAGGATTCCCGCCGTGATCCTGACCGGCCTCGGGCCGAAGAGTCCAAACGGAACGACGAGCTCGATGAAGTGATTGAAGATCACTCCGGCTTTGTGCATCCAGATCGGCAGCTGATGGAAAAACCAACTCAGCGGATTCGGCATGGGTTGAGTTTCGTAATGGAAGACGAGGCAGGTGAGATCGCGCCAACAGTCGTCGCCTCGGATCTTGATCATGCCAGCTCCGAACATGATGCGGAACGCGAGCCAACGGAGAAGCCAGATCACGATTTCCGGGGCGGGTGTATTTCGCGCGCCCAGGAAAATCGCGAGAAAGCCCACTTCAGGAAGAAGAATTTCCCAGCCGAAACCGTAAAACGTCTGCCCGACGTTGACGTACGAGAGGTAGAGGACCCAGAGGCAGAACCAGATCGGGATCGAGACCCAGTTCGAGAACGAGTCCGACATTCCGGTGAGTGCGAAGAACGAGAGCCCCAAGCCCAGCCAGGCGAACGCCTGGAGCGCGAAGTCCGAGTTGAAGTAGTAAAACAAGCTCGGTGAATCCATGAAGCTCACGCGCTTGACGAAGAGGCTCACCGGCAAGAGACCTTTTGATCCGGCGAGCCCCAAGAACTGATTCACGACGATGAGGAAGGCGAAAAAGTAGATGAACGCGATCGAGCGTTGCAGGATGAAGCGGGTGAGCTCGTAGTGAATCGTTCGATCGACCATTGGCTTCATTAAAAGGGTTCCATCGTCGGCTTTCAACACAAGCGCGGCGGGTCGAGCGCCCCTCGAGCTTGAGCGCAGAGTCGAGATGAGGTGTACTTGGCCCATGTTCGCCAAGGTGGAACCTTCCCTCGACTTCGACGCCTCGACTTTACCGTGGATCGACTCGGCTTCGGATGCCGAGATCGAGCGCTATGCTTCAGAGCACACATCGGCCCCGGGAGCGAATCTCTCGGCGCTGCTCAAAAAATGGCGCGACGAGGGTTATGTCATCTTCGAGAACGTCGCCCGACACGACCTGATCGATGCGTATTTACACGATGTCAATGCGGTGCTGACCGCGCATGACCTTCCGATCGCGGTCTTGCATGAAAAACGAGGCAACACCACTCTCGACCGCCTCGACGACGAGGATCTGCGCGAGCGGCACATGCGCCTCGTCGATTTCCATTTTTCTTCGGAGGCTGGTCGCGACCTCGCGATGAGCGAAGTCGTCACTTGGTTTCTGGGTCATGTCTTTCGTTCTCGGCTCGTGTTGAAGCAGAGCCTCACGTTCATGCACGGGCCCGAGCAGTGGCTCCACCAGGATTTCGCCTATGTGCGAACCTCGATCCCGAGCCACCTCTGCGGAGTCTGGTATGCCCTCGAAGACGTGGTACCTGCGGCAGGGCCGCTTCGGTTTTTTCCCGGCTCGCACGTCGTCGAGAAATTCGACTTCGGCAATGGTCTCATTTTCGACGAGCACAGCACCCGCAACGACCGCGAGTTCGGCGACTATCTCGAAGAGAAAATGAAAGCCCGCGACTGGCCCGAGCGCCACTTCCACGCAAAAAAAGGCGACGTCCTTCTTTGGCATTCGGGACTCGTTCACGGGAGCGGGGTCACGCGGGATCCATCACTCACGCGAAAGAGCTTCGTCGCGCATTACTCGACACCTTCATCGGAAGGCATCAATGAGCAGCGCAATTCCGTTCACATCCGCGGCTATGAAAATTCGAAATTGAAGGACTTGTTTCCTCGGGGCTGAGTTCGAGCCGCGGGCCGCTCAGACGTCGCGGGCCATCAAAAGAACGTCGTCGTACGTCCCGTCGGAGAACTTCACGCCCTTTTTCTCGCGACCCTCTTCCCTGAAACCGAGATCTTCGTACAGACGTGAGGCCGCGACGTTCTCGGCGTGCACTTGCAGACGGACGCATTCGACGCGCGGGTTGTCTTCGGCCCACTCGAGAAAGATGTCCATCAAGAGTCGTCCGATACCCAAGCCCTGGAAATCGGGAAGTAACGAAACTCCGAACGCACCCTGGTGGCTATTGCGTTTCTTTCCACCGATTGAAAAGTTCAACGCACCGACGATTTTTCCGTCGACGAGCGGAATCAGCCAAAGTTTGTCGGGATGATTGAGATGGGTCGCAACGAGCTCGGCTTCCTGCTCGACGGTATATTTGAACTCGTCGATCTCCGTGAGGAGATGTTTGCTCTCGCGCATCACGATTCGCATCGCATCGAGCAAAGGCGCCGCATCTTCGGGCCGCGCCGATCGCACGACCACTTCGGTTCCATCTTTTACGACTGCTTTGACTGCTTCCAACTCCGCCATGCCCGATGCTATGATTTTGAGGCGGAGTTTGCAAAGAGGAGAATCAGAAATGGGAGTCTGCACTTTCCAGGGCCGTGAATTTCAAATCGAAGGCCAGCTCCCCGAGGTCGGAAGCAAAGCCCCCGACTTCAAGCTCGTGGCGTCCAACCTCGCCGAGGTGACGCTGAAGTCGTATGCGAAGAAGAGAAAAGTGATCAACGTCTTCCCGAGCATCGATACCTCCGTCTGCGCGAAGTCGGTTCAGCGATTCAACACGGAAGCGGCTCTTCACCAGGACGTCGCGATTTTGAACGTGTCGATGGATCTTCCTTTCGCGCACAAACGTTTTTGCGGCGCGGAAGGAATCACTCGCTCCGAGGCCCTCTCGGCTTTCAGGAGCCAGTTCGGTTGCGATTGGGGGCTCTTGATCAAGGAAGGTCCGCTCGAAGGGCTCTTGTCACGAGCAGTTTTCGTTTTGGATAAGAACGATGACATCCTCTACATCGAGCACGTCACTGAAATCAAAAACGAGCCGAATTACGATGCGGCACTCAAAGTCCTCCAGTCGACCAAGCCGGGCGTCGTCGCGAAAGACGAGTGATGTGGTCACTTCTCGTCCTTTTTTGCAGTTTTTCGTTCGGAGCGACTCCTGATGCGTGGGACGAAGCACTTCGCCAAGCGTCGCTGCAAAAATCCGACGTTCAGTTCAATGCACTAGATCTGAAGCAAGTCGGCGGAGCGGAATTCAAGACACCGTTCTACGAGCTCCTCCACGGCGAGCCACTGCGAATTCCCGTCAGCGTCGAAACCTATCGCGAAATTTTGATCGACTACTCGAAAGAACCTTTCAAGTCTGCCGTCTCCAGCATGGCGCGAGTCGGACTCGGCATTCGCAGAAATCTCGAAGGCGATCCGTTGCGAGAAGTCGAAGCTCTCGCCAAGAAACCAGAGGGCATGGTCCCGGCTCTCGAACATTTGCATCGACTCGCCCGCAAACCTCTCTCCTCGGCTCAAAAAAGCGACATCCAATCGAAGTCGAAAGCCCTCGGGAATGAGACGAGGGTCCAGCTCGCCTATCTTATCGAGGCCATCGCTCATTCGATCGAGTGGCGCACGCGCGCGCTCGAGGACGTCGCACCGAAAACTCTCGTGCAGGGTTTTACGGAACGCATGATCGTTCCCCACGACGAGATGACCGAGAAAGATCGAGCCGGCCTCAGCCGGGCAATGAAGCATCTCATACGTGACGTCGATATGCCGGTCTTGATGGCCGGAGGTTACGACCTCGTTCTCGCGGTTCAGAACTCGCGAGAAAAATTCAGTCACCTGAAATCGACAGACCGCTTCGAATGGTCGACTCCGTTCGGTCAAATCAGTTTGCGCGGTGGAAAAGAGAACGACACCGTTCGCTCTGACCGCTTTCCTCTCTTGATCGTCGATGCCGGGGGAAACGACGTCTACTTTGCCGGCGCCGGCACCGATCTCGAACATCCCGTCGGCATCGTCTTGGATCTCGGAGGCGACGATCGCTATCTCGGTCTCCCCGATCTCGAGAGTGCGACCGAGCGAAAAGAACGACGCGATCCGAAAACCACGGCGAAATTCGGAGCGGGTGTTTTCGGTTACGCCATCCTCGTCGATGCCGGCGGCAACGACGTCTATCGCTCGTTCCGAATGACTCAAGGACGCGGCGACTTCGGAATCGGCGTCCTGTGGGATCTCGCGGGTTCCGACAAGTACGAGTGCTGGGTCCAGTGCCAAGCCTCGAGCGAATTCGGCCTCGGACTGCTCATCGACGCCGGTGGCAGCGACACCTATTCGGCACTTTCACAGGCGCAAGGTTTTGCCGGCCCTCGCGGCGCGGGTGTCTTGCTCGACATCGGAAGCGAAGCCGACACGTACACGGCCGTTTCTTCTCCGGTCGATTTTCCTTCGCAGGTCGATGCGAAATTCAACGTGAGCATGATGCAAGGCTCGTCCCTCGGCGTTCGAGCCGATGCTCGCGATGGACACGGACTCGCGGGCGGCTTCGGTGCGCTCGTCGATGGCGGCGGAGACAACGTGTTCAAAGCGGGCTTCTTCGCCCAAGGAATCGCGTACTGGTACGGCGTCGGCTGGCTCAGTACGGGCATTGGCAACGATCGCTTCGAGGCCGGAAAGTACGCGCAAGGCGCATCGGCACATTTCGGAGTCGGTGTTTTGCACGACACAGGCGGAAACGAAACTTACTCGGTCGCTCAAGAGCTCGGGATCGGTCATGGTCACGACTTTGGCGTCGGCTTCCTGATCGACGACAGCGGAGACGACACGTACCGCGCACCAAACTTTTCGCTCGGGTGCGCCAGCGCACAAGGCATCGGAATTTTCTGGGACCGAAGCGGCAACGACATCTACGAATCCAAGGAAAAAGAAGTCGCCGGTTGCGCTGGTCATCGCATCGACCCTCCTTCGCTTCGATTCATGGCCCGCACTCTCGGACTTTTCATGGATACTGGTGGCAAGAACGAGTTCCGTCTGCCCGGCGTCGGGCTCGAAGGAAAGATTTCGTCCAAGAAATGGGTCCGCCCTCCCGTTTCGTTTCCCGCAAAGCTCGATCGCTTTAGGTCGAAGATGACCGGCGTCGGCCTCGTCACGGATGCCCCCGAAACCGCCGATCCGCTTTGATTTCGTTTCACTTCGAGACGAATCACGCCGAAGGTCGAAATCTCTAATTCGTGCCCATGAGAAATCCGATAATCCCGGTAGGTTTCGCTCACTTTTCAATGGGTGGTCAGATGAGCTGGTCCTTCACGAAAACGATTCTTTTCTTCGTTACGTGCCTCGCCTTCGCGCCGATGGCCGAAGCCGAGCCGAGAGAAATCGTACACGTCGGTCGCGGCGAGATGATGAGTCACGAACAGTTCATGCGTCTCAATCGCGAGCAGCAGAAAATCTACATCAAAGAAGTGCGAACGATCTTCGTCATGATGGCGCAGAAGAGCGACTTCTTCGCGTCGAACGAAACCCGACCCTCTTATCTGCGCTGGCTGATTCCGCAGGCCGAGGCCGACGAGTCGAACACTCTTCGGTGTATGTACGGTGGTTTCATCTTGAAGACCGACACTTGCGTTCCGCAGCAGTCGTCCGGCTCGTACACTTGTCCCCGGGGCCAAGCGATTTGCAACCCGCTCTTGTTCGGCGACGGAGAAGGCAGCGGTCTCTGCTTGCGCCCGAATCGTCAAATGACGGCTCAGTGCGCTCAAGCGTCCAGCTCATCGGCGCAGCTCGATCGCGCGGTCGCGATCGCTCGCGAAGATCGGACGGGCTGGGGCGTGCTATCGACGGACATCAATCGACTCTGCGACGCGAACGAAAGGCCCCGCCACTTGCGCCCGGGCCTCAGCGCCAGAAGCCAGCAAGACATTGAGTCGACTTGTGTCTCGGCAAAAGAACGATTCACTGCCCTCGCTCCACGAGTGAATGCCGTCACTCAGTCCCCCGCTCCTCCTCCTCCGCCCCCGACTGCACAACCTCCGGGTCCTCCGCCTCAACCTGTCGGGCCGGTCGCGGCGGGTACCAACACCCCGATGCCACCTGTCGCGGAAGTCGTCGTCGTGGCGCCGCCCGCCGCTCTCAACTGCAGCGGTCGCTGCCGGATTTCCGTGGTCGACGTTCGACAAGGGGGAACGGGACGCGATTTTCTCGGACCTCAACAAGGACGTGTGAACGGGTATTCTCGCTCGACTTACTCGTCCAACAACTGTGAGATCGCGATGCAAGCGGGCTCCGGTGGAAGCGTCGACATGAAGAACCTGCCCGAAAACTTTCCGGACCGCTTGATGAGCATGCGCCTCCGAAGAGCGCCCTGTCCGAGGCAGTTGGAAGCCGAACGCTGCCAAAGCGAAACCGCTTTCGCGAGCAACGACGCCTATTCTCTCTTCGCACGCTCCAGTGGACCGCGGCAATGCGAGCTCGAGTTCGTCGCCAAAGGTCCCACGGCAAATGGGACGGTCGAAGAAATCGTTTCGGATCAAGTGGGCGGCACCAACACGCAGAAGTGCATGGGACTTCCGCGGGACGCGAACATGTTGACCGATGCTCTTCGCCCCCGCTTCGCGGCCTACACCGAGCTGACTCATCTCCTCGCGAGCCAAGGGTGTGACCTCGTCAGGCCAGGTGCCGATGCCGATTGGAACGGTTCACAGAACGCGTTGATTCGCGATTGCCGTCTCCGGATGTCGCCGAATTTGGATGCGTCTCAGCCTCTCGAGATTCGATTCCGTCCATCACGAGGTGAAGCTCTCAATGTTCAAGTTCCGAACTTGCGCGAAGGGTTTTCGCCGACGGCGTTGCGCGCGCAGCTCGAAGCGAACCACATTTGCTTCCCGTCCTGGAAAGCACGTCTCGACTATCGTGAATCTCAAAGCCGCCAGCCCACGGCTCGCGGCCGGTCGAACCGCTGATCTCGAGGGCCGGCCCGAAGGCTGGCCCCTTCAAAACTGTTCAGCGACACCGATCAAGTCGTCGATCGAAACGTTCGACGTCAGCACGTAAGACGTGCGACCGCTCGTGAACGAATACGTATTCAGGTGCGGATTCGGAATCAATCGACCTGCTATTTTTCCTGCGCCCAGCTTCACTCCCCGCGGGGCCTCGCCCACGCCGAAATTCTTGAACGACATCACCGTCAGCGACTTCGCGCCGTTTCGATAGAGGGCGGTGAATGCCGCGATCGGACCTTTCTGGCGAATGACCTTCGTTAGCTTCAATCCCGCAGGAACCAAGGTCGGAAGCTTGAAGTCGAAGCCGGCCTGCTTGGCTTCTTTGCTCGCTTCACTCTCCGAGAACGCTTTCGAATCGAGATCCCATTCGGAAACGATCGCATCACTCGGCACGACGAGGGCCCCTCGCTTTTTCGTGGAATTGAATTCGACCTTCTTGAATTCGTAGCCGTACTTCGCTCCGTTGGCGAACGTCATCGAACCCGCGAGAGGAAACGAATACTCATCATGTACCCGACTCGTGCCGCTCTTGATGACGGCCTTCTCGTTCTTGGCCTTGAACTTCAATTCGACGACGGAAAGCCCGGCCACTTTGGATGAGCCGCCGATCTGGTACTCGAAGTTCTTCACGTTGTCGTCGAAACTCGCATCGACGAGCGTGCGTCGGTCCTCGACGGAGAGAGGGAGGAAATTCTTGAAGACGACCGCGAACCGAGAGTGCGGATCGTAGAGGCTAAGCGTGCCTTCCTCGAAAGCCATGAACGAATCCGCGAGCGCCGCTGGCGAGCGAACGATGACCTGGTAATTCGAAGGCGCTTGAAACCAAATGTCG
>JAZKJB010000145.1:0-1946 GCA_040384505.1 Bdellovibrionota bacterium | reverse complement strand
CCCGAACTCGGCCCGGTAAGCATCGAGTCGAGCGGTTTCGGGTCGACCGGAGTCGAGTTGATCGCGGATCGAAACGGCCTCGGGAAGTCGTGTCGCCATGAAGCCCAGGCCTATGGTCGCGACGAGGATGGAAAGGGTGATGAGCCTCGGCGAGCGGTCGCTCAGACCCACGAGGTCCTGGAGTGCGCGTTCGAGGAGCTTCATGACTTGAAGTCTAGTGAAAGCGGTCGTCATAATGAAGGCAAATGATCAAAAAGCTCGCTCACCCGTTGGTCTTCATCTTGATCGCGACCGTCGCCGTTTTCAGCCGCGCTTTCTACAGCGGCTATGTGGAGTGGGACGACAACGTCTTCATCGCGCGGAACATCCAGCTGACGTTCCCGTTCTTCGAGGCGGTGCAGGCCGCCTTCTCCAAGTTCTATTACGGTGATTATCTTCCACTCACGTTGATGAGCTACTGGTTCGAAGTCGCCATCTTCGGGCAAGATCCCGTCGCACAACACGTGACGAACCTCGTCCTTCATTGCATCGACGTCTGTTTGTTGTACGTCTGGCTTAGCAAAGTCATGACCGACCGACGCTTGGCGCTTTTCGCGACCGCGATCTTCGCGATCCATCCGATGCAATCCGAAGTCGTGATGTGGATCTCGGAACGTAAGAGTTTGCTCTGTATCATGTTCACGTTGCTCGCGATGCTGACCGTCGAGAAATCGTGGGCCGACGACAAACTGAAATGGCGGATCCTCTATCCGGTGCTCTTCCTATGCGCTCTCTTGAGCAAAGCGACGACGATCTTCCTCCCGGTTCTCCTCGTCGTCTTGGATCTCTTCGTATTGAAACGTCCTTGGAAGAAGAGCGCGGTTCTCCATGCCCCGATCTTCCTGATCTCGTTCGTGATCGGTGTCACCCGGATCATCGCGTACCGTGCCTCGACGGGTGAGTTCCAGGCGAGGGCGATCGAGGGTGGGGCGCTGACGGAGATGCCTCTCCGGTTCTTCGACACGCTCGGCTTTTACGTGAAAAAATTCTTCTGGGCCGCTCCGCAATCGATCATCTATCCGGACTTCTCGATCGGGACGATCGACTATTGGAACTATGTCGCGATCGCTCTCGTCATCGCGTTCGTCGCTTACTACGGGTGGATGAAGCGCGACCGTCGCGTCGTCTTTTTCGCACTCGCTTATTTCTTCTTCTTGTTGCCGGTTCTCCAAATCGTTCCGCGCATCAATTACGTGAACGATCGAATGTCCTATCTCCCGCTCGTCGCGATCTCGGGACTCCTGTACGTCTTCGCCGAGAAAGTGATGCAGGAGAAAGCGCTCAAATATTTGTGGATCGCCGCTCTCGTGATCCTCGTCGTTCCCAGCTACTCGCGCACCGAAGTCTGGGAGACGAATCTCAATCTCTGGGAAGACACGGTTCAGAAGTCGCCGTGGAGCGCGATCGCGCATCACAACTACGGTCTCGAGCTCTCCGAGCGCAATCGTTTCGATGAGGCGATCCGGCAGTATCAGATCGCGGCCTACAACGAGGGGCGCGGGGTTTCGGACGTGACCGCGATGGCGTACAACAACATGGCCGTCTTGCACTCGCGGCCCGACCTGGGAAAGCTCTACGATCTCAAACAAGCCGAAGCGAGTTTGCGTCAGGCTCTGAAGTTCACCCGAAGTCCTCTCGATCGTCTCACGATGAAATACAATCTCGGCGGGCTGCTCGCGGGACAGGGCTACACCACGGAAGCCACGCAAATTCTAACGGAGCTGCTCTCGGACTTGCGTGCGATGCCTGATTTGAGCTCG
This sequence comes from Bdellovibrionota bacterium, assembly GCA_040384505.1. Taxonomy (GTDB): domain Bacteria; phylum Bdellovibrionota; class Bdellovibrionia; order Bdellovibrionales; family JAMPXM01; genus JAZKJB01. Next base: position 147 of record JAZKJB010000145.1, on the reverse strand, counting down.
CACCAGCTCATTCCGCTCGTGGAACGTAAGCTCGAGCAATTGAAAGCCCAGCGCCGCTAATGCGGACGTGAGCGCTGCCGATCAGGCTAGCGCTTCGATCATCGACCCGATCGCATCGGAGTGAAGCCGGAAGAAGAGCTCGGGCTC
>JAZKJB010000144.1:0-2251 GCA_040384505.1 Bdellovibrionota bacterium | reverse complement strand
CCCGTCTATAGGGCCAAAGCGAAAGGTCTACGTGTTGAACTTGTCGACAGAGAGCCGGCCAGAGTCCGCGCCCACGAAGCACTTCGTCGAAGCCGCCGATGGAAAACACATTCGCATTCGCCACTTCGAGCGAGGCACAGACCGCGTCGTTTTGATCGCACCCGGTTATGCTCAGCACGGCGGAAGTCGCATCATGCAAACGGTTTCGAAGCTCCTCGCGAACGAAGGCCGGGACGTCGTTCTCCTCGATCTTCGCGGCACGGGTGAAAGCGAAGGCCGCTTCACGTTCGGCAGGGAAGAGTGGCTCGACATTCAGGCGGCGCTTCGGTGGGCGCGCGAGCGTTTCGCGCGAATCGAACTGATGGGGTTCTCGATGGGGGCCTACTCGAGTTTGCGAACCTCGGTCGACGGTGAGTTGAAACCCGACCGCCTTTTTCTAGTCTCATGTCCCACGAGATTTCACGACGTCGTTTTCAAAGGTGGAATGATCCGTCACGCGCTGAAGTCCCTCGTGAGTCCCGAGCTCCTCAAGAAGGAGCGCTACCCCTTTTTCAAATGGACGTTTCCGTTCAAAGCGAAGCCTTCGGCAGTCGAGCTCGCCTCGCGTCTGGAAGTCCCGGTGAATTTCTTGGTGGGAGCAGATGACGTACTGGTCACGCCGAAAATGTCGGAAGAGGTTTACAGCGCCGTTCGCGGTTCGAAGAGTTGGGCGAGGTTCGAAGATGCCGACCACGCCGAATTCATCTTCGAGTCCCACACGGCGTCGTTTATCGCTTGGGCCGCACCGCTCACGAAGTGAGGATCGGGAACGACGACGTCGTCGACGTTTCGGAATTGACCGCCGCACGTGGCCTGAATCGACTCGTCTTCGAAGACGACGTCGACCAGGTCGCCTTGCACGATTCGAGAAACCTTCGCATCGTAATCCATGAAACCGCAGCGAGCCGTCACGACGTCACCCGAGCGATACACTCGTTCGTCGACGAAGGGCACTCCACGGCGAACTTCACGCTGGCTGACGTAGGGCATGTAAGCGAGCTCGGCTCCTTCGGCATTCGAACGAACGCCCGAGCATTCGGCGTTGTCTTCGGCGTCGAGGAAGCGAACGGCGACGGCATTCGATCCGACTCGGTTCATCACGATCGCTTCTCTGTAGCTAGCTCCGCAGCGGGCGAGAACCTGCGATCCGCGCACGATCGCCGACTCGAAAGACGCAGCCGTCGGCAGCGGCTCCGCGAGGGCCGATTGTGACGCGATGGAAATGATCAGGGCGACGAAGAAGCGCATACCCAGGATCACTGCAATCCGAGGGCGAAACGAAGGGATACGTACCTTTCAAAAGGACGGATGGGTCGCTGTAAAAACTTCGGATCGGTGACGTTTCACGGTCACGACGGTTGTTCCGAAATCCCGATCATTCACGCCAGCGTCGATGCGTTCAGTTTAACCGAGCCTTTGCTTCATTCCCTCGATTCGTCTCAAAGCGGAACGAGTCGCACCCACGTGCGTGGCGCGGAAATTGAGGGCTTCGGAAACATCGAGATGGCGGCGCCGCGAGCGCACGAATGTTTCGAATTTCGACTTCGAATCATCCGGAAAATTTCGTCTTCCGAAGCCTGCACTTCGGTCGAGTGAATTCCGATAAGAAGGACATGCTACTGCTCCAGTCCCATCACTCCGTTCCCAGCAAAACGACCCAGACACTGAAAGGGGCCTTTCAATGAAGGTGGATTTCACTTTCAAGCACGTCGACGTTTCCGAATCCCTCATGGAGTACGCGAGAGAGCGTCTCGAGAAGCTCGAGAAATTCGAGCTGAAACCCATGGACGTGCACTTCACGATCTCGATGCAACGACACGAGTGCATCATCGACGTGAGCATGATCGAGGGCCGCCGCAAGTTCAAAGCGGAGGCGACTTCCGACGATTTCTATCGATCGGTGGAAATGGTCATCAACAAGCTCTGGCGCCAGCTCTCCAAGGACAAACGCCGTTTGAAAGGCCACAAGAGTCCGGAAAGATCGGCCGAAGGCGAACTGTCTCGACTCAACGAGCAACTGGAACCGCCCTATCTCTCGGATAAGTTCCGCAAGGTCGGCTAATCGACCGCGCTATCGTTTGACCCACTTGGGGTGCTTTGGTAGCTCTTTTGGCTACCGAAGCACCTATGCTCTACCTAGAGGGTCACCGACCGCATGAAGAACTATCTTTTCACGTCCGAATCCGTCTCCGAAGGCCACCCCGATAAAATC
>JAZKJB010000143.1:12847-15874 GCA_040384505.1 Bdellovibrionota bacterium | reverse complement strand
GGCTCCGCCAGTCTTTCGCTTCGTGAGACAACGCATCGTCGAGCTTTTCGCCACAGGTCTCTATCTAGGGAAAATCAAGTTCGCGCCCGGTACGTTCGGGACGATCTTGGGGATTCCGTTCGCTTGGGCGCTTGCGACCTATCTCCCTCCCTATGGTTACCTCGTCGGCATCGCCGTTTTCTTCGTGATCTCCGCCGTCTCCGCCCAACTCCACGAGCGTTACACTCGCACGCACGATCCCGGCGAAATCGTCATCGACGAAGTCGTCGGTTACATCGTCGCGATGACGTGGCTCCCGCTGACGTGGCAGGCGTTCGTCGCCGCGTTCTTTCTCTTCCGATTCTTCGACATCGCCAAACCGCCACCGATTCGACAAATCGATCGCGGGATCGGCGGAGGAGTCGGGACGACTCTCGACGACATGGCCGCGGGACTCGTCACGAACTTGATCCTTCAATGGGTCGCTTCGCGTACCGACTGGTTGGGAGTCGTGCATGGGACGTGACGTGAACAAACTCGTGACGAAAGTGGCGGGCGCGCTTCGTTCACGAGGGCAAACGGTGGGTTTCGCCGAGAGCTGCACGGGCGGATTGTTGTCTTCGATGATGGCCGCCATGCCGGGCGTTTCGGATGTCTATAATGGCGCGATCGTTTCCTATGCGAATCACGTGAAGCAAACTTTGCTCGGCGTTCCGGTGTCGCAGCTCCGCACATTCGGCGCCGTGAGCGTGCCGGTCGCGCGCTCGATGGTGAACGGAGCTCGTGCGGTTCTCGGAGTCGATTGGTGCGTGAGCATCACGGGGATTTCGGGTCCGGGCGGCGGTTCCGTCGCGAAGCCGGTCGGCACCGTCGTCTTCGGCGTGAGTGGTCCAGGTGTTGATAAGGTGGTTCAGGAGCACTTCACCGGAAGCCGGGGAGTGGTTCAAAAAGCATCGGCAGAACATGCGCTTAGGCTACTCCTGGAGGAGTTAGGCGAAAGCGAATCGGGGTCCTGATTTGGGGTCTCGAAAAGAAAAGCGGTTGACGGTCACTTACACCTAACTTACACCTAGGGTCAGTGACAGCGTAGAAGCCTGGATCGAGGGGCAGCGGGGAACGCGGCTTCGAGAACTAGAATTCTTGAGACCAACTTGATTAGCAACTAAATGTGTCGAGGGATTGGACCTTCGGCTCGAAAGATAGGGGACAACATGGCATTCAACAAATCGGAGAAGACGGTCAGCGATAAAGTCGGTCAGCGTTTCGGCGGGACCGACAGCGAGAAGGGCAAAGCCCTCGACCTCGCGCTGTCCGCGATCGAGAAGCAGTTCGGCAAAGGCTCGATCATGCGCCTCGGATCCAGCGGTAGCCTTCACAAAGACGTCGAGACGATCAGCACGGGCGCACTCAGCCTCGACATCGCTCTCGGCATCGGCGGGCTCCCGAAAGGACGTATCGTCGAAATCTACGGACCGGAATCGTCGGGTAAGACGACTCTCGCTCTGTCGACGATCGCTCAGTCCCAGAAAAATGGCGGCGTGGTCGCATTCGTCGATGCGGAACACGCGCTCGACGTCAGCTACGCTCGTAAACTCGGCGTGAACACGCAAGATCTCCTGATCTCGCAACCGGACACCGGTGAACAAGCCCTCGAGATCGTCGAAACACTGGTTCGCTCGGGCGCGATCGACGTGCTCGTCGTCGACTCCGTCGCAGCACTCGTGCCGCGCGCGGAAATCGAGGGCGACATGGGCGATAGCCACGTCGGCTTGCAAGCGCGCTTGATGTCTCAAGCGCTCCGTAAACTGACGGCGGCGATCTCGCGTAGCAATACGCTCGTCATCTTCATCAACCAGATCCGCATGAAGATCGGTGTCATGTTCGGTAACCCCGAGACGACCACGGGCGGTAACGCCCTGAAGTTCTACTCGTCGGTTCGCTTGGACGTTCGCCGCATCGGCGCGATCAAGAACGGCGAAGAAGTCACCGGCAACCGCACGTCCGTCAAAGTCGTGAAGAACAAAATGGCTCCTCCGTTCGGAAAGGTCGAATTCGATCTCATGTACGGCGAAGGCATCTCGTTCGAAGGCGACTTGGTCGACCTCGCGACGAAGTACGAGATGATCGAGAAGTCCGGCGCTTGGTACTCCATCAACGGAGAACGTATGGGCCAAGGGCGCGATCAAGCGAAGACGTACTTGAAAGAGAATCCGACGATCGCGCTCGAGCTTCGTCGCAAGATCCTCGAGCTCAACAAGATCGGCGTGATCACGGCCGCTTCGATGGTCGAAGCCGACGTGAAAGCCGATGGCGAAGAAACCGATGCGAAGTCGGCCCTCGCGAAAGCGACGGATGACAAGAAGGCGACGGTGCCTGCAGCCGTGACCGCGAAAGCGAATGGCGCCGCAGGTAAAGCGACGACGGTGGCTGCTCCGCCGAAGAAGCACTGAGGACTAACACACAGCTAAGGTGAGAGGCTTCGACCAAAGCCTCTCTGAATTCTCCCGCTCCAGCCTATCCGCCATCCACGGATCGGCTTTTTCGTAGTCGATCGAATCTGGTGACGGCGGGAGATAAATTTCCTAGGCTACCCCCGTGGTTCTCTTTCGGTCTCACTTCAAATTTTGGGTCATGGTCGCGGCGCTAACGACGCCGACGGTAAGTGTCGCGACGGAAGTCGCTTCGACTTTTACGCGAGTGGCGCCGATGGAGCTCCGTGACCTGCCGATGACCAAGTACGGGCTCTCGGTCAGGTATGGGTATGCGTTGCTTGCCGATACCCCGAAATACATAGGACCAGATTCGAAGCGGAAGTTCGCAGGCAACTCCATGGCGTGCGCGAACTGTCACATGGACGTGGGCGCTCGGCCCCTCGGGAATTCGTGGCTCGATGCACACTCCCTTTATCCTCAGTATCGCGAGCGCGAAGGAAAGATCCAAACTCTCGCCGACCGAGTGAACACCTGCCTTCAGCACAATCTCGCGGGCAAGCCATTGCCAGTCGACGGCGATGAAATGAAGGCAATTACGCTGTACTACCGATGGCTC
>JAZKJB010000143.1:0-12837 GCA_040384505.1 Bdellovibrionota bacterium | reverse complement strand
ATGGTGAGGAGGCGCGCAAGCGCCGTCTCGAACCATGAAAGCCCCGATGCCGCCGATCCTTCGAAAGGGCAGAAGGTTTACGAAGCTCAGTGCATCGCCTGCCACGGCAAGAATGGCGAGGGCCGTTGGCGAGCCGACGGGAAGTCGTTCGAGTTTCCGCCGCTATGGGGCAAGCAAGCTTGGTCGGTCGGAACGAGCATGAGTCGGCTGAGTATTCTCGCGCGATTCGTGAAAGGGAACATGCCTTTCAACTCCACGACGAAACTTTCGGACGAAGACGCGTGGAACGTTTCCGCGTATGTGCTCTCGCAAAAGCGTCCACCCTGGAAAGGAATCATGCCCTTTCCCGTGCTCTCCTCGAAGCCGTTCGATTATCCGATCGGTCCCTACGCCGATCGTTTTTCAGAGGCGCAACATCGCCTCGGGCCTTTCAAGCCGATCATCGATTATTGGACGGCGACACAAGGGGCGGAAGCCGCTCTGAGCGCCTCCGGAATCTGATTTTCATTTACCGAGCCCGAAGAAAGTCCAAAGGGCGATATAGGGGCCGCGGATTTCGCGGACGACGGTGCCTTTCGGTGAGATCTCACTCAAGACGAGATTCGATTTCGATGCCTTCGCCCCGATATCCCACGAGCCCCAGCTGATCACGGTGTTTCCGTTCGGAAGCCGCTGGACGTTTCCGCCGCTGATGCGATGTTTGTTTTCTTGATCCGGATATCGGTATTCCCACACGAGGTGAGCGGTCCGGTTTTTTTCGTCGAGCGCGTATTCCACGGCGCGACTTCGTCGTCCATTTCTTCCGTCGCCATTGTCGAACAAGAAAAGGTGTCCATTCGGCAGGACGTGCGCGGAATGTTGGTGGCGGAAGCCTCCGTACTCGTCGTTCGGGAATTTCCAGTCCGCGCCGTTTACGGTGTTCAAGATCCTTCCGCTCGGGACCTCGATGCGAAGGAGCCGACTTTGCTGCAGGAGACTCACGATGATGTTGCCATCGGGATCCAGGTCGATCGAGTTGAAGTGGAAGAAGTTATGGCCCCGGCGGATTTTCAGTTCGTCGAGATGGTCCTCGATGTTCCATCTAAACGAAACGCGACCATTCGAATCCCATTCCTCGATGACGTTGTCGACCCGCTGATCATCCAAGTGCATTTTGGTGAAGAGGAAAAAGGAAGTTCCGCGCTTCGACTGGGTCATGTCGTGGAAGTTCAGCTCCGAATAGGACCGAGGCGTGATGCGAGACGTGTCTTCGACTCCGTTCTCGTCGATGAGGTGAAAGCTCGCGTCGTCGCAAAAAGTCTTCGAGGGAACGCACCGGAAATAACCAAAACCGTTCGGTTGGAGCGGGCGAAAGCCACTCAACATCGCGGGCGGGTGACCGGGCGGGAGCGACCTGGAAAATCGAATCTTGCCGTCGGTATCGAAAACGTAAATCGACGATTTCGTCTTCTGGCCCTCGGGAGATTCGTTTCCACCCACGAAAAAATACTGCCCGGGAAGCGAGGCCGAATACTGAACGAGCTCTACTTTCTGGTTTCCGATAGCGAGAGTCGCCTTGGTCGGTCCGGACCCGTGCGCGCACGCTGAAAGCGAGAGCCACAGAAGGACACAAAGTCCGAAATTCAAATCGCCTAGGATCGTTTTCATTCGTAACGATTCTTGACGTGGAGGATTCGGATTTCAATCGCGCGCTGCAGTGATGTTGCCGTCACGAGCTCGTTGGACATGCCCAGTTTTCACGAAGAAGTCCAAGTTTGCCGCTCGCGTTAGGCGCCTCGATGTCGCTTGTTTTCCCGTCACGTCGACGTATACCGTTTGGCAATTCGCCACATATTAATGGTCGCTAAAAACGGCCACTGACGGGGGTTTCATGTTCCGGAAGATGTCTTCGCTCGCCGGTCTCGTGTTCGCAGTCACGTTGGTTTCGGTCGCTTGCTCGGGTTCGAGCGGCGGGAGTGGTGGAGGGCCGATTCGCCCGCTGTCGGCCAACGAGGAAACGCGCCTGAAGACCGCAGTGAAGGCGATGGGTGAAGTGACGAATCTCGGTGCAGCGTTCGCGACGGCCCGGAGCACGGGAAGCACGCGTCCCGTCGTGCATGGCCTTTTCGCTCAGTTCCTTCAGCCGACGACTCCTCCCGCTCCTTCGAAGCTCAAAGAAGTCATCGATCAATCGAACTGCCAGAAAACGATGAAGTTCCCCGACGAGAGCGATCCGCTCAAAGCGGGTGATAGCACGATCGGTGTCTTCTCGTATGACGTCTCGGGCCCGGGGTGCCCACTTCGCTATCACGCCGAACTCACAGGTACGCAGCTCTACGACGCCAATCAAAAACCGAACGGCTTCAAAGCCCTTCTGAAATATGAGTATGAGGCTCTCACGCAGGAAGCGCGCGACGCAGCCGATGTCGATCGCATGAACATGCATGGTGACATCGACGTGAAGGTCGACGAGCTCGCGAACGGAACGACGATGAAGTTCGTGATCGCGTTCGGCGGCACGGGTCACTCGCAAAAAGAAGGCGACTTCAAAGTGAGCGACGCTTTCGATGGCGACATTCGCGTCACGATGGGCTCGGGCTCGTCGGGTCCCAACCCGCAGCCGGCGCCTCCCGGAGAAAACCCGTTCCCGAACATCGACATCGCGGGAACGATGGCAGAGAAGATGCTTTTCTCGTTCAAGGACATGAACGCCGAGCTCACGGGAAAAGTCGTCATGAGCGGCTTCTCGCAGACGACGGACTTCCGGATCAACGGCAAGACCGTCACACAAGAAGAGTTCGAAGAGTATCGCAAGGCACTCAACGTTCCCGGTATGGATGACAAAGAAAAGCAAACTCCTGGTCCCGGCCCGGGACCCGGCCCGGCTTCGGTGCTCTCGTGCGAAGCGCGAGTTTACCTCCGCTCGGAGATCGAGCCTGGTGCCCTGCAAACCGAGCTCGATGCGGGCCGCCTTCCGCAACTTCGCCCGCGAACGCACTTCGAAGCCTGCAGCGCTTTCGGTCCGCGCCAAGACTTCCGATTCCCCGATGGCGACCACGACATCGATTACTCGTTCAACTTCTCGCCGACTTTTTCGCAAGCTTCGGTCGACATCTGCTCGTCGACGGACGTCACGAACTGCAACCGCGTGAAGCGCGCTTTCCTCGCGGATGAAACGCGTGGGTTCGCCGATGCTGCGGGTAAGTACACCGTAATGATCCGCTGTGAAGCGAAAGCGTCGTGCTTCTGATGAGGCGACTGAAGTGCCGGCGTCACTGGGCGACGATCGTCGCGAAGTGCGCCGTTTCGGTCCTCGTCCTCGGTTCGAGCCTCGAAGTTCGAGCCGAGTTCAAAGTCGTCGATGAAAAAGGGATCGTCGAAGATCTTCGCAGGTGGTCGCGTCCCGGTTCATTCGAAACCGTCATGGCTTGCGGTCAGACGGCGACGGTCGAGGCGACGACGCCCAACTGCGACGCCAAATGCGGCGCCACATTTTGCCAGACGAAATGCTCGCGGTTCCAAACTCCGACGGGAAAAGACCGCTACGATCTCCACGTCGACGATTGTTCGGCGGGCGTCGCTCATGTCTACGGCGACAATGGCCTCATCGTTCAAGTCTCGCGCGAGGAATTCGATCAGGGAGCGGGGACGTTTCTGATTCCGTTCCTTCGTCAGGCATCGCAGTATCTGCAGCCCGAAGGTGAGATCCATTTGAATTGGATGTGGCCGACGTCGACTCAATTCATCGATGACGGCCAGGTGAGGACGATTTCGGCTTTCATCGTCGAAGCCGATGTCGTTTACCCGGGTTCAGCGCAGACCTTGCGGATTCGTACCGTATGGACGGATCAACTTCCGGGAGCGCGCCAGCTCTTGCTCTTCAAGCTCGGACAAGATGACATTTTCTTGAAAGCACGCGGATTGGTCGGGGAGATCACGCCATGAAATTCGTCGCTTCTTTCGTTTTCGCCTTCGTCCTCGTCGCCTCCTCTATCGCGAAAGCCGATCCCGGCGGTTGGGAAAGCTCGGGGGGAGAAATCTTCCGCTTCGCGAAGAATCCCTGGTTCGTGAAAAATACGGGCTCGGTCGATTACTGCGTCAAGATCGATCGCACCTCGATTTCGGCGGATGAGACGACCATTCGCGAAGTCGTGAAGGAAGCGTTGGACTACTGGAAGCGCGAGCTTCTTCAACCCACGACCAAGTCGACGATCGGCTACACGCAGCTCGCGACACAAACGTTCAGCGAAGTCGGCACTTGCGCGAAGGACACGCCACTTCGTTTGGTCTTCGGGCGCGGCGCTCTCGAGAACGATGAAGCGAAGTGGCTCGACGAGCGCGGGCATTTCATCGGTGTCACGGTTCGCCAAGAGTACGATCTCGTGCAGCTGAAGGGATCGGGTTTCGTCTTCATCGCCTCGGATTTCGGTCCGAACGCGTACACGACCTATCCGAACTCGGGCCACTTGCTTCCGAAGGCTTGGGAAAAGCGTCGGATCTTGCAGTACGCGGTTCTCCACGAGCTGGGTCACGTTTTCGGGATCCCACATACGGGCACCGGGCTCATGTCGGAGGTTTTCCTCGATCAAGTCCTGCACAACAGTTTCTTCCAGTCCTACATCGACAATCCGATCCAGACATTCATCACTCCTCCGCTCGACTTCGATATCTGCACGTTGAACGGCTCCTTCAATGCGACGTACTTCCAGATTCCAACGGACACGACCTGTCTGAAGCTCGAAGGAAAGTTCGCGAACGGGCAGTACGAATGGAATTTGTATTCTCGTAAGGGTGGCGTAAGCACCCTCGCGGGAACTCTGCGTGCGATGCCGATCACTCAGCTTCTCGCGGGAGCGAAACCGGCCGTGATCGTCCATCTGCCGCCGGAGCAGAAGGTCTTCACGCTTCAAGAGCGATTCGTGAACACTTATATGATCGGTCCTCTGTTCACCGAGGGAACGGCAAAAGGAATTTACAAAACCGTGAACTCGCATCGCCCGATCGACGTCCAAGTCGAGCTGCGACCCGATTCGATCGTCATGAGCGGAATCGTCTCGGGACGAATGGAACAAGTTCTCGTGTATCGTCCGCCGACGTCGATGGTGCTCGGCCCGATCGGGCCGTGAGGCGCTAGTGGCTCAAGCGAAGACGAACGTCTACGCCTTCACCGACTACAAGTCGGCGATCAAGGAGACCCTGCGGGAGATCCGGAAGGTCAAAGCTTCGATCACGATGAAGAGTGTCGCGACTCGCATGTCGATCCAGCCGACTTATTTCTCACGCGTTTTGAACGACGAGAATTCGCACTTGAGCGAAGATCAGCTGTTCACGCTCGCGCAAATCATGAAGCTCCTGCCGGAAGAGCTCGATTACCTGATGTTGCTTCGTTCGCACGCGACGACCCAAGACGACAAACGGCGAGACACGCTTTTCAAAAAAATCGAATCTCTCCGAAAATCGAGACTCGCCGGGACCGAGGAAAAGCAGTGGGACCCGCAAGGGTTTCACGACGAAGTCGCATACTTGTTCTCGCCGCTGAGCGCGATCGTACGGGTGGCCCTGTTCATCAAGGAATACAGAAAAAATCCCCGCGCTCTTTGCTCACCGCTCGGCATCTCACAAGGGAAGCTGAAGGAAGTTCTCCTCACGCTCCAAGCGAGCGAGTTCGTCGAGCTCGCCGACGACGATCCTTTCGAGATCGTCGACGTGAAGCAGAGATTCCCGCACTTCGGCCGCGAGCACCCGCTGATGCGCGCTCATCAAGTCATGGCGAAGACCGCATTGCTCTCGCGTCTCGGTCAGACGGCTGAAGCGGACAAAGAAAGCTTCTTCGCGACGTTCACGATGAATGAAAAAGGATTCGAAGAAGTTCGCGAAGAAGTGAAGACGTTCATCTCGCGGCTCCAGAAGATCGCGTCGAGCTCGAAACACGCCAGTGTCTATCAGCTGAGCCTCGATTTCTTGAAGTACCTCTGACATTCGCAGCGAGTTGCACTCCGAGTGCAACGCCGCCTGCGGAGTTGCACTCCTAGTTCATCGCTCCTTTCGACCTCATTCCCTAACCTGGGTTCACTAACAACCCATTCAAAAAGGAATGAGTCATGAAGATCTCGCAGCTCTCTATGATGTCTCTCGGTCTGATGGTCGCTCTCAGCGCTTGCTCGGTCGAAAGCACGATGGATCCGATCACGGCGATCCCGCTTCCCCCGCCGCAGTCGCCTTCGGCGCCGGAGTCGTCGAAAGTGAAAGTCGACGGTTCGTGGAAGCTCGATTGTGTCGCGCAAGACGGCTACTACCAGATCGAGACGATGAAGTTCGAAAACGGAAAGATCGAGACGACCGTTTCGCTCTATTACAACTCGGGTTGCACGGGATCGCCGATCTTCAATCAGACGGTGAAGGGCAATTACACTCTCGGCGCGGCATCGGCGGCGGTGACGGGTGCGACGGAAGTCGATGCCACTCTCCAGGATCCGCAGACCGGCGAACTTCGCAAATACTTCCTCGTCGTCTTGGTCGAAGGAACGAAGATGTTCCTCCCGCCGACGACGCATGACTCGTCGAAAACCCGCGCGACTTCGATCGATCGTTCGAAGCCGTACGTGAAGATCGGCGGCTGAGATGTTGCGCCTAGGCTTGGGACTTTGTGCTCTGGCGCTGGTCGCTTCACAAACCGCATGCGTGAGTATGTCGAGTTTGCAGACGGCCGAGACTCTCGAGAAAGGTAAGAAGCAGACGACGTTCGGTGGTGGAACGTTCAACAGCGAAGAAACTTCCGGTACGACGAAGCTCAAGACGGATCTCCCCTACGTCGAAGCTTCGTACCGCGAGGGCTTCGGTAAGGACTTCGACGCCGGTCTCAAGATCACGATCATCGGAAGCTACACGGCCGATGCGAAGTACCGGATCTACGACGGCGACGCTTTCGACTTCTCGGTCGGCGGCGGAGTCGGCTACCTCGAGTACTCGACGGGCACGGGCGCAGCGGAAACGAAGCACACGGCTTACGACCTCATGCTTCCGGTTTACGCGAGCTATCGGTTCGCCGAAACGTTCGCGATGTACGTCACCCCGAGATACGTGTACCGAATGGCGAATACGTCGGGTGCGACGTCGGCCTCCGCGAGCACGACACTCACCGGTGGTGCCGCCGGCGTGAAGATCGGGAAAAGCTGGGGCATGTATCTCGAGGCCGCTCACCAGAAGGATACGAAGAGCGACTTCACGATGATGCAATACAACGTCGCTCTCTTCTGGGAAGAAGCCGGCGGGATCTTCAGCAAAATGTTTTGAAATTTCGTAAGGCTTGGACTCTCGTCGGAGTCCAGACTGCGAGTCGGGGACCTGAGTCGAAAGACTCGGGTCCTTTTTATTTCCGGGGAACGAGGAGGCGCTTCTTCGTTTCCGAGATCGCTTGCTCGGTCGATTGGATTTGGTCCGCGGGAGCTTCTCGCCTTTTTCGGATCGTGAGCGCTTCTTCGAAACGCTTGAGGGCGTCGGCCCACTTTCCTTGATCGAAAAGATTTTTTCCCGAGTGATGAAGGGCGAAATCCAAATAGGGAAGGGCCTCCGCGATTCCGCGGCAGGTGGCTAGCGTTTCGTCGAACAACGGCGTGCTCTCGTCGAACTTGCCTTGCCATTGAAGCACGTTCGCCAAGCGCAGGTTCTGTTGGACTTGGCGACGGGTGCCGAGGCGGTCGGTCGTGATGATCTTCAAGGCCTCTCTCAATGCGGTTTCCGCTTCGTCAAGACGGTTGTCGCAACGAAGCTGCACGCCGAGGTCGCCGAGCAAGCTCGCTTTTTCTGCCGGCCTGGTTTCGATCGCGAGTTGCTTTTCCAGATGCGAGAGATAGGCGTCATAAGCCGCTTTGCTTTCGGGAATCTCGCGGAGCCGTTCGTCGAATTTGTACACGGGTGCCGGTGGTTTCATGTTTGCCTTTCCAATTGGCTCTCGACCCGTGGCAAACGGATCTCGAAGCGCGAACCTTCGCCGACCGTCGATGCACACGAGATCGTGCCGCCGTGGTCCTTCACGATTCGATACGAAATCGAAAGTCCGAGACCGGTCCCACGTCCCGGATCTTTGGTCGTGAAAAAGGGCTCGAAAATCTTGTCGACGAGGTCCGCCTCGATACCGACACCGTTATCGATGACTGAAATGACGGCATCATGATCCTTCACGTCGGTTTCGATCACGATTTTCGCCTCGAGCCGATCGGAGACTATGGAATCGCTGGCGTTCGAAAGCAAATTCAAAAGGACGTGCTCGAGATCGTTGAAGTTCGCTTCGACCAGAGGGTCGGTCGTCGTCAGCTTCACATCGAGTGCGATCTTTTTGATCCGCAGCTGCTCGCTCGTGAGCTCGAGCGCCGCTGCGACGACCCGATTCAAAGGGATCGGAAGCTTCGCGCTTTTCGTGGATCTCGAGAAATCTTGGACGTGCTTCGTCGTTCGTGCCATGCGCTCCACGTTCACGTCGACTTTCTTCAGGCCGTCGAGAATTTGTGCGCCGAGCGGATGACCTTTCGCGCGGACGAGATTTTGAAGTTGGTCGACGTGGATGCGGATGAGAGCGAGCGGATTGTTGATTTCATGGGCGATGCCGGAACTGAACTCGCCGAGCGCGACCATCTTCGCCGACTGGACGAGCTGGGCCTGGGTCCGATGTAGCTCCGCGATCGTAGCCTCGAGTTTTTCCAGAGTGGAGGCGAGTTCGGCGGCTTTCCTCGCATCGCTGTCGTAGCGAAACTGAACTTCGTCGGCCAAAATGTTGATCGCGAAGGCGATGGCATCGCAGGCGTCACGCTCGGCTGAAATCGGGAGCCTGCGCGAAAGATCGCCACCCGCCATCTCCTGAACGGTCGTCAGCATGCTTTCGAGGCGTTCGGTCAGTGCTTCGCGAGCCAATCGAGTGCCTCGCCTTCATCGGTGAAGAGTTGCGTGGGTATTCCGGGCTTCGCGATCTTCAGATAAATGTTCCCCATCATCGTTCCGAACGTGCTGTTGTGGATCAACATCGCGAGAGCGGTGAAGGAGTCGACGAGGATCTTTCCGCTATAATAGCGGCGCGCTTCGGGAGTCATGGGCTCGCAGTATCGAATGTCGGTGAGAAGGGGGCGCCTGACGCCTTCGCCGGCCAAGATCGCAGTCGCGAGATTGCTTTCGGCATCAACGAGGGTTTGCTTTGCGCCGCGATCGATTCTGACGACCGTGATGCCTCGTTGATGCAAGAAGATTTCGGCGGTCGCTGTTTTCACGGAGACGCTTTGAGCTGCTCTTCGTATTCCACTTTGCAGTCGTCGAGAGTTTTGAAAATCAGGTACTCGCTCTTCGGACCGAGCTTACAGCTCGCGGGACTTCCCGTTTCTTTGTCGAACTTCTTGCAGACGTTTTTGGGGTCGATGAGCATCGCGTTCGTGACGGGACCGACGATCTGGCATTTCGTGAGTCGCTTCCAGTCGAACGTCCACATTCCTTCGTATTTTCCCTTCGGCTTCTCATCGATCATGGGAGCCTCGGCGATGGTCACAGACGTCGCCGTTTCCTCGGTCTTCGTTGCGGCCGTGACTTCCGAGGCTGCGGGAGGAGCCGGTGGCGCTTGAAGCGGAGCCGCCGCGATTGCAGTAAACGAAACTAGAATGATCGAAAAGAGCAGACCGAAATTTTTCATTTCTACGATCTCCGGGAGTTAATTCGAGTAGCCGCAAAAACCGGCGAGCTCTTGCTTGAGTGGCATGTTGACGAGCATGACGAAGGCCTTTTGATTTTTCGCATCGAACATGTCGGTGACGATCCTGAGCCGCATGTGGCTGCGTGGGTCGTGCTCGCCGATGATCACGCGTGCCAGCTCCGAAGCTTCGGGCTCGTCGTTCCGCGCGCTGTAGTTCGCCGGGAATCTCGTGACCGTGACTTTTGCTTCGGGACCCATCGTTCCGTTTTCGTCTCCTTGCAATTCGATGGAAACGACGCTCGTCGTATCGGTCAGTCCGGCTTCGCAATGCCAACTTCCGGCGTGAGCCGTGGCGGCGCCGAGCAAAATGGCCAGTGTCGAGAAAACGAGTTTCATGAGGCCTCCGTGTCTAGGGGAATGCTAACAACGGAGTGAGGGGCGGTGAACACAATTCCGGGAAGCGGGGCGTAAGTTCGCCATGCGAGAAAATGCGCCGGCCTCATCCCTGAGGTCGACTCGGTCGACGCGGCCCAGGGAAGAGCCGCGAGACCTTCGGGGGCGGGAATCAACGTTTCGGTTTGCGTTGGAGCTCGCGAGTTTTGCGTGCGAGCTCGATCAGTTCAAGCCGGGTGTCGTCCATTTTACCTGCGACTTTCGAATTGCCAGCCGTGAGCTCGATCACGTCGTCGAGCGTGACGGTGCCTTTGAGTTCGGAATCGCGAAGGATCATGCCGAAGCCGGCGACGGCTGCCGCGAATTTCATGTCGGAGCTCGAAGCGGCGAAGTCCTTCGTTTCGTTACCAACGGGGACTTCGATCTTGTCGCTCGTCTTTCCGTCGGGCTTCTTGAAGCGAAGTTTCACGGTGAGGAGCTCGTCGGTCCCCGTGACGGGAGCTTCTGCCGTGGGTTTCGCTGCCTCGTTCTTCTGATACTTCAACTCGTCGACTTTCGGTGCCGTATTCGGGATTTCGGCTCCCGGGGGAACGATCTCGTAGAGAGCCGTGACCGTGTGACCCGCGCCGATTTCGCCGGCATCTTTTTTGTCGTCGTTGAAATCTTCTTTGTTCAACATGCGCTTCTCGTAGCCGATCAAACGATAAGCTTGAACGTGCTTCGGGTTGAACTCGACTTGGATCTTCACGTCTTTCGCGATCGTCTGCAGCGTTCCACCGGCTTGCTCGACGAGAACCTTCTGCGCTTCTTTCAGCGTGTCGATGTAAGCGGCGTTGCCGTTTCCTTTGCCCGCGAGCTTCGTCATCATGCTGTCGTTGTAGTTGCCCGATCCGAAGCCGAGAGTCGTGAGGAACACGCCAGTCTTCGCTTTTTGTTCGATCAAGCGTTCGAGCTCTCCTTCGCTCGTCGTGCCGACGTTGAAGTCGCCATCGGTCGCGAGGATCACACGGTTCACTCCGCCTTTGATGAAGTTCTTTTCGGCCATCTTGTACGCCGCTTGGATTCCCGCTTCGCCGTTGGTACTTCCACCAGCTTGAAGTTTGTCGAGAGCCTCGAGAATCTTCGCCTTCTTCGTTCCGGGTGTCGACTCGAGCGCGATCCCTTCGCTACCGGCGTAGACGACGATTCCGACGCGGTCTTTTTCTCTCAAGCGATCGACGAGAAGTTTCAACGAGCTCTTGAGGAGCGGAAGCTTCGCCGGATCTTCCATCGAACCCGAAACGTCGAGGAGGAAGACGAGATTCGAAGCCGGACGTTTTGCTTCCGCGACGTCTTTTCCTTTGAGTCCGATACGAACGAGTTTGTTCTTGGGAGCCCAGGGTGCGGTCGTGACTTCCGTCGTCACCGAGAAGGGTTCGTTGCCCTTCGGCTGTGGGTAATCGTACTTGAAGTAATTGATCATTTCTTCGATGCGAACCGCATCTGCAGGCGGAAGTTGTCCACCCGTGAGATAGCGACGAACGTTCGAATACGAAGCCGTGTCGACGTCGATCGAGAAAGTGGAAAGCGCTTCGTCCGCGACTTTCTTGAAACCGTTTTCCTTGATCGCCGAATAACGTTCGGTGTTTCGCTCGGGTCGCGCAGGCTGCTGCTGCAAGCCGGGAGAAATGAATGCGGAACCGCCGCCGAAGCCCTCGGCTCCGCGACCGCGTGGCGCCACTTTCTTTTCGACGCCGGCATAGCCCGACGACGTCGTCGTGGAATCGGCGAGACCGGCGATTTCGCTGGAAGCCGCGCCAAGGCCGCTGCCGTCGAAGTCTGAGAGTCTTCCAGCTTTCGACGAGTCTCGACCTTTCGACTGCATCTGCTTTGGAGCAGCAGCGGGCCGTTCGGCCGGAGCTTCCTCCAACATCGCTTCTTCTTCGGCGATGTCGAGAGCTGCGACGGCCTGCATTTTCGCGGGCGGCGGAGGTGGCGCACTCGCTGCGATCGGCTCGGATCCGGCGCTCGCGTCGGCTTTGGCTTCGGACACCTGTTGAGGTTCGCCTTTTTGCAGTCCCCCGAGACGAGTCTCGTCGTTCGATTCGTTGGTCGCGATCGGCGTGAAAGTTTCGCGCTTGAAATTCTCGATATGCGGAAGCGCGACGATGAACGCGATCACCGCGACCGCGAGGCCGCCTGCTGGAGCAAGAAGGATCCACGGTCTCCACGTCGTGCGTTTCGCGACGATTTTTTCGAAGATGACGTTGCGCTCGTCGGGAAGAAGACGAAGTGGCGCTTCTTCCTGCGCGCTCTTCTCGAGCTCGAGCGAAATCTGATTCGCCGTTTGCTGAATGTCCTCGACGTACTTCTTCGCTTCCGGATCGTTCTCGATAAGCTTGGCCATCTCGATCGCCTCCTGGCCTTCGAGCTCACCGAGCGCGAAAGCGGTTAAGAGTGGGTCATTGACATCGAATTTCTTCATCTGCCACCTCCTTGGCGGAGCGCCGTCGTCCCCGAAGCGAGCTCACGTCTGAGACGTGTCATCGCTTCGTGGATCAAGACGCCCACGTAGGAAACTGAATGACCCGTGATCGAGCTGATTTCCTTGTAGCTGAAACCATCTTGGAATTTCAATCGCATCACTTCTCGTTGCGACTCCGGCAATGCGCCGATGATCCGGACCATCTCGTTCTCCTCGGCACGATGCTCGAGCTGTTCTTCCGCGTTCGCAGCGGAGGACGCGAGCTCGTCTGCTGAAGTGGCGCCCTTCTTCATGGGCGTGATGAAGGCGAGCTTCTGGCCTTTGGCCAGGT
>JAZKJB010000142.1:0-2978 GCA_040384505.1 Bdellovibrionota bacterium | reverse complement strand
GAGACATCGCAATGGTGCCGTACGGCTACCACGGGCCTGCCGTCGCAGCCCCCGTCGCCGCTCTCGCTGATCATCATGAAGCAGGCAAGCATCCCGCTCCGGCCGCTTCTGCAGCTCCGGGCGCTGGCACTGCGACTGCTCCGGCAGCAGCAGCTCCCGCAGCGGCAGCAACCGATGCCCACGCACACGGCGACCACATGGCCGCTGCAGCGACCGACAAGAAAGCTAAAAAAGCGAAGAAAGCAAAAAAAGCTGACAAAGAAGCAGCTCCTGCAGCAGCTCCCGCTGAAGGTTCGAAAATGTAATTCGATCTCGGGCGCTCGCGCTCGAGATTCGGTTCTTGTCGGAGGCCGTCGCGAGATGGCCTCCGCTCGTTTCGATTCTGATTTCTGAATGCTTGGCCATGGTCGGCCTCGCTCGTGACACAAGGATTGTGGTTCCATGCCCCTGAAGTCGACGCTCCGTCGCGATCTTCGTTTTTCTTCTCTCGATGCGCTTTTCTCCAGCGTGATGGTCGGTGCAGGCGAAACGTTCCTGCCGGCTTTCGCTTTGGCTCTGGGCCTTGGCGAAGTCACAGCCGGCACGATCGCCGCATTTCCATTTCTCTTGGGCTCGATGATTCAACTGGCAGCTCCTTGGCTGATCTCGCGTCTCGGTTCCTATCGGCGATGGCTCGTCCCCCTTGGCGCCTTGCAGGGGCTCATGTTCGTGCCGCTCGCGCTCGTCGGCGCGACCGGCTACGCGATGTCGAGTGTCGAGCTCATGATCGTCGTCACGATCTATTGGACCTGTGGACTCGCTTCGGGGCCCGCGTGGAGCTCGTGGATGACGGGGCTCGTGCCGCAAAAAATTCGACCGAAGTATTTCGCTGCGAGATCTCATCTCGGGCAATTCGGACTGCTCGGGGGACTCGTCGGGGGAGGGCTGCTTCTCGATGCGGCAAAGGGCCTTCGCTCGGAGTTGATGGCATTCGCGTTCGTCTTCACGATCTCGGCGATCTTCCGTTTGGCGAGTGCGTATTGCCTCGCGCGCAAGAGCGAAGCGAAAGGTGCCGTGCACGTGCAGCGGCGGGTTCCACTGCGCGATATCGTGCATCGTTTGCGGCACGGCAACGATGGTCGCTTCATCGGCTTTCTCTTGTTCTTCGGAGTGGCGGTCAATTTTTCGAGCCCGTTCTTCAATCCGTACATGTTGAAACGACTCGAGCTTTCGTACACGGCGTACATGGGTCTCATCGCCGTGAGTTTCGTAGCGAAAATCATCGTCTTCCATGCAGCGAGCAAGATCTCGCATCGGTTCAACGCGCTCGCCTTCATGCGGGCGGGGATCATCGGGATCTGCTTTTTGCCCGTCGTTTGGGTTTTCTCTTCGAACTATCTCTATCTCGCGGTCATGCAGGTCTTCAGTGGAGCATTGTGGGCCGTGTACGATCTCGGCATGACGTTGGCCCTCTTCGGGACCATTCGCGATGAAGAGCGCACGAGCTTCATGAGTTACTTCAACTTCGCATCGGCCGCGATGATGATGTTGGGAACCACTGCGGGTGGGCACATGTTCCAACTCTTCGGTGAATCGACGCAGACCTACTTCATCATCTTCTCTCTCGGGACGGTTTTCCGTTTCATGGCCCTCATGGTCTTCGATCGAGTGAACGCTCTCGCCAAGCATCGTGTGCCCTCGTCTCGCTACGAGGTCGCATTGCCGTTGTTGAGGGAGGCCGGGCGCTCGGGGACACACCTCGTTTCCGAAATGCGCCACGTCACGAAGCGCCTACCACGGATCGGGCGGGGTTGAACAAGACGTGCGGGTTGGCCTACGCTCGTAAAGTAAACGAGGAGTCGTGATGATTCGTTCGATCTTGGCCCTGTCTCTGATGATGTCGCCGATATTGTCTTGTGGTCTCGCGGTCGCGCAAGAAACTCGCCCGCGTTCGCTTCCTCCCGCGAAACGCACGGTCTCCGCGGACGCCTATCGAGCACCGGCGCAGTACGATGACGGAGGCAGCGGCGGGATCGACAAGATCACGTTCGACATCGGGCTCTCGGCCGGAAACTCCAGCGGCTTCAATTACACGGAAGCCAACTTGGGCATCAACGCCTACTTCCTCGATTACTTCGCCTGGCGGAACTCGATCTTCTCGCGCTTCGTGACGGGAGCGGAGAACGTTTACGGCTTGGATACTTCTTTGCGAGGAATCTTTTCCGTCGGAAACGCGGCCGGGGGTTTCACGGCCTTCGCTGGCCCGGGCTGGAGATTCGTCAGCAAAGGTGACGCTGCTCCGTTCGCGGAAGCGGGCGTCGTCGTGAAGCTCGCGGGCATCTCGCTCGGCGGTGGAGCCAAGTCGGTATTCAACTCTGCGATCCGTTCGGGCGCCGAGAACGACACTCAATACTTCTTGATCCTCGCCGGTGGTGGGACGCTATGACGAGCGCAGTGACCGTGCGATTCGCGAGGACGGTGACGTTCTCGTGCGCGCATCGTTACTTCGATCCTCGGCTCGACGACGTGGCGAACCGCCGCTTGTACGGGTCGCTCTATCGCGAGGAAGGCTTCGGTCACAACTTCTTGCTCGAAGCTCACTTCGAAGGCGAGATCGATCCTCTGACGGGCATGATCGTCAATCTGGTCGACGTCGATCGGTGGCTGAAATCCGTCGCCTCGATCTTGGACCACAAACATCTCAATGTGCTTCCGCAGTTTCGCGACGCGAGTCCGACGCCAGAACGAATCGCCCAATGGTTCTTCAGTGAGCTCGAACCCTTGGTCGGCGCACACGTCACCGAACTCCGCTCACGCGGCGACACCCGCCAAGTTTCCCTGGCAAAAGTCCGCCTCCACGAGGGCGAAAACCTCTGGGTCGACTACGGCCGCCCGTGACTAAGCGTCGAGAAAGCCGATTTTCTTCGCGTACTGAACAACTTTTCCGAGCGAATAGTAAAGCGTTTCGTTCAACTTGTCGACGTGATCATACTTCTGTT
>JAZKJB010000141.1:0-5611 GCA_040384505.1 Bdellovibrionota bacterium | reverse complement strand
GCAGGCAAAGCCGCTTTCGCGAAAGCCGAAACTCCTGCGATCGGATCCACCGACACCCACGCGCCAGCGTTCCAACCAAGAACGTGACCACCGGTCATCGTCGGCATGTTCACGCCCTGGAGTTTTCCGTACTGCTGATACATCGACGACGTACCAGCGACCAAACCAAGAAGTGCGTTGTAGTTCGCGGTCGACAATGGCGACACGTTCCCGAGCGTCGCGCCATCAGCCACGCGAACGATCGAAGTCGCATCGAAACCTTCGATGCGTTTCGCTGAGAATGCGAACGGAACGTGGGAATCGGCTCCCACGTCGTCATGTTTTCGTCTTTGAAGTACACGACGAGATCACGGCCATCGGCTGCGTTCGGTGCGTACGTCGTTCCAACAGCGCAAGTGGTCGGATCGAGCGTGAAGGTTCCACGGTTCGAGAAGATCGCGTCGAGTCCGAGACCGGTCGCATCAGTACGAGTTCCGGTTCCGTCGTTGATCGTGAGCGAGAAGACGCCCTTCGAGGAGCTCAGGTCGAACGGGCCCTGAGCCTCTTCGTACATCAAACAGTTCTCACTGCCAGGCGTACGGATCTGCATGCGGAAACGCGTTTGCGTTCCGTCGAGCGGATCACCGTTGGGTTTTAAAATTCGACCTTGGAAAGTGATGCCGGATTCGGTGGCAGCGAAAGCCGAAGTGGAAATGGCAACGAGCAGCGCTGCTGCGCTGAAAGCGATGAGCCGGAGTGAATTCCGAAACCCGAAACGTGCCACGGTTTCTTATCGGATTCGGGACCCTTCGAATTGAGCAAGTAGCCGATATTTCTTAACGATTCCGGTATTGGAACGTCCAGGAGAGGCGCTCGAGAATTTGATCGCACGGAGGTGCATCGGATCGGGATGAGAAACCCGCGTAAACCCGCGAAGCCAGGTGAGCTCACACTTTTTCGCTAGCTAATTTCCGAACTGGATAAACGACTTTAGTGGGGGTCGCGCCCGAAGCGGGGCGACCCCGACGAAAGTCATTACCGGACCAAAGACGAGATGAGGCTCGACACCCGGTAGGCATTTCGATTCAAGATCGAAGACTCGTTGTGGCTCGAGTCGCCGGTTTTGTAGCCGAGGTACGTGAGGTTCGGATTCGAATACCGACGCGCACGCGGATAAGTTCCGTAGGCGATGATCGTGCGGAAACGACCGGCCGAGCTGACGTAACCATCGGTATGATTGAGACCGAGGTTGTGACCGAGCTCGTGGCTGAACGAGTACGCTTTGAATGCACTCGTTCTCGTGATCGTGAACGCCGTCGAAGCGCTCGCGTTCACGTAACCGATTCCTGCGACCGAACCCGACGGCGACGAAACGACCAAGCTGACTTGATCGGCACCGAGGCGTGTGCGTTCCGTGTGAACCGCATTCCACTTGCCGTCCGTTTTCGAGCGCAGCGCACTCAAATCCGAACTCCAGTTGCCGGTTTCATTTTGCGTGAGCGCGACGATTCCGACGAGTCTCGCCGCGAGAGCGACGCCACTGTCGGCGAGCGCGCGATTCGTGTCCGCGATCCCGAGTTGAATGAGTGCCGTCACGGCGTCGATGCCACCCATTTTCGTTCGAGCGGCTGGCGTGTAGGCCGCCAAGATGTCGATGACCGGAGTCGCGAGTGGAGAGGCATCGTCCTCGTTGGAGGCGATCGATTCCGCGAGCGATTCTTCCTCGCTCATCGCGGTCGCACCGGGACTATTCGCTGTCTCGCATCCTTCGTCGCCGTGATCGGGAAGGAGCTCGCGGACTTTGTGAAGACCATCGCCGACGTAGCGAACTTCGAATTGTTCGTCACTGGTTCCGCGGCGCACGTTCACGAGCAAAACGTCTTTGTTCATGACGAGAGTCACGGCGCTTTCGCTGTCGCCGACGATACGGCCCGTCGCCGTGACGTTGTCGTCGGTGATTCGCATGACGTCCTCGAGAACGACCGTGATGGGTTCACCTTCGAAGAGATTGAGCTTGAAAACGCGAGTCGAACCCGACTCTGCGGCTCCGATCGCGCGGGCGAGGGCTCTTGCGTTCACACGAACGTAACGGCGGCGGCGGGCGGCCTCGCTCGGGTCATTGGCTTGGGCGTCGGCTTCGGCTTCCGAGCTCGCATCGGCGAAGATGGCATCGACCGGGGAGTCGTCGGAGCCAGGGGCGAATCCGCAGCCCGAGGTCAGCGCAACGGCTGTCAGGGCCATGGCAGTGAAAGAGGTTGAAAATCGAGCGGCGTAAGACTGGAGGAGGTTTCTCTTTTTTCTCATTGGTTGAGTTTTATCAGCCCGCGTTTCCGCCGATCTACGGCGAGCCGGGGAAAACGCGACCATCGTCGCCGGACGTTACCTAAAGCCGAACCGTGAACTCGAACTCGTTGGCGTTCGCGATGAAACCCTATTTCCGGCAATGAAAAATGAACCCGGGACCCTGGGGATCACACGGGAGGCGGATATGGCGCCGACTTCGATTTGACCCGAACTCTCCTACTGAAATCATTTGACCCATATCGGCACCGACCTTAGGTTGCGACCACTTAAAACCCGGGGAGGGATTTCATGTTCAAAAAGGCTCTGGCTGCGGCCGTCCTTTTGGTAGCAGTGAGCGCGTTCGCCGCGACTCTGGCAGAAGATACGATCACCGAACTCTACGCGATGAAGAGCATCTACAATGCTCAATACGCGCCGGCCGCGTGGAAGAAGCAATACGCGTCCTACGATCTCGAAACCGAGGTCAAGAAAGGCATCGCCGCCGTTCAGAGCAAATCGCAGTTGTCGATCGCCGACACCCGCAAAGTCTTCAGCGACTTCGTCTACGCGATGAAGGACTACCACGTCTCCGTGCAGTTCAATTCGACCGAATCGGCGACGCTTCCGCTTCGAGTGAAAGGTGCCGAAGGCCGTCTCTTCCTCGTGGACGTCGACCGCACGAAACTCTCGAACGTCGCATTCCCGTTCCAACTCGGCGACGAGCTCGTCACGATCGACGGTCGCTCGGCCAACGACGTCGTCACCGACGTCCAACAGTGGAACATCGCGAACGTCGACGTCACCGACCGCGCTCTCGCAGAAATGCGTTTGTTCCGTCGCTCGGGTGCGAGCGGTTACAAAGTTCCGAAAGGTCCCGTGACCCTCGGGCTCCGTCGCAAAGGTGAGACACTCGTTCGCGAAGTTCAGCTCCTGTGGAACTACTCGCCCGAGAAAGTCGCTCCGCGCGGAACGTTCAGCACGAGCGCGATCGCGGCTGCTCTCTTGAAAGCGAAAACGAATCACTTCGCCCCGAAGATGACGGTCGCGTTCGCGGGACTCGAGCCCTCGTTCGGCGTCTACGATCTCGGCGCGCGCCAGAGTTTCATCCCCGATCTCGGCAAGAAAGAGTGGGAGTCGGCGGCCGACGTCGAGTTCTACGCGTACACTTTCACGAACGCCGACGGTAAGCGCATCGGCTACGTTCGCATTCCCGGTTACACGCCCGACGACGCTGCGAAAGCAGTGAAGGACATGGCGACGATCCTCCAGAAGTTCCAGGCCGAGACCGACTCGCTCGTGATCGACCAGGTGAACAATCCCGGCGGCAGCGTGTTCTATCTGTACGCCCTCGCTTCGCTCATGACGGATCAACCGTTGATCACTCCGCGCCACCGCATGACGGTCACGCAAGCGGACGTGGTCGACGCGCTCAACATGATCGCTCAGCTCGATCAGATCAAAACCGAAGACGACGTCGCGAAAGCCGTTCCGTCTGGCGAAATGGGTGGTTACCCGGTTTCTCTCGAGTTCATCAAGTTCATGAAGAGCTACGCTCAGTTCCTCGTCGACGAATGGAATGCCGGCCGTAGCCTCACCGAGCCGTACTGGATCGCGGGCGTCGACAAGATCAATCCGGGCGTCGTTCAATACACGAAACCGACGATGATCATCGTCAACGAGCTCGATTTCTCGGGCGGCGATTTCTTCCCGACGATCATGCAGGACAACAAGCGCGTGAAGGTTTTCGGCACTCGCACGGCGGGCGCTGGCGGCTACATCAACAGCGTTCAGATTCCGAACAACGTCGGCATCGCGGGCTTCTCGATCACGGGCTCGATCGCCGAGCGCGTGAACGGCCAACCGATCGAGAACCTCGGCGTCACTCCCGACGTCGCGTACTCGATGACGGCCGACGACGTTCAGAACGGCTATCAAGGCTACGTGAAAGCCATCCTCGAAGAAGTGAAAAAACAGACGCCCTGATTTCGACACGAGTGTCGAAAAAGTAATGCGTGAAGGAAGGCGAGCCGAGTGCTCGCCTTCTTTTTTGGAGCACGCGATTTTCAGCCCGTCAAATTTTCGCAGCTCGTTTATTTTCAGCGCGTCTCAGGATCGAATTCACCAAGCCGAACGTAGGCTTCGGCTGTCTCGAAATCGGAACGCCCGAAATGCCCGATTTTCATCACTCATGCGAACGCATTCTCCTCCGATCAGTGAAAGGTCCGGCGTCAGAATCCTCGTCCAAAGCGGCGGGCTGGCGGTAAGAGGCTTAAGACTCGTTGCGGGCACTAATACTGGAGGACGTGTGCGGATGAACTGCCAAAGCTACCCGTTGTTGAAACACCTCGCGCGAAGCGAGACGGGTCCCCCGTAACTGCGAACGCGAACACCAATTTGGCAAGAGCAAGACGCCGGGAATGAGCCTGGCGTTTTCATTTTCAGGACCTTGTCGCTCCCATACCGACATGTCAAACTAGCGGGGTACGACTCAAAGGGGGCATCGACGATGAAGGACTGGACGACCATCACGCTATCGGGCGGCGAAAAGTGCAAGATCGACCGCGAGGATCTCGACCGTGTCTCGCAACATTCGTGGCGCGTGACCAAAGGGACGACGGGTCGTAACCGCGTCGTGACCTCGATTCGCAAAGGCGACACGGTTCGCACGATCACGCTCGGGAAATTCCTGATGAGCCCGCCGAAGGGCAAACAAGTTTACCCCCGCCGCTTCAACGAAGCTCTCGATTACCGTAAAGACAATCTGATCGTCTGCACGCTGAAAGAGCGCCAGCGCCTTCTTCCGAAGAAACGCACGGGTTCGACTTCGAGCTTCCGCGGAGTTTCATTCTCGAAGTCCGACAAGAAGTGGCGAGCGGCGATCGAAGTCGACGGCCATTCCACCAACCTCGGTCACTTCAAGAGCGAATCCGAAGCCGCACTCGCGTACAACGCCGCAGCCAAGAGCGCCTTCGGCTCGATCGCGTACCAAAACCCGATCGGCCGCCGCACTGAAAAGCGCACCGACCTGAAGAAGAAAAAGACTAAAAAGAAGAAGTAACGCCTTTGGTGAGCGTCGTGCGGGCGGCTTCGTATTCCCGGTGCAACCGATCGACGAGTTCCGAAACTTTCGGGACGTCTTTGATGTTCGAAACGCCGTGACCGGCGGACCAGACGGTTTTCCATGCCTTCGCTTCGTCAGCCATCGCGAGTTTGTGTCCGATCTCGGCGGCGCCGCCCTCGGCATTCGCGATTCCGGCTTTCTCCAGGCTCGCTTTCATGAAGCTCGCTGGAATTCCCGAGACGGCGGCGGTGTAGACGATGTCGTCCGCCTCCGAGTCGAGGATCATCT
>JAZKJB010000140.1:0-4493 GCA_040384505.1 Bdellovibrionota bacterium | reverse complement strand
TTGAGAGCGACGGTTTGTCGCGAATGACCGCGGCTGTCGACGCGAACGGCTTTATAAACGCTCGCCGTGAGTCCTTCGCCGACACATTCCAATATTTCGTAGTTCACGTGCTCGGGATTGAACGTCGCCACGGCGGAACCTCCGGTCTCAGGCCATCCGCAGTTCAAGATCCGGTCCAAGAGTCCGGGATTCGGATCAACGGACATCGGATCGCTCGTTTTGAAACAGATCCTGTGGCCGCTCGTCTTCCAGTCGATATCGAAGATCGTCGAGTCGTTCCTCGGCGGCTTGTCGACAAGAGCTCGAAAGAGCCGACGTTCTCGAGAGCGCTTCGAGACGTGCCGCGCCGCGTGCGCGTTTCAGGCAGAGTCGCTCGAGCCAAAGTCGTTGCTCACCGGCTCTCGATCTCACGATGAGACCCATCGACTCCTCGAGATTCAAGACTTCGAAGCAAGACCGCGGAAGTTCGAGGCCCGAAAGTTCCAAGTTGCACTGATCACGACGTTCTTTCAGTTCCGCGCGGCTCGCGAGCGTCAACTCGAGGGCGAGAGAAGACTTGGCTTTCGTGATCGCAGAGAGGTCCGTGGCGTGAGCCTGAAGCACGGTGGCGACAGCGACGAGCGCGCAGAAGATCGAATTCATCGGTTGATCTCCTGGATGAGATGACGAAGCAAAGGCCCGAACATTAGTAAAAGGAACGCCGGAAATTGAAAGAGGAGGAGTGGCGCCAACATCTTGAGTGGCAGCATTTCGAGGTACGCGCCTATTTCCGCGTCGCACGCCTTCTCGATCTCGATGCGAAGTGCATCGAGTTGAGACGCGACCGATTGTCCGGCGAGACCGCACGCGAAAACTTCGAGAAGCGCTCGTCGATGCGCGCTCTGGCCTTCGAGGAGATGTCGCCACGGCTGACTCCGCTCCCATGCGAAGAGAAACGATCGCACCACGGAAGCGAACTCGTCCCTCGCCGAGGAAAGCTGCGCGTAGCGCGTGAGGCCCGCTCGAATCGCTTCGCCGTTTCGAATGGCCGCTTGGACTTCGAGAAGGCACTTCAACGGCGGCGCTAGACCTTCCATTTCAAATTTCTCCCTCCACACCACAGCCAGATCGCGCCGATTCCGAACGACGTCGTCGCGATCGCGAAAAGTTTCGCATTCGCGCTCCAACCGAACTTCGCGATCATGAATGCGCTCACAGCAAGATAGAGGCCCGTCATCACCGACGACTGAGCGCGGATGCGTGCGAGGACTTGTCCGGACCTACGTCGAAAGGATTCTTCGATTTCGATCTTGTCGCGAAACGTTTCGAGACGCCGCACGGCTAAATGCGGGTGACGGTCGATCAAGGCGAGTTCATCGACGAATTCACGCACGAATGGATCAATCCGCATGCCACTTCTTTGTTGTGAAAAAGCCACAACAGCAGCGATCTCCGTGAATTTCGCGCGCACTCTCGCGTCGCTTTCGGCGATCGCTTCGTCGAACGAATGTCGAAACGCGCGTCCCGATTTCATCTTCAGCGAAACGATCGCGAGAAGACTCGCGCACTCTCTTTTGAAAGCGCGTGAACGACGGGAGACTCGCAGTGAGAGCGAAAAAGCGGCGCACACGAGCGGAGAAAAAATCGCGAGCCACGCGCACGAAAGCGAGTGCGGAAGCGCGATCGCGAGAGCGATCGCACACGCAAAAACTGCGGTGCCAATTTTTGTCAGCTCACTTCGCGCGAAGATGACGAGATTCGAGTGAATGCGAAATCCGAAGTGCGGATGCGAATCCGAGAAGTGCGATGACGAAGACGAAAAGCATGCTGATGAAGACCTCCGCGGAAGCTTGTCAGCAAAAAAAGAGCTCAAGATTAAATTTAGGGTTGACGATTAGAGTCACGCCGGTAAGCTTTTAAACAGGAAGTCTTCTTGTTTAACTTTACGGACAACTCATCCTAGGAGGAGCGAATCATGGCTAAGAAAAAAGCTACGAAAAAAGCAGCGAAGAAAGCTACGAAGAAAAAAGCTACGCGCAAAAAAGCTTCGAAGAAGCGCTAGTCTTTACTGAAAGCGAGTCGTAAGACTCTTGAAACCTCCGAGGGAAACTTCGGAGGTTTTTTTATGTCCGGAACACGGAATCGGATTTCGGTTTCCGTTTGGGGTTTCGGTTTCGGTTCGGTTGCGGTTTTAGGTTTTCGGAAGAGGTTTGTGGCTGAGGCGGTAAAGGATAGCGCCGAGACGGTTGGTAAGCTCAATGATCTGTGGGCTCTGTACGTCCTCGAGCGCGAGGATCGCTTGGCACTCTCGTAAGCTTCCTAGGGCTACTGAGTAGTAGTGGCGTTGATCTTTAGCCGTTCGCTTCCCGGACCCCTCCGCGAGGTTCAGAGCAACTGACGAGCTTGCTCTCAAAAGTTGATCCTGCAGGAAGTGCTGGGTTCTCAGCTTCTTGCACAACAAAAAGAACTCTTTTGCCATTTGGAAAGCTTCAAACTTCTGGAGCATTCCACGAAGGTCTGCAATCGCAGCACCACACCGAAAACGAATAAACCGAACGGGAACGGAAACGGAAACCCCAAACGGAAACCGAAAACCGATTCTCTGAGCGTCGTTCCCTAGAACAGCTTCGCTTTGATGCCTTCCTTCTGAAGGAACGTCCTAATGGCTTGCTCGTCGAGCTTGTCGAGGCGCCAGACGAGGCGATGCAGGAGATCGAAGGTCTTGTCGGCTTCGGGGCCGCGGAACTTCGACGTCACGATGGTCATGTCTTGAGTGATGATGGCGAGGTTATCGACGATCTTGACGAACTTCTCGTTCTTCGAAGTTTTGTCGAGAAGTACGAGTGTCTTGTTCAAATTCGAGACGAGGTTGTTCATCTTGTCGATCGTGTCGGTGATCGAGCCTTCGTTCTTCTCGACCATCGCGAGTATTTTTCCCGCGAGACCGTATGACTGCGAGATCAATTGATCGATTCGCGGCGGATCTTCGCCGCGGAGTAGCATTCCGGGTGTCAGAGATGGCGATGCGGACGAGCCCGGAGAGACTTCGATGTACTTCTCGCCGATCACGCCGGCCAAGTTGATGAAGAAGCGGCTGTCTTGGCGAACCGTCTCCCACGCGTCTTTCGAGATCGAGACGGTGACCTTCAGCTTCACTTCTTCGCCGTTCGGCATTTTCAGCGCGGGATCGAACTCGATGCGCTGGACCTTTCCGACTTCGATGCCCATCACGCGGACCTTTGAGCCGACTTCGATGCCGCCGGCGAAGTTGTAGCCGAGCTCCACCGTGTTCGCGGTCGCGAAGGGATTCAGGACGCCGAGGTACCATGCGAAGGCCGCGACCATCGCGATCGCTACGACGAAGAGAAGCCCGACCTTGGTTTCGACTTTCACAGCAGCAACTCCCCAGCAAAACGCTTCAGTAGAAGTACGAGAACACGAACGTGAGCAAGAAATCGATGATGATGATCGCAACCGAAGTCGCGACGACGCTGTTGGTGGTGGCGAGACCCACACCCTCTGCGCCGGCTTTGCAGCGGAATCCGTAGAAACAGCTGAAAAGCGGGATCACCGCGCCGAACGCCGCTCCTTTGATGCTGGCGAAGACCAGATCGCGGAAGTGGACGAACGTTCTCATCGCCGTGATGAATCCACCCGCAGTATAGCCGAGCTTCCACGTGCTCACCAACATCGCGACGTAGAGACAGACGAGGTTCGCGACGATAGCCAAGAGAAAACCCGCAACCAGGCACGCGATGAAGCGTGGAACGACGATGAAACGGACCGGGTTTATGCCGAGCATGCGAAGGGCGTCGACTTGCTCGGTGACTTGCATCGAGCCGACTTCGGCGGCGAGTCCAGCTCCGACGCGTGACGTGATGAGGAGCGCCATCACGACCGAACCGAGCTCGCGAAGGATCAACATCGCCGCGAAGCCCGGGACCATCGAGTCGTTCTGGATGACCATCTTCATGTGGAAGGACGATTCGATGATGGTGACGGCCGCCGCGAACGCGACGCTGAAGCAAACGATGACGACGCTCTGGTTGGCGACGAAGTAGAACTGCCGGATCGTATCGCGCACGCGGATCGGCGGCGTGACGACGGCGCCAAGCGTCTCTGCGACGAGCTGGAGGAACTCTCTCGTCATCGCAGCGCCAGTCATGATGCGTCCACCGAGAGCCGTGATCATCGATTAGTGCCCTACCATCATCTGAAGGACCGCGTCGGAGATCATCGACGTCAACCAGTCGGCGACGACGAGACCGACCATCGTCGATACCGCGGTCGCGACGACCGCACGCCCGACACCTTTCGCTCCGCCGGTCGTCGTGTAGCCCTTGTAGGTACAGATCGACGCGAGAACGATCGCGAAGACGAAGCACTTGAACAGACCGCTCAAGATCGACGGGAAGGTCACGATCGTCGGAACGTGACGCAAATACTCTTCAGGCGTGATGTGCGCGAAGAAAACGCCGAGGAGAAGTCCGCCGAAGATCGACATCATGAGACCT
>JAZKJB010000139.1:0-10208 GCA_040384505.1 Bdellovibrionota bacterium | reverse complement strand
GACAAGGCGGAACCGGTAAAGCTCTCGAGGGAATCGCGGGTGGAGTCGGAACGAAGGGTCGCGGCTCGGGCGTTTCTGGAACGGGAATGGGCGGCCTCGGCAACAAAGCCGGTACTCGCATCGTCACCGGGGGCTCCGAAGAATCTTACTCGGGCACGATCGATCGCGAGGCGATCCGCCGAGTGATCCTCGCGAACTTGCGCACGATCAAGACCTGCTACAACCGCCAGCTCGAGCGCAACCCGGATCTCCTGGGTAAACTCGTGCTCTCGTGGGACATCGGCGAGGGCGGACGAGTGCTCGCGACGCGCGTGAAATCCAACGAACTCGGCAACCGCGCGGTCGCCGAGTGCATCATGGACAACTTGAGACAATGGAAGTTCCCGGAGCCGCCATCCAACCAGGTGGTCGTCGTGGAAGCTTATCCATTCGTCTTCTCGAATTGATTTTGTTTACGAGATGATTTTAAAAACGAACGCTAACGAGACCGAAAAGTTACCGCAAGGGGGAATCTGAAGTGGAACCGACAGCAACAGCAGCAGCAGCGGGCGTCACCGCGGCTCAAAATTCGAATTTCATCGTCCATGCCTTCGAGGCCGGCGGTACTGCGATGTACGTCATCGCGGCAGTGGGGATCCTGACGGTGATCCTCATCATCGAGCGCTTCATGGTGCTTCGTGCTCTGACGGTCGACAAAGTCGACTTCAACGAGCATCTCTTCGGTATGGTCCTTCGCGGAGACATCCGCCAAGCGATCACGTACTGCGATTCGAAACCCACTCCTCTCACGAGCACGCTGAAGGCCGGCTTGGTTCAAGTCATGAACCATCGCCCGGACGAAGAAGTGCAAGTGGCGATGGATGCTTCGGTCTTGCGGGAAACTCCGCGTGTCGAAGGTTGGTCGGGATTCCTCGGGGTCTTCGGTAACGTCGCGACGCTCGTCGGACTGACCGGAACCATCTTCGGGATGATCACGTCCTTCCAAGGTGTGGCCGCCGTCGGTGCCGCCGAGAAAGCAGCCGCTCTCTCGCGAGGTATCTCGGACGCGCTTCACTGTACCGGTTTCGGGCTGATCGTCGCGATCATCGCGATCTTGGCTTACGGTTACTTCCAAGTCCGCATCGGCCGCATCCTCAACGACGTCGTCGAGAGCTCGATGAGCCTCTTGAACCTCGTCGTCGCGAACCGCGACAAGATGAAAGAATAAGGCGAGGCGAGAATGGCTCAGGTCGAAGACAAAAGTAAGGGACGGACGATGAACATCGAGGTGAACCTCGTTCCGTTCATCGACTTGATGAGCTGTCTCATCACGTTCCTCTTGATCACCGCGGTCTGGACGCAAGTTTCGATGATCCAGCTCGGGAGCTCGATCTACGGTAAGAAATCCGAGAACCAGGACATGTCCACTCCTCCACCTCTGGCCGACATCCCCTTGCGGCTCGACGTGAAAGAGGAAGGATATCGAATCGTCATCGGTTCCGACCGGGTCATGATCCCGAAACTCCGCGACGGCACCTGGGACCGCGAGCGTCTCTCGGCGAAGCTGAAAGAAATCAAAGAGAAATACCCCGAGAAAAACGATGGTGTGATCACCGTCGACGAAGTCCTGCAATACGATCTGCTGATCACGGGCATGGATACCATGATTCAGAGCGGATTCCAGGCGATCTCGGTCTCGACGACGGAGTCTGAATAATGGCCATCTACGCACCCGGACGCCGTGATCGACACAACAGACCCTTGCGCGGTGGCGCGCGAAGCATGATCGCTTCGCTCTCGCTCACTGCAATGGTCGACATGTTCACGGTTCTCGCGGTCTTCCTTCTGCAGAACTATCAGACCACGGGTGAAGTCATCGACATCACCGACAACGTCGAGCTCCCGCAGGCGAATGCCGTGAAGGAACTTCGTCCCGCGCACGTCGTCGTGATCTCGAAAGAGCGCATCATGCTCGACAAAGAAACGATTGCGACTTTCGCTGCGGTGAAAGAGCAGTCCGAGTGGAAGATCGAGCCCTTGGCGCAGAGACTCGAGGCGGTGTTCAAAGAGGCCGCCGACAAGCGTGCGGCACTGGTGAACCAGGTTCGCCAAGCCGTCGAAGAAACGCGTCCTGACAGCGTCCAGAAGGACGATCCGATGGACGATCGCCGCATCACGGTTCAAGCCGACAAGACGATCGACTTCCTCACGGTGAAGAAAGTCATGCTGACTCTCACCGACGCCGGTGCGAGCGAGATCAATTTCGCTGTCATCAAAGAAGAGAAACCCGTCACGCAGTGATTGGGATCAGGCGGCTTGCGCGGTCGTAGCCGAGTCGCCGTTGAATTTCTTCACGTAGTCGAGGATCATCGACTGCATTTCCGAATGAACTTGTTCGAAGCGAATGCCGCAGTAACCGTTGGCGGTCACGTAAGCGACTTGTCCTCGCAAATGCATGTTGCCGGGGATCTCAGGGCTCTTCACCAAGAGCGAAACGACGTCGCCCGAGCGCAGATCGTGTTTTCCGTTCACGCCGATCCCGCCGACGCTGATCGCGGCCGTGCGTAACACATAGCCCTTCGGATCTTCGTTCGAGCGTGTGATGGCGACGGTGCCCATGAGCGGAGCACGTTGATTCTCTCGTCGGCTGAGGCCGAGTGATTCCATCACGTCCGGAATTTCGAAGAGGCTCGTCCACTTCTCCATGCCCACGGCCCAGAGACGCACGCGTGCGAGTGAAGTCATCGATTTCAAGTTCTCGATCAATTCGGTTTCGGTGAGGGGCCCGAGCGGCGTCTTTCCGGCGTCGATGTACCACACGGGTTTTTGCGAACGGTCGGATGCGCTTTGCACGATCTGATCGACCTGCGACTCCCACGCCGAGATCGGAATCCACTCGCGTTGGCCTTTCCACCAAATGAAACTTCCCGCAGGAACGAGTCCCGTTTGAAGCTTCATGCGGACCGAGTCCGTGTCGAAAGGACCGGTCACGATGTCGTTCGAATGGATGAACCAAGAATGAGCGGTCATGACTTAAAAATCGGTGTTTTCCCTAGGGAACTTGACTGAGAGTCGGTCATTCCACGACGACATTTCGCGCACTCGATCAACGTCGAGGCAAGTTCGGAGAGATGTCGAACTGTTTTCGTAGACCCGAACCTGGATCTCGAAATGAGACGTGTGGGCCCTCGACGTGTGTCGAGGTCGCGCGGAAGCGTCGCGCAGGAACTGTGCGTCGCTCAGTTCGGTGCCAATCTCGTGCCAATCCAAAACCGATTTGTGTTACGCTGAGATAGAGATCGGAATCGCCATGAGCAGACGCAACAGTTTCATCCTCGGTTTGCTCTTCGTGATTCTCGTGGTCGAGATCCTGATCGTCGCGCCGAAGGAAGTCGGCGTTTTGCCTGCAAACGAGAATCGCGCCACGACCGCCCCCGCTCAAGACAAAGCCGGAACGGGACAAGTCATGCGCGACGTTCATCTCGTGGAGGCGAAAGAGAGCGGGAAGGAATGGGAGCTCTGGGCGGACCGCGCCGTGAGACCCCAGGACAACGAGCAGTGGACGATCGAAAAAGTGAAAGTGAAGTTCTTCGCAGCAAACGGAGTGACGTACACGGTGACGGGTCTCAAAGGCAAAGTGCAGCCGGATCAAAATGCCATGCGTATCGAGGGTGACGTCGAAACTCACTCCTCGAACGGTTACGTCTTCAAGACTCAGGTCGCCGATTATTCCTCGAAGGACAAGAAGCTCATGAGTCCCGGCGCCGTCGAGATGATCGGCCCGCGCGACAACTCCGGCCGCAACATCCATCTCACCGGTGCCGATCTCGTCGCCGATCTCGCGTCGAACGAGATCAACATCAATCGCAACGTGAACGCGAAGAAGCCGATTTCGAAACCCGGCGAGCCCGAACGGATCGCCACGATCCAGAGCCAACGCGCGGTCTTCAGCGGTCGCTCGAGCCAAGCTCACTTCTTCGGAAACGTCGTGATCGACGTCGATACGATGCAAGTCTCCGGTCCGCAGGCCAAGTTCGATTTCGATTCCAAGACCGATGCTTTGAGTGCGGTTCAAGTCGCGGGCGGCGTGAAGGTGACCGACACCGACAAGTTCGCCACGAGCGGAACCGTCTCGATGAGCTTCCGCGATAACAAACTCGTCTTCAAAGGCTCACCTCGCGTCGTGCAGAACGGCGACGAGTTGGTCGGCGACGAAATCACGTTCCTCGACGGCGGCAAACGCGTCGAAGTCTCGAACGCGAAGGCGCAGATCGATCCGAAGTCCATGGAGAAGCGCCAATGATCCGGCTCAAAGTGAAAGGCATCGAAAAGTCTTTCAAAGGTCGGCGAGTCGTCGACGGCGTCACTTTCGAAGTGAATCCGGGCCAGATCGTGGGGCTGCTCGGGCCGAACGGTGCGGGCAAGACGACGAGCTTCTACATGGTCGTCGGACTCGTCACGCCCGACGAAGGCGACATCACACTCGGCGACCAATCGATTCGCAACATGCCGATGTTCCAGCGCGCGCGTATCGGACTCAGTTATCTTCCGCAAGAAGCCAGCATCTTCCGGCGTCTGACGGTGAGAGAGAACATCTTGGTCGCCCTCGAAGCACAAGGTGTCTCGGGAACCGCGAAGCAAGAGCGGATGGAAGAGCTCTTGAACGAATTTTCGATTCAGCACATTCGCGACAGCTACGGCTTCGCACTCTCGGGCGGTGAACGCCGCCGGGTCGAGATCGCACGAGCGCTCGCGGGCGAGCCGAAGTTCATCCTGCTCGACGAACCGTTCGCCGGTATCGATCCGATCGCGGTGGCCGACATCCAGTCGATCATTCGCGCGTTGAAGGATCGCGGCATCGGCATCCTCATCACGGATCACAACGTGCGCGAGACGCTCGGGATCTGCGATTGGGCGTACATCATGAAAGACGGAAAAGTGCAGGTTCAAGGTGCGGCCATGGAAGTGGCGACTTCGGAGCTCGCGCGGAAGTTTTACCTCGGTGAGAATTTCAAGCTTTAGGACCGTTCCGGAGGAGATCAAATGGGCGTCGGAATGAAACAATCCATGAACCTGTCGCAGACCCTGCGGATGACGCCGCAGCTGCAACAGGCCATCAAGCTCTTGCAGCTGTCGCGCATGGAACTCGAAACGGCGGTTCGCAAAGAGATCGAAGAGAATCCCGTTCTCGAGGAGCTCGCAGGCGAAGGCGGCGAAGACCAAGCGTCGACGCAAGAATCGCAAGTTGCAGCCGGTCAGAACGAGGGCGACATCGTTCAGGATCAAAATCCACAGAAGCAAGACGAGTTCGATTGGGAGTCTTACCTCGACACCCAATACAAACCGACGCCTTCGATGGGTGGTGGCAACGAAGAGATCATGAACTACGAGAATCTGATCTCGACGACTCAGACTCTCTACGATCATTTGATGTGGCAGATGCGGAACTCTGGTTTCAACGACGAGGAGCAGACTCTCGCGTCGATCTTGATCAGCTACATCGATGACGACGGTTACATCAAGGTTCCCTTGGAGCAGATTTCGGAAGACGAAGGCTGCAACAAGGACGATCTCGAATCCGTTCTGCCGTTCGTTCAGGAATTCGATCCGCCGGGCATCGGAGCGCGCGATCTGAAGGAGTGCTTGCTCATCCAAGCGAAGCACATCCAAGAAGACACGCGTGATTTCGTAGCGCTCATCTCGAACCACTTGAAGGATCTAGAGAAGAAGAACTACGAAGGCATCGCGAGAGCGATGGGCCGCGATCTCGAAGAGATCATCGACATGACGAAGATCATCTACTCGATGGATCCGAAGCCAGGTCGCCAGTTCCTCACGAACGACACGCAGTACGTGACGCCCGACGTGTACGTCTACAAAGTCGGCGACGAGTACATGGTTTCGCTCAACGAAGACGGACTTCCGCGTCTTCGCATCTCGAACTTCTACAAGGCCGAGTTGCAGAAGAAAGTGAAAGGCGTCGCCGCCGATTCCACGCAGGAGTACATCCAGGAAAAACTTCGCTCGGCCGTTTGGCTGATCAAGTCGATCCACCAGCGCCAGCGCACGATCTACAAGGTCACCGAGTCGATCGTGAAGCACCAGCGTGACTTCTTCGATCGCGGTCCGGGATTCATCAAGCCGATGATCCTCCGGGACATCGCGAACGACATCGGGATGCACGAATCGACCGTCTCTCGCGTGACGACGGCGAAGTACGTCCACACGCCGCGCGGGATCTTCGAACTGAAGTATTTCTTCAACTCGGGGATCAACACCGATGACGGCGATTCGCTCGCCAGCGAATCGGTGAAGCTCAAGATCAAAGAGCTCGTCGCCGTGGAAGACCCGAAGGTGCCGCTTTCGGATCAAAAGATCGTGGACCTCCTGAAGAAGGAAGGAATCCAGATCGCGCGTCGTACGGTCGCAAAATACCGCGACGTGCTAAAGATCCTGCCTTCCTCCAAACGCAAAAAATACTTCTAAAGCCGAAGCGGGTGCCCCCAGGCGCCCGCCGTCTATGGCTTTTGGACCAAAGTTCGGGGTAGTCTCGTCTTCATGACCATCTTCTCGCTCGTTCTCGGCCTCATGGCGGGAATCCTCATCACGATATTGTTTTCGCGCATCGGTCGAGCCAATGCTCTCGCTCGCGCAGAAAACGAAGCCA
Organism: Bdellovibrionota bacterium; assembly: GCA_040384505.1. GTDB lineage: Bacteria > Bdellovibrionota > Bdellovibrionia > Bdellovibrionales > JAMPXM01 > JAZKJB01. The sequence continues at coordinate 3,562 of JAZKJB010000139.1, read as the reverse complement.
AAGACCTTCTCACCGAAGCCAAAGAGACCGCCGAACACTTGATGGACGAGTCGAAGCTCGCCGCCATCGAGGCCGGCGACGAGATCTGGGCGAAGCACGAAGCCGATGTGAAGGCGCTCGAAGAACGCGTGAAGGTGCTGGACGAAGACTACCGGAAAAAGCGCAGCGCGGCCGATCGGTCGTTCAATCAAGACAGCCGCGAAGTCCAGAAGCAGATGCAGACGGTGCAAGAGCAAGAGAAGCGCGTGCTCGAACGCCAAGAGCGTCTCGACAGACACAAGAAAGACGAAGGCCGTCTTCGCCAAGCGCTGGTCGCAGAGTTGAAGCGTGTCGCGGGTCTCGAGCCCGACGAATTGAAAAAACAGCTTCACGCCGAGCTCGAACAAGAAATCCAATCCGACGCGAAGAAAAAAGCCCAGATCATCGAAGACGACGTTCGCGCGAACAGCGAAGAGATCGCGAAGAAGCTGATCGTCTCGGCGCTCACGCGTTTTCCTCGTGCAGCCTGCACCGAGCGCGGAATCGGCATCGTCGAGATCCCGAACGACGACGTGAAACGCCGCATGCTCGGTCCCGACGGTCGCAACATCGCACTCCTTCAAGAGCTCGTCGGCCTCGAGATCGTGATCACCGACAAAAACACCTTCCAGGTCGTCGGTTACGACCCGGTTCGCCGAGAGATCACCACGCGCTGCCTCGAGAAACTCCTTCACGAGCGCGCTCCGAACGAAGACACCGTCAGGCGCCTCTTCGAGAAGACGAAGAGCGACGTCGCGCGGAAGACCGAGAGCGATGGCAATCGAATCGCGGCCGAGCTCGGCCAAAAAGATTTGAATCCCGAGATCAAGAAGATGCTCGGCGCCCTTCGCTACCGCTATTCCTTCGCGCAGAACCAGCACTTTCACGTTTCCGAAGTGGGCTGGCTCTGCGGAATCCTCGCGGCCGAGCTCGGTGGAGTCGATCGTTCGGCAGCGAAGCGCGTCGGTTTGCTCCATGACGTGGGCAAAGCGATGGATCACAACCAAGAAGGCGGTCACGCCGTCCTCGGAGCGGACTTCATCGACAAGCACGGCGAGAAACCGCACATCGTGCACGCCGTTCGTGCCCACCATTACGAAGAACAACCCTCGACCGATCTCGCCTTCCTGGTGATCGCAGCCGATGCGATGTCGGGTGCTCGTCCCGGCGCGCGGCGTTCGACGGTCACGGTCTATAACCAGAAGATCGAAGCCCTCACGACGATCGCCGAAGGCTTCAAAGGCGTGCAGCGGACGTTGATCCTCAGTGCAGGCCGCGAAGTTCGAGTGATCGTCGACGGACGCCGAGTGAACGACGAACAGTCTTTGAAAATGTGCCGGCAGATCGCCGACAAGATCGAAGAAGAATGCCAGTACCCTGGCCAGATCAAAGTCGTCGTCATCCGCGAAACGCACGCCGAAGCCCGCGTCGCCGCGAAGTAAACGAAGTTCAGCGCGGATAACTTCCGATCCAAGTCCCTTGCCATTGATAGCAGGCTTTTCGTCCGTCGCATTTCACTGCGATCTCGCTATAGCCGTGTGCTTTCAACCAATCGCCGACGAGCTGGTCGACGAGGCCGTGGATTTTCCAGAAATGCTTGTTGAGCGGCGAGGTTTGCACGGGGACGAGATCGTCGCAAAAGCCTTGAGCTCGCGCTTCCGCCGAGCAAGGCGGAGTCGAACGGTAGAAGCCGTGAAGTTGCAGATGCAGTCGTGGCTCGATCAGTTGCCCGAGACGGTTGAGCGTAACGTTCGCGAGGAGTTTCGGCGCACGAAGTTTTCCCAGCAGCTCTCGCATTCCTTCGAGCTGCGCTTCCGCCGACTGCAGCGCCGCGGGAGTTTGGAATTTCCGCGGTACCGGCCACTTCGTATCGACAACCGACGCGGGAACGTCATTCCAAGGCGCGAAGCAGGGCAACCCGTTCCCTGCGAGCTCGAGTTGCACCATCTTGATCATCAAGCGATGCATGAAGAAAAAGTTCTCTCCGCTGAAAGATCCACCTTCGACGGCGTAGCGAGAGTTGAAGTCTTGGAACGACCAAGTCGAAGGAACGAGCTTCGCTTCTTTCGCCTTTGCGAACGACGACGCATCGAGCGGAGTCGCGGTTCCGCGGAGCTCGTGCCAGTTCGCATGCCACGCCAAGTGGCTCGGGTCTCCGACCATCGGTCGGAGAATGCGCATGGCAGCCTCGCTCGTCGTTTCGCTACATGACGAGCAGACGTTAAGCCGTTCGCCCGGCAAACCGCATTGCCCGCGCGAGACACGTTGGTTTTTCGTGAGATCGTTGATGAAGACGACGTTCTCGAGATCCGCGTTCGTCATGCGCGAGACATCGAGAGTTCCGCAGAAACCGGGCAAGCCTGCCGCGCTCGTGGAAGCCCATGAAAGACAGAGCGTCGCCGCGATGGAAAGAATCGCCGACGCTTTCATCTTCACTCGCCTTTGTCGCCTGGGAACATCACGGCACCCGTGCAACCGACCATGCCTTGACCGCTCGAGATCACGAACTTGTCACCTTTGCTGATCGCGATGACCGAGCCAGGGCGACCCGCATAGAGATGATCGTTGATGAGGACCGTCACCGACAGGTCTCCCGCTTTCGCGTTGATCGTCTCGACGTCTTCGATGTTCCACTTGTATTGCGGCCGACCTGTTTCGGGGTCGAGAATTTGTTTGCCCGAGACGTCGTCGATCTCACTATCGTTCTTGTCGATCGAGTGTGAGATCTTCGCGTTTGCTAACGTCAGAGTCGTCGCACGAATGGCGGCGAGCTCGTCGGTCTTCGGCCGCTTCACCACGACGCGTTCCGCTTTTCCCTGGGCGCCGAGGTGAATCTGGATGTTCGCCAGCGGAACATCTTCGCCGGTCTCGTCATGGAAGCCGAGTTCCTGACAGACGATCGTCTTTCCAGCATTCTTCGCCGACTGCGCCGCTGCCGGCGGTGCGGAAAAGAAAACGGCAGCCAAGGCCGAGAGGAAGAGGGCGGTTTTCATCGAGTCACCTTACAAGAAACCATCGCGTCGCCACTGTCCGGGCTATCGAGGCCCTTCACCGAAACCGCACCCTTCTTCAGGATGACGGTCGAACCGTAGACGCCGACGTACATGTGGTCGTCCACCGCGATCGAGATCGAGAAGTCACCGCGCTGAGCACGGATTTCTTGGAATTCGCTGATGCCATACGAGTAGTAATTTTCTTTGGTTTCCTCGTCGACGCCTTCGATCACGCCAGGGCGGATGACGTCGGCGATTTTCGAATCCTTGGGCGTCAGAGTCTCGTTCACCGCGGGAAAGTTCACCGTCTTGGGACGTGTGACGCGAACCTGTGAAGCTTTACCGTCCGCTCCGAATCGAACGACGACGTTCGCGAGGGTGACGTCGTTGCCTTCATCGTCCATTACGGTCTCTATGCATCTCAGCCCACGGCCGGCCAGTCCCTTTGCAGAACCGAGAGCCGCACTGGCGGCGAAGAGGGACGTCGAAGCGAAGGCGAGCGCGAGTGCGAGTCTAGAGGCGGATTTTCGAATGGCCATCTGGCCTCCCAC
>JAZKJB010000138.1:6751-8374 GCA_040384505.1 Bdellovibrionota bacterium | reverse complement strand
GGCAGAGAGGCCGAATGCCACTTTCGTCCACAACAGCGGCGAGATCGTGTAGCCGACCAAGCGATCCAAGATCCGGCGAGCTTCTTGGGCCTTCACGAGATTCGTGTCGATCTGACGAGTTTCCTTCAGGGCGCTCAAGATCGCTTCTTTTGTGATCTCGTTGAACACCATTCGCTTGAACGGAACTTTCGGCTTCAACGTCTCGACGAGGTGCCAGCTGATCGACTCCCCTTCACGGTCTTCGTCGGTCGCGAGAATCAGCTGATCCGCGCCTTCGAGTTTGTCCTTCAGGATCTTTATGACTTTGGTCTTGTTCTTGGGAATCGTGTAGATCGGATCGAAGTCGTGATCGACGTCCACTCCGAGCCGCGCCCAAGGCTGCTTTTTGTACTTTTCAGGAATGTCCTTCGCCGACTGCGGAAGATCCCGTACGTGACCCATGCAGGATTCGACGACGTACTCTTTGCCGAGAAATTTTCGGATCGTCTTCGCCTTCGTCGGCGACTCGACGACAACCAGAATCTTGCCTACACCGTCTTTTTTAGCCATTTCGACTTTCTGGAAGGGGATGCAAATTAAAATGAGGGACTCGGGAGGTCGTTGCAAGTGGAAATTTTTGACGCAGGTCTTTGCGCGACTGGACCTCGAGTGAATTTCCGAATGCGACTCCTGGCCAGCACTCCTACACTAACTTCATGAAACCACTTTCCGAATTCAATGCTTCCACCGTTCGTTTTCTCTTCACCGACATCGACGACACGCTGACCGATCACGGACAGCTCGGGCCTGGCGCCTATGAGGCTCTCTGGAAACTCCAGGAACACGGAGTCCAGGTCATCCCGGTCACCGGTCGGCCCGCCGGCTGGTGCGAAATGATCGCGCGCTTTTGGCCCGTTCACGGTATCGTCGGCGAAAACGGCGGCTTTTACTTCCGCTATCACGACCGGAAAATGAAGCGTCACTTCGTCTTCGACGACGCGGCCCAGAGCGCGAACCGAAAAAAACTCGAAGCCATTCGCACGGACGTGCTGCGCGAAGTCCCAGGCTGCGCCATCGCCTCGGATCAATTTTCGCGCCTGATGGATCTCGCGGTGGATTTCGCAGAGGACGTCGGGCCCCTTCCGGAATCCGACATCGACAAGATCGTCGGCGTCTTCAAACGCCACGGCGCACAAGCGAAAGTGAGCTCGATCCACGTCAACGGTTGGTTCGGATCATACGACAAACTTTCGATGTGTCGCGAATACGCGAAGCTCGAGCTCGGGCTCGATCTCGAGAAAGCAAACAAGACATTCGCGTTCAGCGGCGATTCGCCGAACGACGAACCGATGTTCGGCTTCTTCGAGAACTCGTTCGCTGTCGCGAACATCAACGATTTCATCACGCGGATCCAAATGAAACCGGCGTTCGTCGCCAAAGGCGAAGGCGGACATGGCTTCATCGAAATCGCGAATAGGCTGATCGCGCTATCGAAGTGAACCAGCACCGCGGACTGCAACGGCATCCGCGATCGGCAACAGCCAACTGCGCACGGCCCGCCGCCAACCGCCGACTGCGCCTGGCCACTCACTTGCAATTCCCCTCATCCATTGAACGGGGACGCATCTCAAAGCCTGCCGTCTC
>JAZKJB010000138.1:0-6741 GCA_040384505.1 Bdellovibrionota bacterium | reverse complement strand
CTGCAACGGCATCCGCGATCAGCAACCGCAACTGCGATCAGCAACCGCAACTGCCAGCGGCGATTGGCAACAGCCAACTGCGCACGGCCCGCCGCCAACTGCCAACAGCGTTTGGCTTTGGCCACTTGCTTGCAATTCCCCTCATCCATTGAACGGGGACGCATCTCAAAGCCTGCCGTCTCCCTTGGTCGGAAGCAATTTCACGACCGCACTGGAGTGTTTGTAAATGAAAGCGATCATCCTTGCCTCGAGCTTGCTCGTTGGCACGTCCGCGCATGCTCTCTATTCGCCGAACGACGCGATCAAAGCCGCGCTTTCGGAAGAGCTGACTTACGTCGGCTCGTTCACACCGAATTACAGCGAGAGCCAAAAATACCCGACCTGTGTTTACCGAGGTAAAACCGTTCTCATCGCCGTCGACTATTGCGTCGATAAAATCGTCTCGGCCGCAGGCGTCGTCATCCATTCGAAGAACGACGATCTCGGCCGCGTCGCGATCTACGCCGAATCGAAACCCGACACCGACGTGACGAAGAAGAAGCGCAAAGACTATTACGACATCACGTGGTCCGTCGCTTCGCGACCCAGCGGAAGTGGTTTCGATTTCGAAATGTCGGCCAGCGAATACAAGAAGTACGCAGAGAAATCCGCCGTCGCACTCGCAGCGACCTGCCGCGCGAGCCTCTCCGCCCGCGCCTCATGCGATCCGCAATTCGCTCAAACTGGCGGCGATTGGCTAAACGACGCCACCGAGTTCTGGAAAGAACCCGGCAACGACTGGTACAAACTTCTCAAGAAATTGAAAACGAAAGCCCCATGAGGACCCGAATCACTTCCGCTTGTTGTTGTCGGTACTCAACAACGCCGCGAACGGATTGTTGAACGGAGACGACGGCTTCGGCGGACCACCGCGACCACCACCACCGCCAGGTCCCGACGGACGATCCCCGCGCGAGCGATCGTCACGACGAGGCCCACCGCTCATGCCTGTCGGCGGCGGAGTCCCGCTGCCCGGCAAGCCCGGCTTGGGACCACTCGCAGCGAAGCTCGGTCCACGCTCGACCTTCGGTGCAGGACGCTCGCCCGATCCTCGCGGCTTGCGAGGACCGCGGCCCTCACCGCGCGCTCCGGCCGGCCGCTCGCCGGCAGGACGATCCCCGTCGGCCGCACGTGGCGCACGCTCCGGCTTTTCTTCGAGAAGCATCGAAAGCGAAATCTGATTCTTGTCTTTGTCGACCTTCATCACCTTCACGGTGACTTGATCACCAGGGTTCACGACCTTGCGCGGATCCTCGACGAACTTGTGCGAAAGAACGGAGATGTGCACGAGACCGTCTTGATGGACTCCGATGTCGACGAACGCTCCGAAGTTCGTGACGTTGGTCACGATGCCCGGGCAGATCATGCCCTCTTTCAAGTCCTTCACTTCGAAGATGTCGTCGCGGAACGAGAACGCCTTGAACGGATCGCGCGGATCGCGTCCCGGCTTCTCGAGCTCGCGAACGATGTCGTCGAACGTGAATTCACCGACGATCTTCTCCCACTTCTCTTTCAGCGGGAGAAGCTTCTTCGCTCCATCCCCGAGCAACTGAGATACGTTCACGCCAAGCTCACTCGCCATGTCGCGGACGGCGGCGTAACGCTCGGGGTGAATGCCGGTGTTGTCGAGGATCTGTTTCGAGTTGTGCAAGCGCAAGAAACCCGCGCACTGCTCGTAAACCTTCGGGCTGAAGCGCGGGATCTTCATCAGGTCGTCGCGATCATGGAAGAGCCCATTGGTCTTGCGATGCTCGACGATTCCTTTCGCGAGAGCAGGACCGATTCCCGCGACGTACGAAAGCAAAGGCGCGGACGCGGTGTTCAACTCGACACCCACACCGTTCACGCACGACTCGACGACCTGCTCGAGGGATTTCTTCAAATGCGTTTGCGAAACGTCGTGCTGATATTGGCCGACGCCAATCGACTTCGGATCGACTTTGACCAACTCCGCCAATGGATCCTGCAGTCGACGCGCGATCGAGATCGCACCGCGAACCGTGAGATCGAGCTCCGGAAATTCTTCGCGAGCGACGTCGCTCGCCGAATAGACCGAGGCCCCGGACTCGCTCACCAAAACCACCGGGATGTTATGACCGAGCTCTTTCAATATTTTTCGAACGAATCCTTCGGCCTCGCGACCCCCGGTGCCGTTGCCGACTGCGATCGCTTCGATCGTGATCTGCTTCAAAACTTCGCCGAAGAGCTGCTTGCCCTTCGCTTCCGCTCCGTCGCCCAAGATCTGCAAGATCGTGTGGGATATGAAGGTGCCCATCTTGTCGATCAAGGCGACCTTACAACCCGTACGAAGTCCCGGATCGATTCCCAACACGCACTTCGCGCCGAAAGGTGAACCGAGGAGGACGCGGCGTACGTTCTCGGCGAAAACCGAGATCGCATGCTCGTCCGCTTTGTCTTTCAAGATGCGATGAACTTCGTTCGAGATCGAAGGATGGACGTGCACGCTCAACGCGACCTTCGCGCAGTTCTTCAAGAACTCGGCCGCCTGTGACGTCGGAGTCGAACAAGCGAAGTTCTCGAACGTCTTCAAAAGATAGACTTCGTCGCCTTCGATCGCGACCGTGAGCTCTTCTTCGTTCCAACCCCGACGCATCGCCAGGTAACGGTGCGACGCTTTCGGTTCCTGCAGGCTCTTCACCGACTCGGCGAAGTCCGCGTACATTTCGAATTTCGAATGAGCTTTGAAACCCTTCGCCTTCTTCGAGACGACTTTGCCTTGCTCGAAGAAATTCTTCCGCACGGTCTCGCGCAGATCGGGATTGTTGAAGATCTTGTCGACGACGATGTCTTGAGCGCCCTTGAGCGAAAGCTCGTAGGTGATGAAACCCGCGGGCACGTTCAAGAAGTCTTTCGCTTTCACTTCGAGAGTCGTCGCGTCCTGAAGTTCGCCATGACCCAGTTTCCAGATCCAATCGGCGAGCGGCTCGAGGCCGGCTTCGCGAGCGACGGTCGCTTTGGTCTTCTTTTTCTTTTTGAAGGGCCGATAAATTTCTTCGAGATCGCCGAGGTCGATCGACTTCGTGATCCGAGCTTTCAATTCGTCGGTTAGGTTTCCCTGCGTCTCGATTTCCTTCAAAATGTACGCGCGACGTTTGTTGATCTCTTGCAGCGTCTCGTTCGCTTCGATCACGTTGCGAATTTCGACTTCGTCGAGTCCGCCGGTTTTCTCTTTGCGGTAGCGCGCGATGAACGGAACCGTTCCGCCCTCGGCCGCGAGTTCGAGCACCGCTTGAGCGTTGCGAAGGTTGATACCGGGATGGACGGACGCCAGATAGGCTTGAAAAGTCGTTTCCATACTCTCTCTCAAGTTCGTAGCTTTAGAAGTTTTTCGATTTTGAAGGGTGGGGATTAAAAATCAAGGCTCGCCAGGCCGATGCGCCTTGCGCCGCAGCCAAATTGTTTATTTGTGGCGGTAAAGGATGAGGCCATTGGTCGGATCGTAGGGCGACACGCCAACCGTCACGCGATCGCCGACGACGACGCGGATGTTGAAGCGACGCATTTTTCCGCACAGTCGGGCCACGATCTCGACGTTGTTCTCGAGACTGACCCGGTAAATGCCACCGGCGCCTGCGTCCACGATCTTACCTTCGAGCTGTGCCAAATCGTCTTTTGCCATAGGCCTCAAGGGATAATGCAGAATACAGCGGGCGTCCAACGATTTTCAGCTGGCTCCGGCATCGCCGATACTACGACCTGAAATCAGGGTTTGTAGTTGGCGATGAGGATCTTGATTCCGTCCTTGAAGAGAACTTCGAGACGGTTGTTCTGACTTGTGAGGACGTAGCCCCAACCCAGCACTTTGTGCTGAAGCGGAGATCGAGCTTCGAAATTCTCAGACATTTTGTACGACGCCGGCTTCACGCCTTTCGATTTGTCGAAGAGGACCTGCCATTGGCCCAACAAGTCGCCTGTTCGGTCGAACTTGAGATCGTCTTTGCGCTTCTTCTTCTCGGGGGCTTTTTCGACCGCAGGCTCGACCGCGACCTCAGCTTCGACTGGCGCGCCCGACGTCATTTGCGGCTCTGGAGTTTCAGCAGCCACGGGCTTTTTGCCCTCGGCCGCAGCTTTCGTGGCCTTCGCGCCACCCGCTTTGGTCGGTACCGGAGTCACCGCTGAGCTCGTGACCGGAGTCGCTGCACTTTTCGCCGGTGCCTTCGTTGCACCAGGCTTCTCGGCTTTTGCGGGCGCGGCCGCCTTCGCTGCTTTCGGAGGCGGTGCGGATTTAGCCGCCGGCGCCGGCTTTGAAGCCGGAGCGGCTTTTGCGGCTGGGACCGCTTTTCCTTTGGGAGCCACGGCTTTCGCCGCAGGTTTAGCAGCCGCTTTCGCAGTAGCTTTTGGCGCAGGCTTCGTGGCTTTGGCCGGTTTCGCCCCTTTGGACGCCGCTGCTTTTGCCGACTTTTTCGCCATCGATCCTCCGACCCTCGACGACCCAGGTGGTCGTTCAATCGCTTCGCCGCGACTGAGTTGAATGCCCTGACAAAGCTCGAAAACCCGAGCCAGAGCGGTCTTTAGCTGAACCTTAACAGCCTGAAACTAGGTCAATCCCTACGAGAAAACAAGCCAGAACTCAAGCGAATCGCCCCGGGGAATTTTCCCGAAGGTAGTGCGCTGAATAAACCGTTGGAGCACATCGCGCCCGTTGCTACGGTCGCATCATGCGAAATGCTTCGAGAGCCACCTGCCACGATTGGATGAAGCGCTTTCCCGAGTTCTTCATCGAATCGAGCGGCGATCTCGAGCGCGTCATCGATTCGGTGACGGCACCCGAAGAAGGCCGCCCCGGCGCAGCCGTGTTCCTGGGAACTCCGAAGGCGCTCGAGGCCGGACTCGCATCGAAGGCTTCGGTCCTCGTCGTGGGTGCCAAACAAAAGGCCACGGCCGAAGCTCGACGCGGAGACCGCACGATTCTCGTCGTGAAAAGCGTCGAATGGACGATGGCGAAAATCCTTAACGAGTACTTCCGCAAGACTCCCTACCGAAGCTCCACCATCACGACGGTTCATCCGAAGGCCACGGTCGCGGGCGACGCGAAGCTCGGCGAAGGCTGCATCGTCGGACCCGGCGCTTTCATCGGCGCGCGTGTCGCCTTGGGGAAAAACGTCTACGTCGGTGCCAACTCCGTGATCGAAGACGGCAGTGAAATCGGCGACGACTGCACGATCCATCCCCTCGTTTTCATCGGTTCCGAGACGATCATGGGCCGAGGCTGCGAAATTCATCCGAATACCACCGTCGCGAAAGAAGGTTTCGGTTACGGCCATGACGATAAGGGAAATCACACGCGCATTCCCCATCTCGGCCGTGTCGTGCTCGAAGACGACGTCCACATCGGAGGCGGCTGCTCGATCGATCGCGCCACTTTCGGCGAAACGCGTATCGAACGCGGCGCGAAGCTCGACAATCAGATTCACCTCGCACACAACTGCAGCATCGGAAGAAATTCTCTCGTGACGGCAGGCTTCATGTCGGCCGGCTCGACGAAAATCGGCGCGAACTTCATGTCGGGAGGTGGCGCGGTGACGACCGGCCACATCGAGATTTGCGACAACGTCCAGATCGGTGGCTTCTCCGCCGTCAGCAAAAGCATCTCGACGCCAGGACAATACGGCGGAAATCCCCTTCAGCCGCTTCAGCAGTTCTTGAAGACCAAAGCCGCGATGACACATCTCCCGGAGATGCGACGCCAGATCAAACTCATCATGAAACACCTCGGGCTCAGCGATGCCTCGAGCGAGTCGGCGAACGAAAACTGATCAGCGCTTTTTCGATCTCCCGATCGCCAGTTGCTTCGGGCCGAACGGGACCGGCAAGAGTTCGGCGAACGCATGTACGGATCTGATCGCGTCGAGATCCGCGATCCAGATCTTCGTCTTCGGATCGAAAAACTCAGCCATGACCTGCAAACACAAGGCGCACGGAAAAGCGGGAGCAGCACCGTCGGTCACGACGACGATGTCCACGAACTTTTCCTCACCCTCCGAAACGGCCTTCAGGATCGAAACACGTTCGGCACAGACGGTTCCGCCATAACTCGCGTTCTCGATGTTGCACCCGGTGTAGAGCTCGCCCGATTTGGAGATCAAGGCGGAGCCGACCTTGAATTTCGAGTAAGGCGCATGAGCCGTTTCCCGCACTTTTCGCGCGGCAGCGTACGCCTTGGTCACGGAAGCCGGAACTTTCATGCGAATCCTTTCGACGACTCTACTCCCGCCAGTATAGTAAGTCTCGACGATCAATCAAACGAAAGGCTCATGCCCGATGTCCTACGAGTTCTACAAAGTTCTCCATTTGCTCGGGATCTTCATGGTCATCGCGACTCTCGGCGGGATGATCCTCCACGTCGCCAACGGCGGCACACGCGACTTCATGCTGAGAAAGCGCGTTTCGATGGTCCACGGCGTGGGTCTCTTGCTGGCCTTGATCGGCGGCTTCGGACTTCTCGCACGATTGGGTCTCGTGAACGGACTTCCGACTTGGGCGATCGCGAAACTCGTCATCTGGCTCACACTCGGCGCTCTCCCGGCCCTCGTTTACCGAAAACGCGAGCTCGCAAAATACTTCATGCCTTTGATGGTCGGCCTCGCCGCGATCGCCGGCTATCTCGCAATCTACAAACCCTTCTGAAAACTAAACTCTAAAAATCCAGATGATATTGATTTGGCCCACGGCGCTTCGCTC
>JAZKJB010000137.1:0-5259 GCA_040384505.1 Bdellovibrionota bacterium | reverse complement strand
AGCCGCGAAATCTCGTCGAAGGAAAATGGAAAAAGGGTGGGGGCCGTCTGGGTCTCCTCGATGTCGTGAACAACGGGATCGCCGGAACACCGATGCAGGCGTACAAGCATCTTCCGCTCATCGATCGTTGGGCGCTCGTCCATTACGTCCGCTCGATCTCGGAAAACCCCGGCAAAGACGACGATGCGACCGTGGCCGCGAAAGCGAAAACGATCCAGTAATGAAATCGAAACTCGCCACTCGCACCTTGATCGCACTCGCTCTCGCCTCCGCCGCAGGAGTTCACGCTCCTTCCTCGGTGCTCGCGCGCGGTGAGATGGATTCGATGCAGGCGGAAGGCTTCGCGAATGCGGTTCCGAAGCCCCTCGAAGGAATCGGGATCGACGAACATCTCGGCGAGAAAATCGATCTCGACCTCACGTTCAAAGACGAAAACGGCCAGAGCGTTCCGCTTCGCTCGTTCGTGAAAGACGGCAAACCGGTTCTTTTGAGTCTCGCGTATTACGCCTGCCCGAGTCTCTGCAACTTCCACATGAACGGTCTCCTCGATGCGTTCAAGAAGATGCCTCAGCCTCTCGGCCAAGAATTCAATGCAGTCGTCGTTTCGATCGAGCCGAAGGAGACGCCGCAGCTCGCGCGCGACAAGAAAGCGACGTACATGAAGTCGTACGGTCGCCCCGAAGGAGAGAAGGGTTGGCACTTCCTCACGGGAGATGCGGCCTCGATCGCGAAACTCGCGAAGCAAGTCGGCTTCAATTATCGCTGGGACGAAGGCGAGCAGCAATATGCTCACGCGTCGGCTGCGACGGTGGTCGCGCCCGACGGAAAAATCTCACGGTATCTCTACGGGATCGTTTTCGATCCCAAGACGATTCGCCTCTCGATGATCGAAGCGTCCGACGGCAAGGTCGGCACGGTCGTCGACAAGCTGATCCTCTACTGTTTCCATTTCGATTCCAAAGCTAGCAAGTATTCCCTCGCCGCGTTCAACGTGATGAGGGCCGGCGGAGTCGCGATCGTCGTGATCCTGGCGATCTTCCTCGCGCCGTTCTGGTTCCGTTCTCGTAAAGGAGAGTCTTGAGTATGTGGTGGTTACCCGCAGCCGTTGCCCGCGACACGTTCATGCCGCCGGCGGCGACCGAGATCGCATCTAAAGTCGACGACATCTACGCCTTCTTGCTCTGGGGAAGCTTGCTCTCGTTCATCATCCTCATCGGCGGGATGATCTACTTCGTCTGGAAGTACAAACGCCAGACGGGATCCGACAAGACGGCGTACATCACGCACAACCATACGGCCGAGTTCCTCTGGAGCTTCATTCCGTTCGTGGTCTTCATGTTCGCGTTCGCCTGGGGCTGGATCGTCTATCACGAGATGCGCTCGTTCCCCGACAACGCGCTCGAAGTCCACGTCATCGGCAAGAAGTGGGATTGGCGCTTCCTTTACAAGAACGGCAAGGAAATCACGACGACCTTCGATTCCGCTAACAAAGCTCAGGCACCGACGATGGTGGTTCCGTTGGGTCGCGCGGTGAAGCTCATCATGTCGTCGGAGAAAATGAATCCGAAGGGCGACGACCCGACGGATCGTCCCGTCTTGCACAGCTTCTTCATTCCCGCGTTCCGCGTGAAACAAGACGTGGTACCGGGGCGCTACACGGCGATCTGGTTCCAGGCCGACAAGCTCGGCGAGTACCAAGTTTTCTGCACCGAGTTCTGCGGAGCCCAGCACTACGCCATGCAAGCGAAGGTTCGCGTCGTCTCGGTCGCGGATTTCGAAGCGTGGCTGTCGTCGGAAGGCAATGCGGACCTCTCGCTCGTCGACAAGGGTCGCGCGCTGTACGCCTCGAAGGCGTGTATCGGCTGTCACACACTCGACGGTGTTCGCGGCGTCGGTCCTTCGTTCAAAGGTCTCTTCGGAAAAGAAGAAGCGATGGATGACGGCAAGAAGATCATGGTCGACGAAAACTACCTCCGCGAATCGATCCTCGATCCCCAGAAGACGATCGTAGCAACCTATTCGAAGCCGAGCCCGATGCCGCCGTTCGCCGGTCAGCTGAGCGACGACGACCTGAGCGCAATTATCGAATTCATCAAGACGGTAAAATAATATGGCACACAGCAATTCACCAAAATCGATTTACAAGATCTTGTTCGCGCTCCCGGTCGTGGTCGGTATCTTGGCCGTCGTGAAGTTGATGCATCCCGCGGTCGCGATCGTCATCGCCGTCCTCGCGGTGATTCTCGCGGTCCTCGACTTGATCCTGCTCAAAACGGACACGTCGAAGCACGACTATCTGCACGCGGGCGCGGGGCTTTACTCTTGGTTGTCGACGCTCGATCACAAACGAATCGGGATCCTGTACTTCGTCACGGTCATGATCTTCTTCTTGGTCGGCGGGATCTTCGCGATGCTGATCCGGACCGAGCTCTTCTCGGTCGGCGCGACGATCATGACGGCGGAACAATACTCGAGAGCGATGACTTATCATGGGGCCGTGATGGTCTTCATGGTCATCATCCCGGGCATTCCGGCGTTCCTCGGGAACTTCTTCCTCCCGCTGCAGATCGGCGCGAAGGACGTCGCGTTCCCACGACTGAACTTGCTCAGCTGGTATTGCCTGCTGGCAGGTTCTGCGGTCGCCTTCAGCTCGCTCCTCTACGGCGGCGCCGACACGGGTTGGACGTTCTATACACCGTACTCGGTGCAGCTCAGACCCGCGGTCGTGTTGATGATCTCGGGTGCGTTCATCATCGGCTTCTCGTCGATCCTCACGGGTTTGAACTTCGTCGCGACGACTCATAAGCTTCGTGCGCCGGGAATGACGATGAATCGCATTCCACTTTTCGTGTGGGCGCTTTACTCGACGGCTCTGTTGCAGGTTCTCGCGACGCCGGTTCTCGCGATCACGCTCGCACTCCTCGCCATGGAGAACATCTTCCAAATCGGATTCTTCGATCCTGCGCTCGGCGGTGACCCCGTCCTGTTCCAGCATTTCTTCTGGTTCTATTCTCACCCTGCGGTCTACATCATGATCTTGCCGGCGTTCGGCGTGGTCTCCGAGCTGATCGCGGCGTTCTCGCGCAAGACGATCTTCGGTTACACGGCGATCGCGTACTCGTCGGTCGCAATCGCAGCGGTTTCGTTCTTCGTTTGGGGCCATCACATGTTCGTCTCGGGACAATCCGAGATCGCGGGCGTGGTCTTTTCGGCGCTCACGATGCTCGTCGGCGTTCCGACCGCGATCAAGTTGTTCAACTGGCTCGCGACGCTCTACAAGTCGTCGATCAACTTGGCGTCACCGATGCTCTTCGCGATGGGCTTCATGTTCCTTTTCACCATCGGTGGCGTGACGGGGATCTTCCTCGCGACGACCGCTCTCGACGTCCACTTCCACGATACGTACTTCGTCGTCGCGCATTTCCATTACGTGATGGTCGGCGGAACGTTGATGGCGATCGTCGGCGGGATCTATTACTGGTTCCCGAAGATGTTCAACAAGATGATCCACGAGGGTCTCGGTCAGATCTCGTTCTTCTTCATCTTCGTCGGCTTCAACGTGACGTTCTTCCCGCAGTTCGTTTTGGGCGCGATGGGCATGCCCCGCCGCTACTTCGACTACCTCCCGGAGTACCAGCACTTGAACCGAGTCTCGTCGCTCGGCTCGTACATGATCGGCTTCGGTTTCGTCGTCGCTCTCATCGCGGTGATCGAAGCACTGCGATCGAATCGTCTCGCGGGACCGAATCCCTGGGGTGCTAAAACGCTCGAGTGGACGATCCAGTCTCCTCCCATCCACGACAATTTCGAGAAAACTCCCATCGTAACGGCAGGTCCCTATGAGTACCGTTAAAATCGATTCGCAAGGGCTCGCTCACGCGGCCCACTACGACAACCACGAGCACGAATACCAAACCGGTAAGCAGGGCGTGTGGTTGTTCCTCGCGACCGAAGTGTTGATGTTCGGTGGCCTCTTCGTGGGCTACGCGATCTTCCATCACTTGTTCCCCGAAATTTTCGCCGTCGGCTCGAAGTTCACGAACTGGAAGTACGGGACCGCGAACACCGTCGTGCTGCTGACGTCGTCTTTGACGATGGCACTCGGGATCCACTTCATCCAAGTCGGGAAGCAGAAAGCCGCGTTCTGGAACTTGATCGTGACGATCCTTTGCGGCGCGATCTTCATGGGCATCAAGTACATCGAGTACTCGCACAAGATCCACTTGGGTCTGATGCCGGGTTCTTGGTTCACGGGAAACCCCGACATCCTCGCGCAAGAGATCGGCATGTCGGCGGACGCGATTCCCGCGAACCTTCCGCTGTACTTCTCGTTCTACTACATGATGACGGGCCTCCACGGCTTCCACGTGTTGATCGGAATGGGAGCGATCGCTTGGGTCACATGGCGTTTGAAGCGCGGTGATTTCAGCACTCAGCATTACACCGCGGTCGAAGGTGTCGGACTTTTCTGGCATTTGATCGACTTGATCTGGATCTATCTCTTCCCGCTGCTGTACCTGGTTTAAGGAGGAATGAAATGGCTGCAACTGGCGCTCACGATCATGCTCATCACATCATTCCTCGCCCGACGTACTTCAAAGTCTTCGGGGTCCTGATCATCTTGACGATCCTCACCGTCGCCGCATCGCGAGTCGATTTCGGCGCGATGAACACGATCGTCGCGTTCACGATCGCGACGGTGAAAGCCGTGCTCGTCGCGAGCATCTTCATGCACTTGAAATACGACGATCGAATGAACAGGCTGATCCTCTTCAGCGCTTTGTTCTTCTTGGTGGTCTTCTACTTCTTCTGCATCTTGGACGAAGTGACTCGCGTCGTTCAAAACTCGAGCGTCTGACGTTCGCTTGGCGATAAGCCCTCGGGCTTGGGGCCATGACCCCGAGCTCGAGCACTCCCTCCCCGAAAATCTTCGAACATGCGTTCGTCACGCCCATTGCCTTCGCAATGGTCGCGCCGAGCCGAACTCGTTTTCGGGGAGGAAGTCCTCGACCTCGCGCTCATGGACCCAGGCCCGAGACCTCATCGCCAACCGAACGTCAGAATGTTTTAGGCCGACTTGAATTGGTTCCGAGTCATTGTCTTTCCAGTGAAATCGAAATGCGCGGCTAACCTCGTGTTCAAACACGGAGGGATTCCCACTAAGTCTCATTCGGGGAGGGGTCTCGTGGCCTCCTCGGAAACGAGTTCGGCTTGGCGCGCTCTTCGCGTATGCGAAGGGCGTGACAAACGCATGTTCGA
>JAZKJB010000136.1:0-1842 GCA_040384505.1 Bdellovibrionota bacterium | reverse complement strand
GCCGTCAGCTCGGGCTGCGCATGACGAAGGGCATCGAGGACGTAATCGAACCGATCCCAGTTCGGCTGGAGCGCGAGGACCCGTCCGTCGTTCAGGTGAAGCCTCAGGCTGGCGAAGACGTAGGGAAACCAAAGCAATTTCACATGCTCGACCCCGGAGAAAAGATACGTCTCGACCTTACCGCCGCCATGATCGATCACGAGACCTTTTCCCGAGACGTCGAGCCGACGTTGGCTCCCGAATTTTTCGTACAGCCAGCCGAACGGCGCCAAGATCGCCGACATCAACGAAGTCAGGAGACCGACTTCGATCAAAGCTTGCGACTTGAACAGCGCGCCCATTCCGACGACAGCAACGCCCATGAGCAGTGTGCGACCGAAGAAATGCCCGAGCCACGCTCGGTAGCGACGAACTTCCTTCGGTACTTCGTAGAGACTTCGCTCGAGATTCGTACGCACTCTCGGTTCCGCCACCTACGCCTCCTCAGTGTTGTTGAGTATTCTTAGAGGACGGTTTCGGTCTCGTACTATACGGCTTGAACGGCGCCTTTTTCGGAGGCGTCGCCGGCTGGCGTGGCTCTGCTCGCTGCGCGGGCGGAGCAACCGGCGTCAAGACGACTTCTTGGCGCGGTCGCGACGAAGCGTTCGGAGTCGCATGGTATGTCACGTTCGTTCGGCCGATCGTGATCATCGCCGACATGAAAACGGCGACACCGAAAACGATTCCCGAAGGCCCACTGAACGGCTGCATGAGCCAATCCTCGATCGAGCGATCGCGGCGCACGTCATTTGGATCTTTCTGCAGGCGCTTCAAAAGCTGGCGAGCGAGGATCACGTCTTGCGCGATCAACCATCCCGCCCAGATGAATCCGCAGATGAAGAAGATGTCGCTGAACGCACGATAACCGCTCGTCGACCACTGGACGCCCGCACCCGAGAGAGATTTCCAGGCGAAGATCATCCCGACACCGAACACGCCTGCGACGAAACTTCTGACGACACCGTCGACGAACGTGATCAGCGGCCCACGCTGGGCCGAGCGAGAAACGACGTGATCGAAGACGATGCAAGCGCTCCGATACTTCATGAACTCAGGCATCCCCGTCAGATCGGGACGACCGATGGACAAGAGGTCGAGAACGTAGTCAAAGCGCTCCCAAGACGGAATCAAGCCGAGCTCGCGTCCATCGCGCATGCAAATGCGAAACGGAGTGGCGACATACGGCGCGCGCGGCAAATGGATGCTTTGGATTTCCGCGAACGCGTACCAGTCGACTCGACCGTTGCCATGATCGATCTGAATCCCCGCGCGTGAAACGTCGAGACGCTTCTTGCGAAGGAAAGGAACCACGATCAATCCGATCGCGGTGCCGGGAATGAAGACGACGAAAAACAAAAGTGCGAAGGGTGTGAGCCAGCGGATGCCGAACATCAACCCCACCATCGCGAGCGCGACGCTGAGAGCACTGATCCAAACTAGAACTTTCAGCATCTTCCCGTGATAAAGCCTCAGCTCGACGGGTCCCTGACGGAGACTTCGTTCGAGATGCGAGCGCGAGGGATCGATGGTGTGGAGCGTGTCTTCGATTGCGGCTTTTATGTCATCCATGCCCTCCCTATCGGAAAAGCCTGGACTAGACTGAACGAATCTCGATTTGAGATTCGTTCAGTCTCAGCGATCACTTCAGACGAGAAATCGCCGTCTCCACTCGTTTCAAAAGCGAGCTTTTGGGCAAGAGCGGCACCAGGATCTTCAGCTCGGCGCCGTGGGGTTGGCCGATGACGGCGACCCGGATAGGCATGAAGAGCTGCTTTCCCTTCACTCCAGCTTCGGTCTTAACCG
>JAZKJB010000135.1:3896-12716 GCA_040384505.1 Bdellovibrionota bacterium | reverse complement strand
GCTCAAGCTCGCCGGCGGCTCGCCATCAGCAGAATCGACAGCCCGACGAGCGCCGACGACAGAGACCCGGCGATGATTCCGATTTTCGCGAGCTCGAGCACCGCTTCAGTGCGAAGCGCGAGCTGCGAAACGAAGAGCGCCATCGTGAAGCCGATACCACCCAAGCACGCGACTCCGAAGAGCTGAAGCGATCCGACACCTTCGGGTCTCCTCGCGAGACCGAGCTTCTCCGCCATCCATGAAAATCCGAAGATCCCGAGTGGCTTGCCGATGAAGAGGCCATAACCAATTCCGCTCACCAGCGGTGACGCGAAGGCCGCACGCCAATCGAGACCCTCGAACGACAGCCCAGCGTTCGCGAAGGCGAAGATCGGCATGATCGCGAAGCCGACCACGGGATGCAGTCGCGCGACCCAACGCTCGAGAGGCGTTTCGTCATCGGGATTGTCGTCGTCATGAGGCATCAAGAAACCGAGCGCGCAGCCTGCAATTGTGGCGTGAATCCCGGAGTCGTGGACAAGAAACCAAAGTCCCGCACCGAGCGCGACGTGAAGAGGGATTTGGCGCACGTTCTTCTTCGCGAGCCACCAGATGGTGGCGCAAAGGACGCCTGCCGCGAGAAGCGACAGAAGTTTCACGCCGGTCGAATAAAAAACGGCGATCACGATCACCGCACCGAGGTCGTCCGCGATCGCGAGCGCGAGAAGAAACACTTTGAGTGCCACGGGAACTCTTTTTCCCAAGAGCGTCAGCACTCCGACCGCGAAAGCGATGTCGGTCGCCATCGGGATTC
This sequence comes from Bdellovibrionota bacterium, assembly GCA_040384505.1. GTDB lineage: Bacteria > Bdellovibrionota > Bdellovibrionia > Bdellovibrionales > JAMPXM01 > JAZKJB01. The sequence goes on along the minus strand of JAZKJB010000135.1, from coordinate 11,923 downwards.
CCCAACCGCTAGCCGCGTCCGTTCCATGATTGAAGGCCGCGTAGATAAGCGCAGGCGCGACCATTCCGCCGAGCGCCGCCACGACGGGAAAAATCGCACGATCGCGCGACGCCAGGGCGCCGTCGGAAAGCTCGAATTTGATTTCCATTCCGACGACGAAGAAGAAGATCGCCATCAAGACGTCGTTGATCCACGCTTCGAGCGTCAAGGGCCCGAGTTGAACGTGAAGGCTCTCTCGGTAAAGTGGACCGAGCGAAGAATTCGCCACCACCATCGCCAGCAGCGCCGCGCACGCGAGCACGATCCCGCTCGCGGACTGAAGAGCGAGGAATCGCTGGACGTTACTTGCGACGAGGCGAAGTGCCGGCTTGAAGGCCATGCCCAAACGCTATCGGCACAACTCGCACGTCACAAGTCATTCCTTCGGCCAAAGATCCAGTTCGTCACTTCCCGGTATTCCCCTCGGACCGGCTGGCGGGTGACAATGATCGAACAGCCATGCTCGTCGTCATCAAGAACACCTTCATCCAATTCTTCATGCTCTTCGGCGTCGTCGGAATCGCGGGGCTCGCGCTCACGCTTCTCTCGCGCTGGACGAACAACCTCTTTCGTCAGTTCCGATGGCCCGAGCTGGGGACCTATCTCTTCGGATGGATCGGCGTCCCCGTTCACGAGTTCTGTCACGCCTTCTTTTGTGCGGTCTTTCTCCACAAGATCCAGAAAGTGAAGTGGTTCGATCCGAAAGGAAGTGGTGGCTCTCACGGAGCGGTCACGCATACCTATCACCCTTGGAATCTCTATCACCGGGTCGGACACTTCTTCATCGGACTCGGGCCCATCCTGCTCGCGCCTCTTCTTCTCGCGTTCGTCGCGTTCTTCCTCGTTCCCGACGCGCGAGCGGCGCTCTTCCAACCCGCGCAAGATGCCGCTTGGTGGTCCTCGCTCGCGCCGCTTCTCACGAAGTCGAATTTCACGTCACTGGGCTTTTGGTTTTTCGTTTATCTCGCGATGTGCGTCTCTTCGCAGATCGAGCTCTCGACCGAAGATCTCAAGCAAGCGGCGACGGGCCTCCTTCCAGTCTTGTGCGTGCTCGCCTTCGTGAATCTCGCGGCATGGACCTTCGGGTTTTCGTGGCACGGACGCGTCGTCGCAGTTGCGACACGAGTGACGACGTTGAGCTCGGGACTCTATGCTTTCGCAGCGCTGCTCTCCGCAGTGAATCTCGTGATCTACTTCGTCGTCCTGGGAATCGTGAACAAACTCACGGGGCGTCCGGTCGCGAATCCCTTCCGCGCCTGAACGTTTACAAGATCAGACGAGTGCCGCCGCGATCCGCTCGATCGTTCCATCTCGATCCAACAAGAAGCTGTGATCGGTTTCGCGAATCTCGTACTTCAATGGTCCACGAATGGAAGCCGAAGCGACCTTGGAGACAATTCCAGGAGTGATTTGGTCGTCTGCGGCTTGAAGGATGGTGGTTTCGACGTGGATCGGAATTTTCGCGAGAAGATCTCCACGAGGATGACTCGTCCCGATTTCCACGAACTCTCGCGCACGCTCGACGACGTCTCCGAGCTTCAGCGAAGGATTGTCACGTGCCGTGTCGGCGAACGATCGCTCGCAAACAGCCTGATCGAAGAACTTCAAGAGTGGCGACATCAAGACGAGGCGGCGCACGTCGCTCCCGTAAAGACCCGCCAAACGAATGGCTTGAAAGCCTCCCCAGCTGTGACCGACGAGATCGATCGGTGCGGACTTCGACGTGATCGCCTTGAATTCCGCTTCGACGTCCACGAGGCACCGCTCGAACGAAAACTCCCCTGCCGCTTGTCCCAAGCCTTCGTAAAGGAGAACGATCGCGCGCCGACCGAGAAGACCGGCGACTTTTTCTGCGATCTCGCGGTTCTGCTTCGAACGTACTCCGGGAAATCCATGAAGGAACAAAACCGGAGGAGTTCCATTGGGACCGAATTCGAGGCGCTTCATTTCGCGAGCCTCGCCCAAACCGCTTCGACATCCAAGCCGGAAAGCCACGTGTCACGCCAGCCCTCGGGCAGAGAGCGAAGCTCCAGTTTTTCTTTCGTGCGTGGATGCGTGAAACTGAGTGAGTGCGCATGAAGCGCGAGGGCGTCCGGCGTCTTCGGGGCATTCTCCGGTTCGAGTGATGAGGGACTTCCATATCGCAAATCCCCGAGAACCGGATGACCGACGTGCGCGCAGTGCACGCGAATTTGATGAGTACGACCCGTCTTCGGAAGCGCTTCGATCAAACTCTTCTCGGAATTTTTCGCCAACACACGAAACGTCGTGAGCGAAGCCTTACCGCTCTCGGAAACCACGACACCATCGTCCGTCTTTTCGAGTGCGGCCTCGATCCGATTCACTTTCGAATCCCACGCGCCCGACACGACTGCGAGATACGCTTTTCGAAGGAGCTTCTTCTCGAAAGCTTGAGTCACACCCGCAGCAACGGGACCGCTTCTCTTTCCGAGAAGCAGGATTCCCGAAGTTCCTTTGTCGAGCCGATGAAACGCGAAGAGTTCCCGCCCGACCTGGCGACTCGCGAGACTCAAAACGTCGTCTCCGGATTCACGTGTCGAATGGACGACGACGCCTGCGGGCTTCACGGCCGCGACGAGATCGTCGTCTTCGAAAAGGATTTGAAAGGGTGCCATGACCGGCACCCTAGCAAGCGAACTTAGTTAAGTGAAGCTTGGCCCGCCATGCCCATCTGGTTCGGCTCGAGAGAGTCGTTTTCCAGGAAATGGTCGAGCTCGTGGGCGCGGTTCTCACAGTAGTAGAGGACCTTTTTCAAGAGGTACTCGGTTCCGTAATCGCGCAACTCCATCACCCGGCCGATCGATTCACGAAGTTTCTCCGCGAGCAGTCCTTCGTCATCGAGATCCTTGCGAACCATTTGCCGAATCGGGTGATCGCCTTCCTCCTCTTCACTGATGAACGATTGGCTTTCTTGTGCCGCGACACTGCTCGTGGGCACGCCGCCCAACATCGTGATCCGCTCGGCGACTTTGTCGAAGTGCTCTTGCACTTCCTTGTATTTGTCCTCGAAGAACAAGTGCAGCTGACGGAACTGCGGCCCTTTCACCAACCAGTGATGTTTGTAGTACTGGTGGAAGAGCTGGATGAGCGCGGACAAATGCATGTCCAAGCTTTTGCAGATCTCGTTGCAGGCTTCCTCTTTGAGCCGAATCGGATTGCGCTCCACTTTGGAGCCGGTGTGGGAAGCGTTGGAATCCATCGAGAACCTCCTCGGGGGGAATGAATGAGACTCACCCGATTCTCCGCTTTCGATGTTTAGATAAGGCCTCGTCGAGGCGAAGAAAGTGTCTCGATTTCGGAAAAATTCGGTCGATTCCGCCTCGATCCGGCGAGGAATTCAATCGTCGAAAAGGGTCTTCAACACTTCCGCGTGAGCGAGCACCGCTGCGGAATTTCGTTGCAAGATGTGTTTGTAGCGCCGCATGAACGGCGTTTCAGGTCCCTTATGGAGAACCATCGCGCGAGCCTCGGTGAAGAGAGCGTCGGCCCGCTCGCCGGTGGCCTCGTCGTCCTCGAGGGTTTCGTCGATTTTCACGATGGCCTGCGAAATCCGGTGAAGCCAATCGAAGAACGGGTCCGACATCACCAAACTCAAGACCCGGCCCGGGCTGCCGATGGGCCCGTTGATCTTCTCGTAGGCTTCGCGCTCGTCGTCCAGCAAGACCTTGTGCAGTCGCAACAAGCTCAAGCGCAGCTCTTCCATCCTCTTACGGGTCGCCTCGTCGATCATGCGCTTCGAGTCGTATCATGGCTGGAAGGCCGGGCGCAAAATCTTAAGGTGGCGGCGGCAAACCTCATTGGTTAGACTCTAACCACGCGATGAACAACATCTTGGACCACTACCCCGACACCTACGACGCCGGCCGAGCCAGATTCAAGGTTCTCGCGAAAGCGGCCGCCCTCGATGCGGGCCACGCGGAGATGGAAAGCTTCAAGGTCCCGAGCAAAACCGAGACCGACCTGACCGTCGACACGCTGTTCATTCCGGCGACCGAAAACCCCCATACACTTCTGCTCCTCACGTCCGGTATCCATGGCGCCGAGGGACCGACGGGTTCGGCGATCCAATCTTGGTTCCTGACTCACCTCTGGCCGAAACTCGATCGCACCAAGATCGGTCTCGCGATGGTCCACTCCTTCAATCCCTTCGGATTCAAGACGGGTCGTCGTGCCACCGAGAACAACGTGAACCTCAATCGCAATTTCCTCGCGACCAAAGAGGATTTCCTCACGCCGAACGAAGGCTATCGCCGGATCCACGCGGCGTTCGAGTCGGACCGCCCGGTGAGCCGATCGGTTTTCTCGGTTCCGAAGGCCGGGTTCATGCTCGCGAAATGGCTGAGTGTCGGCGGCTACACTCCGCAGTCGCTTCTCCAGGCGATCGCCCAAGGACAGTACGATTTTCCGAAGGGAATCGAATACGGCGGCCGCTGGCAGGAGCCCCAAGTCGAATTCTTCTCGAAGCGCATCCCGAAGTGGGCTGCGAAGTACAAAGAAGTTCTCCATTTCGACTTGCACACCGGCATCGGCCGCAAGAAACGCCTCCATCTCATCCCCGGCGACAACCCCTGGAGCCGCGATCTGCGGATGTTCAAGACGTATCTCGATCCGGTGGCGGAGTTCGATCTCTACGAGTACACGCCAGGCGATGCTCCCGGGTTCTACAAAACCCACGGCGACATCAACAGCGCGATGCCGGCACTCACGAAGAAGCCGACTCTCGCTCTCACGTTCGAGTTCGGAACCCTCGGGGATAGCCTGATGTCCCGAGTGGAAGCCTTCGAGCGCCTCTATCTCGAAAACGTCGGCCAGAACGCGGGCTTTGCCGATAACGGCACTCGCGTCGAAGTTCGAAACCGCTTCCGCGAGATGTTCAATCCTTCCGATCCTTCGTGGAAAGAGAATGCCCTCACGCTCGCTTCACAGGTCCTGATCAACGTGACCTCGAAGCTCTAGCCGCACCTGGCCATTAGCTAAAATTCTTTGACGGTAAACCGGCGCACGAGGGAAACCCTTAGGCCTACGTAAGCGTTCACAGTTACTGCCCAAGTTATAAGCTGGCAATATGGGCCGGCGTTTCTACCAGACACCGTAAATGTCTGACTACCAAGGGAGTCTCATGAAGTTCGTGGTGTCGTCGCTCGTCCTCGTCCTCTCGCTGTCCAGTGCCTTGTCCGCCCAAGCATTCCAAAGAACCGACTTTCCTTCGGGACCGGATCAGCGCCTGACGCCGGGATCGCTCTGCAGCCACCCATCCGAGCATCGCTACCCCGAGCGCATCGCCTACTGCCAACGCAACGTCGAGAGCCAGCTGAAGCGCGACATCTTCCGCGAATACGATTCCGAGCTCGGCTTCAAAACGCGCTCGATGGATCGCCAGAGCTTCAAGATCGATCACTACATCCCGCTCTGCATGGGTGGCTCGAACGACCGCGACAACTTGTGGCCGCAGCACGTTTCGGTCTACACGCTGACCGATCCGATGGAAGGCCTCGCTTGCGAGAAGATGGCCGAGGGAAGCCTCGAGCAAGATCGCGCGATCGAATTGATCAAGCGCGGGAAGAACGACCACTCCCAGATCGATGCCGTCCTCGAAGAACTCAACAGACTCTAAACTGCAGTAGTTTCTCTACTGGACCGATGTCAGGACTCATGCCAGCAGGCCTTGAGACCGGTCGGTCCCCCGCCTACACTTTCACGCATGGCTACTTCCGCCGACCGCCGCTTCCGCATCCTCGTCGTCGACGACACCGAATCCGATCGCGCGATCTTGAAGACGACACTTCAGCGCATCGGCTTTCCCGACATCCAAGAGGCCAACGACGGCGCGATGGCCGTACAGAAAGTCGTACTCGCGCACGAGATGAACCAGAAGTTCGACCTCATCTTCATGGATTGGATGATGCCGAAGATGACCGGCATCCAACTGCTGCAGACCCTCAGGCTCGAACGTGCGAACAAGAACACCCTGATCGTGATGACGACGGCCGAAGCCGCCGTGAAAAACGTGACCGAAGCTCTCAAGTCCGGTGCGAACTCGTACATCGTCAAGCCCGTCGACGAAGTGACTCTCCGGGCGAAGCTCGACAAGCTCATCAAGAAGATCTGAAAAACCCACCTGGGCCAACGTCAGGTTTAGGATCCGGGTCTTCCTGCGGGCTCGGCCGGTCGCCTATCATGAAAGGACCGATGCCAAATCAAATCGATACTCTTTCTCGAACGCCGGACTCCTGCCTCCGCGTTCTCGTCGTCGGCGCGGACCCGCTCGCGGCCGCCGTCCTCCGACTCGGTCATGAGATCGTTCGCTCGCAGGACTCCGAGCTCCGTCCCTTCGATCTCGCGTTCGTCGACCTCTCCACCGGTGCCGAACTCGTCGCGAAATTGAAATCATCGCGCTCCCCCCTCATCGCCGTCGTCGAGGCGATGACGGCCGAGAAAATCGACTCGGCACGAGCGGTCGGCTTCGATGACGTGATCCCTCGAGACTTCACTCATGCGGATCTCGTGGCGAAGCTCGCGATTTGGTCTCCCCTCGAGAAAGTTTCGTCGCGTTTCGTTCTCGACCCGGCGTCGATCGGAGAGCTCGAGAAACTCCAGCTCGAAGACGGCTCGGGTCTCGTGCCGACGCTCATCCGACTTTTCATCGCCTCGCGGAAGGAAATCGATCTCCTTCGTGAGGCGTTCTCCGCGGGAGATCTCGACACCGCTCGCGCTCTCGCACACGACTTGAAGTCCGCGTGTGCGAACTTGGGTCTCGTTCGAATGAAGTGCGTTTGCCATAAGATCGAGCTCTCCGAGACGGCCGACGACATGCGAGTCGCGGTCGCGCTCCTTCCCATGCAATTCGAGCTCGCGAAAATTCACCTCGAGAGAGCGAAGCTCGCTTCCCTCCCGAAATCAGCCTGAGGTCCTATCCATGAGTGTGTGGCCATGAGTACGTGGAACAAGAAAACGAGAGTTCTTATCGTCGACGACAACGAGAGCGACCGATTGATCTTGAGATCGATGTTGATCGCGATCGGATTCGCGGAGATCCACGAAGCCGAAGACGGCGTGATGGCCGAGAGCAAGATCAACATCTCGGCCCAGATCAAACAGCCCTTCGAGATCGTCTTCGTCGATTGGATGATGCCGAAGCTGAATGGGCTGAAGCTCCTGCAGCACATACGCGCCGACAAAACCAATTTGGGCATGATCGTCTTCATGACGACGAGTAAAACCCAACACGACGCGGTCACCGATGCCGCCAAAGCCGGTGTGAACGAGTACATGATCAAGCCTCTCACGCTCGATCTCCTTCGCACGAAGATCGAAAAGCATTTCGCCCCGGAGAAGAAAGCGAAATGAAAACGCGGAGGCCTTTTAGGGTCTCTGCCTTGCCAAATCCCCGGTTCCCAGGCGATTTGACATCTTTCCGAGCGATCCCGCTCTGAGAGGTGTTTCGATGAGCCGCCCCCCGACTTCTGGACTTAGCCGCCGCGATCTCTTGAAAACCACGGCCGCAGGCTTCGCTTTCGCGCAACTCCCGATGCCAGTTCTAAACTGGGCGCATGCTCAAGGCGTCACCGACGCGAGTCCGCTCGCGAAGTTCCCCGGGACTTTTGCGACCACGAAGTTCAACGGCGACAACGAAGACATTCCTCACGACCTGCTCTGGAATCGCGACGGCTTCCTCGAAAAAATGGGCGGAATTCCGAAGGCCAGCGAGTCATGCGACCTCATCGTGATCGGCGGAGGCGTGGCAGGCCTCGCTGCGGCTTACGAAGCGCGTGGCCGTGACATCGTCGTTCTCGAGCAAGCAGACCGCTTCGGTGGAAACGCGAAGGGCGAACGCTTCGGCAAGAGCGCTTACTCGATGGGCTCGGCCTATATGTGCCCACCCGACGACGGCGATCCGCTGCAAGTTCTGTTGAAGGATCTCGGTCTCGACAAAAAAACTCGCCAAGAAAAGACGGCGCCGATCTTCA
>JAZKJB010000135.1:0-3886 GCA_040384505.1 Bdellovibrionota bacterium | reverse complement strand
GCCGGAACTTCCGCGCAGGCGAACCGCGATCTCGCCCGCGTCCAAGCGAAGCTCCGCGAAGTGTTCGACGATTCGTTTCCCGAAATTCCGTTCAGCGAAGATGCGAAAGAAGCACGCGCGGTTCGCGAGCTCGACGCGCTCTCGCTCGAAGCGTGGCTCGCGAAAGAACTCGGGCCGATCGATCCGATCGCGATGGAGTACATCCAGCTTTACTGCTGGTCGTCTTTCAACGGCTCCGTCGACGAGCTCTCGGCTGCGCAAGGATTGAATTTCCTCGCGGCCGAAGTCGATGGCGTGTTGGCGCTACCGGGCGGCAATGCGGCTCTCACGGAAGCGCTCTACCGAAAACTCGCGGCTGATTCTCGCGTGCGCTTGCGTGCATCTTCGTTCGTCGTCGACGTTCAGGTGAAATCCGACCGCGTGCTCGTTTGCACTTACGAGAACAAAAAACTTCGCACGATCGAAGCGAAGAAATGTATTTACGCAGCTCCGAAGTTTCTCCTGAAGGACGTCATGCCGGATGCGCCTGCTCCGATCCTCTCGGCTGCGAAAGACCTCACTTACCGCGCTTACCTCGTTGCCAACGTCGCACTGAAACGGGCAGCCCCCGCCGCTCACTATGACGTCTACACTCTCGACGGCGAAGTCCCTCAGGCTCCTTCAGCGATGCATCAGTCCGATCGCGCCTTCACGGATTTGATCTCCGGCGATTGGGCGACGGGCGCGACTCACTCCCAGGTGCTGACGGTCTATCGTCCGCTTCCATTCGATGGCGCACGTCAGTTCCTTTTCCACCCGGGTGCACACGACAAACACCGCGATCTCGTCATCGAGGGCTTGGAGCCCGTTCTCTCGGCTCTTGGCCTGAACCGCGCGGACATCGAAGGTGTACGCATGAGTCGTTGGGGCCATGCCGTGCCTGTTGCGACGAAAGGCTACGCTTCCAGTGGCTCGCCTGAGGCGTTCGAAGCCGGGATCGGCGGTCGCCTCTTCTTCGCGGGTCAGGACATCTGGGCGAATCCGGCTCTTGAAACCGCGCTCGAGACCGCCCGGAGAGCTGTCGCCTGCCTTTGACCATCCAATTCTGACCAGAAAAACCAAGTGATTTCATTGAGATCGGAGGGTCGCGAAACGCGCGGCCCACCCCTTGCTCACTGTCTCTCATTGAGAAGTTTTTACACTGGGAGATGGTCCAATGCGAATTAACATGCAGCTGAGCCGGGCGCTCGTCGCGAGCTTGTTCATCTTTTCGACAGTGGCCGCCCCTTTGGCGCACTCCCAGTCGGCGCAAGAACAAGCGCAGATCAAAGCGCTGATGAAGCAGGTTGGTGACCCTGACCCGTACGCCGCAAGCAAGGCACTCCTTGATTTGAAGGACTATTCTTACGCGGAGGTCGAAGAGTTCGCTTTTAAGGTCCTTGAAGCACAGCTTGCCCCGAAGACTTTGGAGCCGAACTCCTACTTCATCGGAAACTCGATACAAGTCCTCATGAACGTCGCGACGTCCAAGAACCTCGCGCGCCTGCAGGCCATCCATTCTGGACCGTACGCTGCTTTCCAAAGAGCGAAAGCCGGACAAGGATTTCTCAGCTTCATCGACGCGAACTTCAACAAAGCGATCGCCACGGCAGCTTCGAATCGCACCCCAAACCCGAATGCGTTTCCTGCGGCGCCGGCTCCGGCACCCGCACCGCGAAAAGGTTTGCTCGATGCGATTTCGAATGTCGGCAAACCGAAAGCTCCGGCCGCTAGCGCTCCCGCAGCTCCAGCAGCTCCTGCTGCGACGAACGCCGTTCTGCAGCAGCGCTTGGCAGCCTACAAACCTTTGAAAGAGATGCTCGAAGCCGCTGGCCCGATGACTCCCGAATCGGTCCTCCTCAACTTGATCACGTCGCTCAATGACGAGATCGTCGAAGAACTGAAAAAGGGCGAAGAGTTCTCGATCATCGGGCGCGAAAAAGAAGCAGCCGAAGTCATCGACACTCTCGTTCGTCTCAAAGGAAAAAATCCGTTCCTGATCGGCCCCCGCGGCGCAGGCAAATCGTCGATCGCAGAAAAAGTCGCTTACAAGATCATCGCGGGCGATCTGCCGGCTCATCCGGCCTATCAAGAGGCACTGGGCAACGCTTACTTCATCGAAACTTCGGCGGGTCGTATCGGTCGCCTGGCGAAATCGAATGAAGACGCCGCTCAAGGTGCCGCAATGGAGCAATTTCTAGAAGCAGTCTTGTTCGTCGAAGAAAAATACGGAATTAAGATCGTCACGTTCATCGACGAAGCGCACACCCTTCCAGCTGGGATGATCGAAGCCGCGAAACCGTATCTCGAATCCAAACGTCGCGCGATCAATCTCGTGGGCGCCTCGACTGCAGGCGAGTTCCAGATCAAGTTCAAGGACAACCCGGCTTTCATTCGCCGCGTTCATCAGATCGGTGTCGCAGAACAATCGATTCCGGAAGTCATCGAGATCATCACGAAGTCGTGGGCTCCTTTGATAACGAAGAAATATGGCGTCGCCCTCGACACCGCAGCGATCGAAACCGTCGTGGAGAACGCACATCGCACTTACCCCGACACGTCGCGAACCGACGGGTCGGCGAAGATGATCCAAGACATCGCGATCGGCATGATCCGCGAAAATCCATCGAGCCGTCAGTTCCAGATGGGCGAAGAACAAGTCTTCAAGTTCATCCAAACCCGTCTCGGCTATCCTGTGAACCCATTCGATGCACGCGCGATGATCGCGTACGAAGAGGACTTGAAGAAGTCGCTGGCCGAAGAAGTCATCGGGCAAGAACGAATGATCAACGACGTCGTCGAGCTCTGGCTCGAAACTCAGCGTGACATGTCCAAAGGCGTTCGCACCGCACTCGCGATCGGCCCGACCGGCGCCGGCAAATCGCTTCTCGGTCGCAAGCTCGCGAAAAAGATCTTCGGAAACGAAGGCGCATTCCTCGAAGTCGATGCCAATCGCTTCAAGAGCGGAAGCCTTTCGCTGAACACGTTCTTCGGCGCACCGAACGGAGTCATCTCTTCCGACAAGACTTCGGGTGAGTTCTTCGAATACCTCGACGATCCAGGCAAAGGAAAATTCGGCGGCATCATCGTCATCAACGAAGGCGAGCGCGCGCATCTGGATTTCTGGGAAACGATGATGGAAGTCATCGACACTGGTCGAGCGGTCGGCGGTGACGGAAAAGAACGCTTCCTCCGGCGTCACATCATCATCATCACTTCGAACCGTGGCGACAAAGTCATCTACCCGCCCGCGTCCGAACGTTGGAGCGAAGCCGAGCTCAAGGCTCACATGGAGTCGTGGGATGGCCCGCGCCTGCAGGAGCTCTTCACGCAAAAAATCAGCGGCACCGACGAGTTTTCGCTCCCCGATCCGGTTTTGAAGCGGATCGACAAGACGACACTCGCCGCTCCGATCATCATGCCCCTGGCCCTGCGAATCGGCGCTAAGATCGCGTCGAACGTCGAAGCGACTCTCGAGCGCGACTACAAAGTCACGATCACGATCCATCCGGCCGTCGTCGAACACATGGTGAAAGCGTCTTACCAAGCCGGCGGTGGAACTCGTCCCGTTGAAAAAGCTGTGACGGAATCGATTTCGAAAGCCGTTCGTCGCGGAATCACCGATCTCGACGTCGCTCGCGGTGGTGAAGTTCGACTCTCCGTCGGACCGGTCACGAACAACAAAGTGAGCCTCAAGGTCGATGCGAACGCCGGTAAATCCATCGAGCTTCCGCTCGCTCAGGCGCCGTCGACGGATCCTCTGCAAGACCGCGAGTTCGTTCAAAAGCTGAAGAACCTCGAAACGGTCATGAACTCCGAAATTTACGGCCAGCCCGAAGCCACCGAAGCGATTGTGAAAGCCGTTCGG
>JAZKJB010000134.1:12382-26967 GCA_040384505.1 Bdellovibrionota bacterium | reverse complement strand
CTTTCCGATCAAGTCCTCCGCGACTCGAAGTTTCGCTCGGAACTCACTCACCACTTGCTGATCGAAGCGTTCGCGCTTCGCACTCGGTCGCCCGGTGAGGAGGCGTTTCGGGCGTCGCCACGAAAACACGCTTCGTCCGCGGCTCGCTTGCGCGAGGATTTGGGAAAGTAGCATCTGGGATCGCGTCGTTTGAAAGACGAGTGTGCTCATAGATCCATTCTGCCACAAGCAAGGTGCGGATCCACAGAGGCGATTTGTCAGTTTATGACCAAGCGAATGGTCAAATTTGTCACGACTCGATCAAGAGCGGCGCGTGATTGGGCCTTCGTCCAGACCTCGACACAACCTTTCCATCGTCATGTGCGGGAGTCGCGTGTCCGCGATCAGTAGGATCGGTGACAGGTGGAGGCCATATGACGAATGAAAAACAGCGCCAGCAGGAACTGAAGAAGTCGACCAACGTCACTGGACCCGCAGAGACGAGTGAGGCCGATACGAAATTCGGAAGCGATGGAAACGATCTCGATGTCAGCGGCATCGAGCAAAGTCTCTCACGCGCCATCGGCACGCAAGACGTGAACGGCGAGAACATCGGCGGCCAAGAAGCCGGCGGCATCGCGGGCTCGGGCGGAGTCTCGACGACGGATGTCGGGCAACGCGGTCCCGGCAAATCGATCGGTCACTGACTGAAATTTTACTGATAGATGACGTTGAGGTCGGCGGGGTCCGACCATTCGGAGAAGCCCTTGTTCGTGTGAGCGCGAACGCGCCAGTACACTTTCCCCTCGGGGAGTGGCTTTTCGAAGACGTACGCGGTTCTGTAGACCTTTTGTTCCGTCACCACGTTCGCGAAGTCGGCGTCGGACGCGATTTGGATCGTGTAGAAGCTCGCCGAGCTGAACGGATTCCACTTGAAGCTCACGAACGTCGGAGCGTTCTCGAGCGAAATGAGTGAAGTGCGCGGGCGCGGCTCACGAAGTTTCGGCGTCGGAATGTCTTTCGAGAGCCCGACGACCTTCGGAATCGCGGCGGGAACGCGCTTTTCCGGGAGTTCGACGGGTTTTTTCGCGATCGGCGCGGGCACGAACAATTCTTTCTTGTACGAACCGACTCGAACTTCCGACCACGGACTCATCGGAGCGCCGTCGGCCGCGAGACCGCGGACGCGAGCGGAATAATCCATCGATTTGCTCACGCCGATCGAGCGAGTCGTCTCGGTGACGTTGAACTTCTTCGACTTCTCGAATTTCTCGTCGGCGCCCCACTCGAGCTCGTAGCTCGCGACCCACGGAAGCGGTGACCACTTCATCGTGAACTCGTGTTTGGCGCTCTTCAGTTCCTTCTCGGTCTTGAAGACTTCACGCTTGTCGGCGATGCCTTCGAGCTTCGGCGGCGGGAGAGTGACGTCGAGACGCGCGGGATCCGAAACTTTGCTCAGGCGACCAGCTTCACCTTTGCTGCGTACGCGAACGAAGATCGAACCGGGTTTCACTTCGGACGGCGCGAACGAGTTCGATCCGTTGGTGTCTTGGCGAACCGAGTTCTTGAAGGTTTCGTCTTGTGCGATCTCGACTTCGTAGCTCTTCGCGTTCGTCGTCGTTTCCCAAGTGAAGGGCTTGATGCCTTCGGGCTTCACGCCGCGGCCCGCGCGAAGGTCGGCTTCGCCGACCGTCGTCAGGACATTGCGCGGGATTTCGTAAGTCATCTTCGACGACGTGATCTTCGGGATCTCGGGACTCTTCGATCCGGACTTCACGTAGAACGCCACCAGGCGGCTCCACGGCGGATTCTTGCGTTCGCTATTCAGGCCCATCACGCGCCACACGTAGGCACCCTTCGGGAGCTGCGCGCGATCGACTTGCGATTTGGAAACGTTCTCGTAGACGATGTCGCTGAATTTCTCGTCGCGTGCGACTTGAACTTTGAACGACGTCGAACCGGCTTTGTCTTCCCACGTGAAGAAGACCGACTTCTGCGTGTCGCCTTCGCCCTCGATCCAATACTCTTGTCCTTCGGTCGGCAGAACGGGGAGTGGAGCGACGTCGGGGAACACGCTCAATCGTGCGGGCAGCGAAGGTTCGCCACCCGTCGGTGCGATTCTCCAGTAGAAAGCACCGGCAGGTCGACTCGCTTCCGCGAGATCGTACGACGTGCCTTTGACCGAGCCACTGAAGCTCGGGTCAGCGAAGCCCGTATCTTTGGAAACTTCGAACTTTCCTTCTTCCGTCCCACTCGTCTTCCACTTGAAAGCGACCGACGCGCCCATCGGAACCCACAGGTTCGCGCCGCTCGTTGGAGCGAGGAGAGTGATCGGAGCCTTCTTTACGTTGGACGACTTCGCGTTCAACTCCGCGACTTCGTCTTGCTTGACGCCTTTGTCGCCGATCTTGAGATCGCCCTTCATGACTTGGACTTTGGTGTCTTTCGAATTCTCGCTTCTCACGATACGGATGTCGGCATTTTCCGACGTCAGCTCTTGAGAGACGCCATTCTGCGTGAGGATGATGCCGTTCGCTCCGCCGACGTTTCCTTGCAAGCTTCCGTATTGGAGGTCGATCTCGGTTTTGTTGCCGCGAGTGCGGATGACGACGAGGGACTTCGGATCGATCTTGATGATCGCGCCGTTGTCGAGCTTCACCGTGGCTTCCGAAGAATCGCCGGTGAATACGCTATCGCCTTCGTAAACGGTATCGGGGGTGGAGACGTTGTTCCAAGTGAGGCCCGAGTCGACTCGGCGGCGGACGTCGTTGCGACTGAGATCGAACTTTCCGACCGCGACGAGTCCTTTGTAACCGTCGCCGCCGAAAAAGCCGTCCGAGAAGAATAGACCGATCGACACCACGAACGTGAAGCTCGCGATTAGCAAGATGGCGCCGTCGATTGTAAGATGCTTTCGCAGTCTATCCATGAGGTTTTGGTCCTCTCCCGTCATCTCACGTATCGGGTAACGGCTGGAATGATTGACGGACGAAGGTCCAGACTTTTGGACGGTGTCTCGTAATGATCTGAAGCACCTCAAGTATTTGGGCTCCGGTGCCCGATAGGTAGAGGGCATGGGTAAATTGAAAGGCGTTTCACTACGCTATAAACTTCTGGCTGCGCTGACGATCATCCCTATGATCGGTCTGTCACTCTTCCTTCTCCTCGCGGTGAACATCTTCGAGAAGGACAAGATCGCTTACGTATTCGATTCATCGCTCTCGATTTCGAAGAACCGCGCGACACGCGTGACGTCCGAGATCGGCTCCGACCTTTCGATCGCGCAAGCGGTCGTGTTGAGCTATCGCGCCGACACGAAGAACCTCGCCGAAGCCGGCCAATACTATTTCGAACGCGAAGCGAAGTTCCACGCCTTCCAGATTCACGCGCTCAACGAAGAGACGGGCGTGTACGAGAAGACCGTGGACCTCGCGAAAGATTCGGTTCGTCCGATCACGACGACCATGCTCGAGTCCTTCACCAACGACTTGATCTCGGAAGCCCGCACGAAGGGTATCGTCGTCTTGCGTGAGCCGGGCGGCCCGCACGTTTGGCTAGGCGCTCGCTTCGGCGATGCCGCCGATCCCAAACACGTCGTCGCACTTTCGCTCTTCGAGGCATCGGAGCTCGCGCAAGTGTTCTCCGATCGCGGTCCTTATATGAGCTTCCTGCTCCGAAACGAAAACGCGAAAACCAAACCCGTCTTCGCCTCGATCGAATCGATCGAAGGGAAATGGGGCCCGGCGGAAGTCTGGGGCGAAGTTTCGAAGAACAAGATTCCCGAAGGCATCGCCGAATTGAAGTCGCCGCAGGGCCGCTCGTATCTGGTGTCGTTCGTCGACTCCGGCGTCGCGGATCTCGTGGTCGTCTCGATGGTGGATCGCCAAGCGGCGCTTCAGGCCGTCGACTTGTTGTTGAAGAAATCCGTCCTTTTCTTCCTCGCCGTTATTTCGGCTACGGCGATCCTCGCCGTGCTCGCGTCGCGTGGCTTGACGTCGGCTCTCGGAAACTTGAGCTCGGCGACCCAGAAGATCGCCGAAGGCGATTTCGGTGTTCGCGTCGACGAGAAGTCGGGCGGAGAGATCGGGAGCCTCGCGAAGAGCTTCAACATCATGGCTGAAGAAGTCTCTCGCCTGATCGGGGAGACGGCGCAGAAGGCGCGAATGGAATCCGAGCTCGCGACGGCAAAGGCCGTTCAAGAGACGTTGTTCCCCGAGCCGCACGCGCGAATGGGAACCGTTCAGGTCTCCGGTTACTACATGCCCGCTTCCGAGTGTGGTGGCGACTGGTGGCATTACTGCGAGAACGGCGACAAGGTTTACATCTGGATCGCGGATGCAACGGGCCATGGAGCTCCGGCGGCCCTTCTCACCAGTGCGACTCGCGCGGTCGTCAGCGTGATCACGCGAGGTCCAGCCTTGCCGGTTTCCGAAGCGCTCGGCATCTTGAACCGCGCGATCTGTGAGACCTCGAAGGGCTCGATGATGATGACCTTCTTCCTCGCGTGCATCGACAAGAACACCGGCGAGATGACCTACTCGAACGCTTCTCACGAGCCGCCTTTGATCTTGCACAAGACCGAAGCCGAGCCGAGTCGTGAGGATTTCTCGCCGCTGAACGACGTGAACAACCCGCGTCTCGGTGAGCAGATCGACTGCATTTTCAAAGAAAGCCGCGTCCAGCTCGAACCCGAAGATCAAATCGTGTTCTATACGGACGGCGTCATCGACGTCAAAAATCCCGAGCAAAAACAATTCGGTGAGCGTCGATTCTTGAAGCTTCTCGCGAGCGAGATGCACTCGGCCTCCGTGTCGAAAGAAGCCCTAGGGCAAGTCGTCGACAAGATCGAGTCGTTCCGGTCGGACACCGCTCTCGACGACGACGTCACGTTGATCCTCTGCACGTATAAAGGGGCCGCCTGATGGGTGCGGCGCGGATACTCGAGATTACGAGCATCGACGATGTCGTGAGCACCGAAAAGGGCACGATCGGCGTCGGTTCATCTCTCGAGCCGGCCGACGTCATCCGTCTGACCACCGAGCACAACTTCCATCACGTCGTTCAGAAAGACGGAATCTCCTTCGATACCGAGATGGCCGTCGCACGTACGATGTCGACGAACCTCAACGCGTTTCTCGACCATCCGTTGCAAACGATTTTGGGCCTGAGCGACGTCGATGCCGGGCATCTTCCGAGTCTCGTGATAAAGGCCGCGGTCGACGAAAGAAAGTCGAACACGATCGAGCAGTTCGACAATTATCTTAAAGGATTGAGTGGAGTGCGGCCGATCATCGACGAAGCCATGATGATCGCGGACGAGTTGTATACCAACGGCGCGAAGCTCGGGTTCGATCCGGCGCGTTTGTCGAAGGGCGCAAAACTCGTGAGACCGGGGACCGTGGAATTTTTCGCACGCACGGATGGTCTGCGCCTCGTGCTCGGCGTTCGCGATTCGTATGGCCTGCTTAAATTCGAGCAGGTCCTTAGTCGTATCGCGAACTGCTTCGCGAACGGCATGGCGGGCTCGATCAAACAAGGTGAAGGCGGCGCTGGAATCGGATCATTCATGGTATTCAATGCCTGCGTCAGCTATTATGCTGGAGTCGAGCGTGGCAAGCGCTCGGTGGTGTGCGTGGCTCTCCCGGTCGGCATCAGCCGACGCGAAGGCAACGCGCTCCCGAAGAACATCCATCTGGCTTCCGATTGATTTCGTCTAGGAGAACCGCATGAGCGAGTTCAAAGCACACGAGACACCCGAAGGTGAAAAGCTCCGCCTCGCGTTCGAAGGAACGATCGACGAAGACGTCGTGTTTCCTCCTGTCGACGCATCTAAGTTCAAAACCATCGTCCTCGATCTCAAGAACGTGAAGTCGATCAACTCGGTCGGCATCCGCGAATGGCTCAACTGGATCCGTCCGCTCGCCGAGAAATCCGACTTCGTCCTCGAGAACTGCCCGAAAGCGGTCGTCTTCCAGTTCAACATGGTCGAAGGTTTCTTGCCTGCACGGTCGACGGTTTCGTCGTTCTACGTGCCGTTCTACTGCGAGAAATGCGACAAGGAAGACAGCGTGCTCTTCAACGTCGGCAAAGAGATCAAAGCCGCCGCAGGCAAAGTGGAGATCGCGTTCGACGTGAAAGCCGCGGCCATCTGCGAAGACAAGGCGAACGCCGCTAGCTGCGAGATGGAAATGGACGTGACCGAGGCGAAGTACTTCCAGTTCCTCAAGCGCTGACGTCGCTCGAGAATCGCTCGTCTCAATCCGATTCGCTCGAAGGCCCTTCCCAGGGCCTTTACTATTTTGAGACTGTTCGCGACCGATTTACCTAGGAAGAATTCTCTATTTCCCTCGGGCTCACCTCAATCCGACCCCTTCCGGTGCCGATACGTTAAGGGTCCGCAAGTGAACATTTTGAGGTATTGACATGTCCAACGACGCTCAAGCGACAAACGACGAGTACATCGTCGTCGCGGAAGACTCGGCTCCGAATCGGACCATTCTCGTTCTATTGCTCCGCAAACTCGGCTTCAAGATCATCGAATGCACCGACGGCGACGTCGCGTGGAAGGCTTTGAGCGAGAACCCGGAAGGAAAGAACATCGTCGCGTGCATTTCGGATCTCATGATGCCGAACATGGACGGCCTCGAGTTGCTTCGACGCACGCGCAACGACGACAAACTCAAGGACCTCCCGTTCGTGCTCGTCACGGCGGTCTCCGACAAGGATTACATTTTCGAAGCGAAGAATCTGAAGGTGAACGGCTACATCTTGAAGCCGGTCACTTACAAACGTGTCTCGGCCAAACTGCAAGAGCTCTTCCCTCAGAAGACGTTCCCGAGTTTGGCGAGCTAAGGAGAAGTGAGTTAAGTGGGCGCAGCGGTGAAGCTCAATCCTCAAACGATCGTCGACAGGTTGGATGAACTCCCAACGCTTCCGACCATCGTTTACGAGCTGAGCCGCGTGATCAACGATCCGATGTCGTCGACCTCCGACATCGAGAAGATCATGGCGAACGACCAGAGCTTGACCATCAAAGTCTTGAAGCTCGCCAACTCCGCTTACTACGCGATCCCGGGTGGTGTCTCGTCGCTCCAGCGCGCGATCGGCTACGTCGGCTACGACACCATCCATCAGCTCGTTCTCTCCGCGTCGATCATCAACGCATTGAAGTCCGAAGGCTCGGCCGCGTTCGATCTCACTCAATTTTGGAAGCATTCGATCGGTGTGGCGATGGCGTCGGAAGTGACCGCGCGCTTCGTGCACTACAAGACCCCCGCCGATCTTTTCACCTGCGGACTCGTTCACGACATGGGCAAGGTCGCGAGCTTCATCATCGCCCCTGAGATGTTCACTGAGACGCTCGCCTATGCGCGCGACAAGGGTCTGAGCATCCACGAGGCGGAAGAGCAGATCGGCGCCGCTCGGCACACGATGATCGGAAAAGAGCTGGCGGTGAAATGGCGCTTGCCGGGCCTGATCCAGGCAACGGCCGCACACCATCATCAGCGCGACGTCTCGCTGCGTGGTGGAGTGTCGAGCGAGATGAATCTCGTCGTCGATATCGTCTTCCTGTCCAACCTCCTGATCCACGCTCTCCAATTCGGAAACAGCGGCCACGCCAAAGTCCTCGGCGTTCCGAAGGAAGTCCTCGATCGCATGCAGCTCACGCCGGATAAACTGAAAGAGCTGATCGGCAAGATCAAGGACTCCATCTCGAACGCAGAGACCTTCCTCAAGATCATCGGGGGCTGACCCATGATGAAGCGTCGAGGGATCCTCCAGATCATCGCGGAAGAAGCGATCATGGGTATCGCGGTTTTCGATGCCGACGGGCATTGCTTCTATTTGAACAAGCTCGCGCGTGAAGTCCTCGAGATTCCCTCTGAAGGCGATTTCGACTTACAGCTCTCCGATATCATGGCCGAAGATCGTTCGGGGATTGCCCGGGGCTTCAAGCCGGAGATGCTCGCGAACGAAGGCCTCTATCAAGACATCTTCATGCGAAAGAAGAACGGGCACATGCTGCTCGCGAACGTCGGCGTGAAGCACGCGAGGCTCGACGACGTCGGCCCGGTGAGCATGGTGATGTTCCAAGACATCACGATCCAGAAGAAGCTCCAGCGTGAAGTCCAAGCGAAGCAAGACGAGATCAACAAAGCCTATCAAGATCTCCTCGAGCAAAACCGTCAGCTGAAAGAGCTCGATCGCGCGAAAGACAAGTTCATCGCACTTACGACCCACGAGCTACGAACGCCGTTGTCGGCCATCGTCGCGACCGCGGAAGTCTTGACGTTGAAGCTCTACGAGACGGAAGCGCAAAAAGAAGAATTCATCCAGACGATCC
The DNA here is from genome assembly GCA_040384505.1 of Bdellovibrionota bacterium. Classification (GTDB taxonomy): domain Bacteria; phylum Bdellovibrionota; class Bdellovibrionia; order Bdellovibrionales; family JAMPXM01; genus JAZKJB01. The sequence continues at coordinate 18,644 of JAZKJB010000134.1, read as the reverse complement.
TCGATCAGGGGCTTCACTTGATGGAGCTCGTGAACGACATCCTCGACTTCGCGAAGATTCGCGCGGGCAAGATGGATTTCTACGTCGAGCAAGTCGACTTGCGTCCACTAGTGCGGCGTTTGGTCTCGAACTTCGATCACATGGCTTCGGCGAACGACGTCACGATGAAAGTCGTCGTGCCGGATCAGCCGGTCATGGCATGGACCGACGTCTTACGCTTGAAAGAAGCGGTCAACAACGTGGTCAACAACGCCATCAAGTACAATCGCAAGGGTGGCAGCGTGACGATCACGATCGGCAACAACGGCTCCCATGCTCGCGTGACGGTCACCGACACGGGTCTCGGGATACCGGCCGATAAGTTGAAGCACGTCTTCAACGAATTCGAAACCGTCGGCCACGTTTCGGCCCATCACAAGGGCACGGGATTGGGCATGCCGATCTCTCGCAAACTGATGCAGAACATGGGCGGGGATCTCACACTCGAGAGCGTCGCCGATGTCGGCTCGTCGTTTTTCATAGACGTGCCCGCTGAAAAGGTTTTGAGTGAAGACATGTATCGCTCTCGCCCCGATTCGTGGGGCGATCAAGCGGCCTGAGTCCAAGGGGAGAGCCATGGCCAGTGAAGACGAGCTCCGATTTCGAAAATTCTTGAGCGACACCCGTGAGAAGGCCTCCAAGCTCATCGGTCTCGACCACATCGACCTCGACGCGCGAAACGCGCTCAAGGATTTCATCGAGGTCTCCCGTCAGACCGAAAAGCTCCTCTCGGACCGTAACGACACCGGCGCCGACCAACGCGTTCTCCAGAAGCGCTACGACCAATTGAAAACGGAACACCGCGAGCTCGAGAAGCGCGCGGGCAAGATCTCCGAGATCGTCACGACGGAACTCGCACCGGTCCTCAAGACGATCACCGGCGACACGATCCTGATCAGCGAGCGAGCAAAAGCGATCACGGACGAGAAGCACCAAAAAGACGTCGTCGACGCCACTGTCCGCATCAAAATCGCCGTCCGAAAAATCGTCGAAGTATTCACGAAGCTCTAAAGACCGGTTCCGAGTTCCGCATCGGAACTCGACGGGTCAAGCCGCCGTTTGGTGTGCTTGCGTACGAGGCAGGCGTAACACGAAGCGGGTGTTCGGGCTCGAGCGATCGAACTCGATCGTGCCGCCGTGATCGCGTGCGATCGAAAGCGAGAGGCTCAGGCCCAAGCCCGTGCCGACGCCGACTTCTTTCGTCGTGAAGAACGGCTGGAAGATCTTGTCGCGGATGGCGTCGGGGACGCCGGCGCCTGAATCGACGATGGCGATCTCGATCCAATGAGCGCTTTGAGCGCACTCGATTCGGATCCATTTCTCGGGAGCGACTTCCGCCGCGTGATACGCGTTCGTCAGGAGATTCAACACGACTTGAGCGATTTGAACCGTGCGGCACGGGATGTAGACGTCATCGAGGGGAGTCATGTCGATTTTGACGTCGATGTCGTGACGACGCATTTTCTCGGAACACAATGCCAGCGCATCGTTCACGAAGAGAACGGGGGACGTGATCTGGAACGGATCGTGATCTCCGTCGCGCGCGACGGTACGTAGTCCCTTCACGATCCGAGCGATTCTGTCCGCGGTGGCACTGATTTTAGTGAACGACGCCGAAATTTCGTCAGGCTTGACGTCACCGCGAGCCAGGCGCGAATTCATCACGGCCGCATGGCCGACGATGATCTGCAACGGATTGTTGATCTCGTGTGCGATGCCGCCGGCCATCTCGCCGAGTGAGGCGAGTCGCGCGGAGACCACGAGCTTCGTACGTTGGCTCTCGATGATCTCGTGAGCGACGACGTCCTCGGTGATGTCCCAGGTGATGCCGCTCATCTTCGACGGTTTTCGATCGGAGTCGTAAGTCATCCTTGCGAGGAGACGCAAGTGGCGGAGCGTGCCGTCGCCGCGCAAAACTTTGAAGCGCATGCTGAAGTGACCGCTCGCGACGGCTTCCTTCGCCATCCGGAACGCCATCTCGCGGTCGTCGGGATGGACGCGAGAAAGCCACGTCTCCATATCGCGATATTGGTTCGGAACCTGTACGTCGCCATAGAGCTGATAGAGGCGGGAGTCGCAGTGGACGAGCTCTGTACGCGCATCCCATTCCCAAACCGCGATACCCATCGATTGGATCGCGAGCTGCAGTTTCGCTTCGGTTTCATGGGACGCACTCTCGGTGCGCTGGAGGCGGTCGGCGGCTTCCGCTTCGCGGCGACCGAAGCGCGCGAGCACCACGCAACCGAGCGCAAGGCCGACGAGTGCGAGCGCTTCGGCGATCAGCATCTCGATCAAGTGGGAGTCGGCATCGTGCGAACCGTAGTAGACGATGCCGAGACAACCCGCGACGACGAGCACGAGGCTCATCGCGAAAAAGAGCTGCCATGTTGCGACACCTTGCTTACGGGTCAAACGACGTCCCAAATGAAAACGGTTTACAAGCTCCCACCATGGGCGCTCATATTCTTTTCGGCGGGATAACGCCGTGAAATGAGAGATGAAAGGGCCAGGCCTGGTCTTTTATGGCCGGCCCCGATGGAGTCGCGACCTCAGTCGAGTTTCCGAAGCTTTCGATCGGCCTTCGCGACCTTCTTTTCCTGCTCGTCACGGTAGCGCGCGAGCTTGTCGGCCAGACCTTCGTCGGTCATCGCCAGCATGCGAATCGCCAAGAGTCCGGCGTTCGCCGCGTTGTCGATGGCGACCGTCGCGACGGGAACACCCTTCGGCATCTGGACGACGGAGAGAAGCGCATCCAGGCCATCGAGTTTGGTGATGTTCACGGGAACACCGATGACGGGCAGAAGAGTCGCGCTCGCGACCATGCCAGGCAAATGAGCTGCGCCACCGGCGCCCGCGATGATGATTCTCAATCCTCGCTCTTTCGCGGTGCGAGCATAATCGATCATGGCGTCGGGCGTTCGATGAGCGGAGACGACTCGTTTTTCACTCGGCACTCCGAAGTCGGCGAGCATCTGCGAAGCGGCACTCATGACGATCCAGTCGGAGTCGCTCCCCATGATCACGCCAACGAGTGGCGCGGGTGATTTTCGGGGCGATTTTTTTTCGGACTTCTTCGGCGAATTTTTTTTCACGAGCGATTCCTCTCTAGACGTCGAAATCTTTTCTGCGGGACAGAGCTTTCGCGAGAGCGCGTTCCGGGGTCGTATCGATCGAATTCAAGTGACCCATCTTGCGGCCGGGGCGGTTCTCCATCTTTCCGTACCAATGAAGGCGAACGTCTCCCGACTCTTTCCACGAAGGAGCTTTCGCGGTCCGGCCGAGCAAGTTCACCATGGAGAATCCCTTCGCGAGCGACTTCGGCACGGGGAGTGTGAGACCGAGGACGGCTCTCACGTGAAGCGAGAACTGATCGATGGAGAGTGCGTCGAGCGAGTAGTGCCCCGAGTTGTGAACGCGTGGCGCGAGCTCGTTCACCAAAAGTTCTCCCTTCGAAGTTTCGAAGAGCTCGAAGCCCATTGCGCCGACGTAGTCGATCTTCGCGAGGAACTTCTCTGCGGTTTTCGCGAGCGTCCGCATTCGGACCGACTCTTTCAAAGGGCCTTTGACCCAGAGACAACGCGAATTTTCCTGGAAGGTTTCGACGAAGGGGAGTCGGGCGATCTGGCCGTCCCGAGACCTGACGATCATCACGGCGAGCTCTCGCTTGAACGGCACGAATCGTTCGGCGATGAAGCCGACACTCTCGCGAAACTCGAGATCCTTCGCGAGTGCCTTCAAGAAGGCGTCGAAATCTTTCGGCTTCGAAACGACGAAGGTTCCGTACCCGTCGTAACCGAAGCGTCGCTTCTTGAAAACCGCGCGTCCGCCGAAAGACTCCAGCGCCATGCGTGCCGTGGTTTCGTCGTGAACGTCGAAGTATTCGGCCGTTGGAAGTTTCGCCTGCGCGATCAAAGCTTTTTGTGACAGACGGTCTTGCAAGAGACCCATCAGCGACGGTTGCGGATAAATTTTCGCCCGCCCCTGTGGCTGCGAGAGCTCGGCGAGAAGAGTCGCATCGAGGAACTCGCTCTCGAAAGTCGCGATCGAACACGTTTCGAGGAATCGCGAGAGCACGGTCCGATCCGCGAGGTCGCCTTGCACCCAATCGGAGACGACTTGTGCGGCAGGATCGTCTTTCGACGAAGAGAGCACTCGAACCGGAACGCCCATCTCGTGGCACTTGAGTGCCATCATCCGCGCGAGTTGTCCGCCGCCGAGAAGGCCGAGCGGTTTCATGGTCGGAGTGATGCGGTTACGCCGGTTTTTCATTTACTTTCAAAGCTTTGACATCGTTCGGGGGGTGCGTCAAGACAAGGGCTGTGCTGGCCAACGACGTCAAATACGACCCTACGAGCAAGCGCCCGATCCTCGGTGGACGCGCGAATTTTCCCGTCTGCCTCGCGCCGATGGTGGGTCTCACTCACGTCGCCTTCAGGCGCATGGCAAAAGAGTATCTTCCGCCCGGCGCGGTGACTCCTTGGCCCACCGAAATGCTGAACAGCCGGCGTGTGCCCACCGAAAATTTGAAGAAGACCCCCGAGACGATGCGATGGGAAAACGAGACGGATTTAGTTCCGCAGATTCTCGGTAACGAAGAGGATCCGATCGCGAAAACGGTCGCCCGTCTCGAAGGTGAGTGGGGTGCGTCGGGCATCGACATCAACATGGGTTGCCCGGTCAAGAAAGCGCTCAGCCACAACTACGGAGTCGCGCTCATGGGTGACGCTTCGTACGCGGCGGAAGTCGTTCGCATGACCGTGAAATACACCACGCTTCCGGTGTCCGTGAAGTTACGAGCAGGTCACCAGAACGACGTTCCGTTCTTGATCTCCTTCGTGAAAGGACTCGAAGCCGCGGGTGCGAGTTGGATCACTCTCCATCCGAGAACGACCGAGCAAAAGCGGCGAGGCAACGCGGACTGGTCGCAGATCCGCCAAGATCGAGAAGCGATCGCCATTCCCGTGAGCGGAAACGGAGACGTTCAAACGAGCGAAGACGTTTTCTCGATGCTCGAAGTGACGGGCTGCGATCTCGCGATGGTGGGGCGAGCGATGACGGCGCGGCCGTGGCTCTTTTGGCAAGTCGGCGAAACTCTCGGCTGGCCGGCGCCGGTCGGTCGCGAAGGCGAGCGTGCACCGCGAACTCCTGAAGAAGAAGGCCGCGAGTTCGGCCGCTCGTTGAAACGCCTCGCTGCCTTGATGCGAGAGCATTTCACGGAGGAGCAGGGCTTGAGGAAGTTTCGGTTTTACGTGAGGACGTCGAGCCCGTGGCTTCAGTTCGGGCAAGATCTCTACGGCCGTTCCGCGAAATCGAAAACGTGGGCTGAGCTCGACGAGCAATTGGAAACGTTCTTTTCCCGTGAGCAGTCGATGGCGACGCACACGGATCTGAGGCAATGACGCCGGCAGTGACCTACTTCAACATGCCGTCGAGTTTAGCTTCGCGCTCGAGTGCGGAAAGCTCTTGGTATCCGCCGACGAGTTGATCGCCGATGAAAATCTGCGGCACGGTCATCATGCCGGTGCGCTGTTTGAGTGCGGTGAACTCTTCGGGTTTGTCGTCGAGTTGGACTTCGTCGTAGCTAACGCCTTTGCGTTTGAAGAGATCTTTCGCTCGATCGCAGAACGGGCAGTAGTCCTTGGTGTAAATCGTCACTTTCGGCATCGGGAACCTCTCTCTGGAACAGAGATCAGTTGTGACACAAAGTGCGCGCGGTCTCAAGAATCTCCGCCGATCGTTCGAGACGCTTCGTCTCTTCGAAGGTCGTCTTAGCGAGATCATAACGTCGGCCGAGATTTTTCATCCATTGCTTCGCTCTCGCGGTCGCGAAGATCTCGCCCTTCGACTCGAAGCTCTCGCGAACGTACGCTTCGTACCAACCGAGTGCTTCTTCCCAGGGTGCCTTCGGCCCGAGACCTTTGATTTCGCGAGCGAGTCCGGGATCGGAGAGGAGGCCTCGGCCGATCATCACGTGTCGGCAACCGCTGATCTCGCGAGCGCGGTCGTAATCTTCACGGCACCAGATCTCGCCGTTGGCGATCACCGTCATCGAAACGGCTTCTCTCATGCGTGCGATGTACTCCCAGTGTGCGGGCGGCCGATAGCCTTCGTCGCGAGTTCGCGCATGAACGGTGAGCCACGCGGCACCGGCTTCGTCGGCGGCGCGTGCGATCTCGAGATGGAATGCTTTATCGGAAAAGCCCAAACGGACTTTCGCCGAAAC
>JAZKJB010000134.1:0-12372 GCA_040384505.1 Bdellovibrionota bacterium | reverse complement strand
ATGGAATCGCCGCTCGAACGGCGCTCACGACATCGAAAATGCGTTCAGGATTTTTCAGGAGAGTCGCTCCGCCGTCGTGGCGGTTCACGGTCTTCGCGGGGCAGCCGAAGTTGAGATCGATCCCGAGTGCGCCGAGCTCGACCGCACGAACGGCATTCGCCGCGATGGGCCCGGCCTGGCCGCCGAGAAATTGCACGAGGACGGGAATGCCCGAAGGAGTTCGCGCTCCCTTGAAAAGCTCGGGAGCATCTTTTCGAAATTCGCTATCGGGGAGGAGACGATCCTGAACTCGAAGGAACTCGGTGACACAAAGATCGATTCCACCGATCCGCGTGAGCCGATCTCGCATCATCGCATCGACGACACCTTCCATCGGCGCGAGCATGATGCGATCAATGGGCCCGTTCCAAAAATCCGACCACGGGCGGGGAGCGTTCATTTCGCCGCCGATTTCATCTTCACGATGTGATCGAATTCCGATTTCGACACCGGTTGCACGGAAAGGCGTGAACCTTTTTGCAGAAGCGCCATCTTCGCGAGCGCCTTCTCGGCTTTCAAATCCGCGAGCGTGATGGGCGTCGGCCATTTCTCTTCGAAAGCCACTTCCGCACACATCCAGATCGGGCGATCGGCGCTCGCTTTCGGGTCGTGGTATTCACTTTTCGGATCGAGCGCGCTCGGATCGGGTTGGTTCACTTTCACGATACGTCCGATGCCGACGATCGCCGCGGGCTCCGCATTCGAGTGGTAGAAGAAAAACAAGTCGCCCGGTTTCATCGCATCGACCATGTAGTTGCGCGCCTGATAATTGCGCACGCCCGTCCACAGGGTCTTCTTGTCGGCTTTCAGCCGATCGATCGAGTAAGATTCCGGCTCGGATTTCATGAGCCAGTATTGAGTGGCGGCCAAACGGGACTCCAGCTTTGAGTGTGCTTTGCGTTATACCTGCTCCCGAGGCTTCCCACAAGGTGCCCTCATTGACAAATCCGACGGCGCTTTCGAAAGTGAGACCTCTCACAACTAGGCAAAAAGGTAAGCGAAAGTGCTGTTGAAAGCGAAGCTCGCGTTGATCACGGGAGCCACATCGGGAATCGGCCTCGCCACGGCTGAAGCCCTTGCGTCGCGCGGGGCGAATCTCGTCATCACCGGCCGCCGCGATGCCGTCTTGAAAGAAATCGCCTCGAAACTCGAGAAAGCCCACGGCGTCCGAGTCATCCCGCTCGCTTTCGACGTGGGCGACACGAAGCAAACGATCAGTGCGCTCGATTCTTTGGGAGCGAAGGCGGAAGAGCTCTCGATCCTCGTCAACAATGCGGGCCTGGCCAAAGGCTCCGATCCCGTCCACAAGCTCGATCTGGCAGACGTCGACGAAATGATCGACACCAACGTGAAGGGACTTCTCGCCGTCACGCGCTGGTGCCTTCCGCGTTTCATCGCGCGCGGCGAAGGCCACGTCGTGAACGTCGGTTCGGTCGCGGGACGATGGACCTATCCGGGTGGCGCCGTTTACTGCGCGACCAAGTTCGCGGTTCGCGCCATCAGCGAAGGTATGCGAATGGATTTGCTCGGCACACCGGTGCGAGTCACGAACATCGAACCCGGCATGGTGGAGACGGGCTTCAGCGAAGTCCGCTTCGACGGCGACAAAGAAAAAGCGAAGTCGGTCTACAAAGGCATGACCCCACTCACGGGCACGGACATCGCCGACACGATCACTTGGTGCCTCGAGCGCCCGGCCCACGTGAACATTCAAGAGTTGGTCATTTACCCGACGGACCAAGCGAGCGTCGGGAATCAGTACGTCCACCGAAGGTAACAAAATACCGGGATCCGCGTATACCGGTTAACCGGTATACACGGATCCCGGTATTGATGACGGAGATTTAGGTATGAGTTTTCGCACTGAAAAAGACAGCATGGGCGATATCCAAGTCCCCGCGGATCGTTACTGGGGAGCGCAAACTCAGCGCTCGCTCGAGCACTTCAAGATCGGCGGCGATCGTTTCCCGCGCGAGATGATCCGCGCGCTCGGTATCCTGAAGAAATGTGCCGCGCTGACGAATCAGGATCTCGGTCTTTTGCCAGGCGACAAGACGAAGCACATCGTCGCCGCTGCGAACGAAGTCATCGCCGGCGATCTCGACGAACATTTTCCACTCGTCGTCTGGCAAACGGGTTCGGGCACGCAGACGAACATGAATGCGAACGAAGTCATCGCGAACCGCGCCCTCGAGAAGATGGGCGGCAAGCTCGGGGACAAAGGCATCCATCCGAACGACGACGTGAACAAAGCCCAGTCATCGAACGACACTTTTCCGACGGCGATGCACATCGCGGTCGCGGAACAAGTGGTCAAACGTTTGATTCCGGCCCTCACGACGCTGCGTAATGGTCTCAATGCGAAAGCTGAAGAGTTCAAATCGATCGTGAAGATCGGGCGCACGCACTTGATGGACGCGACTCCGCTCACTCTCGGGCAGGAGTTCTCGGGTTACGTGACTCAGCTCGATCAATCCCTCGTTCGTGTGAAGCGTGATCTCGTGGACGTCTACGAGCTCGCGATCGGCGGAACCGCCGTCGGAACCGGTCTCAATACTCATCCCGATTTCGCGGTGAAAGTCGCGGCTTCGATTGCGAAAGAAACGAACCTCCCGTTCGTGACCGCTCCGAACAAGTTCGCCGCGCTCGCCTCGCACGATCCTCTCGTGCAAATGTCGGGAACGCTCAAGACGACCGCTTGCGCTCTCATGAAGATCGCCAACGACATTCGTCTCCTCGGCTCGGGTCCGCGTTCGGGAATCGGGGAGCTCAATCTTCCCGCGAACGAACCCGGAAGCTCGATCATGCCGGGAAAAGTGAATCCGACACAGTCGGAAGCGATGACGATGGTCTGCGCGCAAGTCGTCGGCAACGACATGGCCGTCGCGATCGGCGGAATGAACGGTCACTTCGAGCTCAACGTGTTCAAGCCGGTCATCGTGTTCAACGTGTTGAAGTCGATTCGCCTTCTCGCGGATGCCTGCGAGAGCTTCGACGAACACTGCGTGCACGGGATCGAAGTGAACAAAGCACAAGTGAAGCGTCACCTCGACAACTCACTGATGCTCGTCACGGCGCTCAACCCGCACATCGGGTACGACAACGCGGCGAAAGTGGCGAAGTACGCCCATGAGAACGACACGACGTTGAAAGACGCCGCACAAAAGCTCGGTCTCATGGATCCCGCGAAGTTCGATCAACTCGTTCGTCCCGAAGACATGTTGGGACCTTTGAAAAAGTGAGCCGTGCTTACCGGGTCGCCGTTTTTTGCAGCGCGAATGCGGGTCTCGATGCGAAATTCATCGAGGCCGCCGAGCAATTCGGCCAAGGTCTAGCCGCACGGCGCTGGGAATTGATCTACGGCGGTGCGCAGGTCGGCCTCATGGGGACTTTCGCCGACAGTTGTCTGGCAGGTGGCGGAGTCGTGCGAGGCGCGATCACGAAAGGCCTCGCGGCCGGTCGTGAAATCGCACACGAGCGAATCCAAGAGCTCGTGATCGTCGAAGATCTCTACGAGCGCAAACGTTGGATGAACGATGAAGCCGATGCGTTCGCGATCTTTCCCGGAGGTCTGGGGACACTCGACGAGGCGCTCGAAGTGATCACGTGGAAAAGTCTCGGCTGCCTCGACAAACCCATCGTATTTGTCAACCTCGGGGGATTCTGGCAGTCTCAACTGGAAGTCTTCCGAGAGTTGAGTCGCAAGGGCGTGATTCGCGCCGGCGGACTGGACCTCTACACCGTGACCGACACCGTAGAAGGGCTCTGGTCGATCCTCGATGGCATCTCAAAATCCGATCTTCGCTAATGAACGACTGAAGTGGATGCGCGACGAAAACATTCGTCCGTACGTGTTCGTTCGTCCCGAAAACCGCATCGAGAAACCCGGCGACCTTCACAAAACGCTCGATTGGTTCCCGCACAAAGTCCTCTACAAGAATCCTCTCGAGATGAACGAAGTCACCTTCGCCGATCGCATCATGACTCTCGAAGCGAAAGCTTTCGGTCCGACGAACATGGCGATGCCGCGTTGGGTGTTCTACGACTGCGCGATCGTCCCGGGTTTCGTCGCCGGTTTCGCGCACAGGACGTCGGCTTTGCCGCAGTCGATTCGCGACGCGCTCGAAGTGAAGGACACCGACGACTGGACTCCGCTTTCGCTTTTCATCATCATTCCGACCATGTCGAAACGGGGGGAGTGGGTCGCACACAACCTTTGTTCCGTGAATTCGCTTCTCCCTAAACAGGAGCAATTCTACGGCATCGGCTTTCTCTCGAAGGCCTTCGGCCTCTGGTACGCGAACGTGCGCACCTGCTGCGGAATGACGCAGTGGACTTCGCCTTCGGTCCGGCTCCACGCGCATTACGGCGACTTCGAAGTCCTGACTTCCTACACACCGGTCCATTCCTACGCCCGAACGCTAACGTACCGCGTGAACGTCGACACCACGATCTGGCCTTCGTTCTTCACGAAGAAGACTCGCGAAGGCTTCCATGACGACCACGTTCCCGCGGGTTTCGACCTCGTCCCCACGGACGAATCGAGCCTCATTTCGTTCCAAAGACGCCTCGAAAAGGGCGAAGGCCCGTATTTCATCGACGGCAACGAAACCGTGCAGAAGGAACTCACGGCCCCTCTTACGATCTACCGCCTGCGTTAAGCCTGCGGGCCGAAGTCGAGCCATCGACATTGGTTCTCCTCATTTGTTCATGAATCCGGTAGTATGGTTCGCATGTCTGACATTTTGAATCCCAATGAGCTGCCTGCCGTTGCCCGTAACATCAATCTTCCGTGCAAGAAGTGCGGAATCGAGCGCTTCCACGTCGTCGTCGCGCACAAGACGCCGACGAGCGCGAAGGTGAAGTGCGAAGTTTGCGGAGCGCAGAGCACGTACAAGATCGCGAAGCCGAAAGCGGAGAAGAAGCCTGGAGTGAAACGCACTCCGAAGGTGAAAGCTCTCGATCACGAGGCGATCTGGAACGAGTTGAAGAGTCAGATCGGAACGGACAACGTGCGTCCGTACAGCATGAAGACGAAGTTCGAGCTCGCGAACGCGATCAACCACCCGAAGTTCGGGATCGGTTTCGTCACGAATCAAACGCCGGATCGTATCGACGTCGCGTTCCCCGATGGTGGACGCGCATTGGTTCACAATCGTCCCTGATCGCACCCTTTGATCGACTGGACCCAAGGACTCAATCCGGAGCAACGAGAGGCCGTTCTGCATACAGAAGGGCCTCTTCTCATTTTGGCGGGCGCTGGCTCCGGCAAGACGACCGTGCTCGTCTCACGAACGGGTAACATCCTTCAGTCGACGAACGTGAAGCCGGAAGAAATCTGCGTCCTCACGTTCACGAACAAAGCCGCTAAAGAACTCAAGCACCGAGTCGGTGCGAAGATCGGACCGAGCGCGCAGGGAATTTGGACGGGGACGTTCCACTCGTTCTGTCTGCGAACCCTGCGGAAATATCACAAGCTAGCGGGCCTGCCCTCGGGCTTCGGGGTGATCGACCAAGGGGACTCGCAGGAAATCTTGAAGGAGCTCGCGAGCAACATCAAGAACAGCGCGAAGGACTCTTTCAAGATCGACAAGGTTCTCTCGATGATCAACGACTGGCGTGGGCGCGGTCGCAAGACGGCACAGAACGAAGCCGACGAATACGAAGTCATGGCCCAAGTGCTCTTGCCGAAATATCTCAAGCGCCTCGACAACCTCGGTGTCGTGGATTTCGAAGGACTGTTGATCAAGCCCCTCGAGCTGTTCAAAGAGCATCCTCATACGCTCACCGAGATGCAAAACGTCTTCAAGCACGTCATGGTCGACGAATTCCAAGACACCAACGTCACGCAGTTCAATCTCGTGCGTGGCCTCGTCGAAGGGCACGGCAACATCGCGGTCGTCGGCGACGACGATCAGTCGATCTACGGATGGCGCGGAGCGTGTGTCGCGAACATCCTCGATTTCCCGAAGCACTTCGATGGCTGTGAAGTGATCCGCCTCGAACGCAATTACCGCTCGTCGCCCGAGATCCTCAGGATCGCGAACGAAGTGATCGCGAAAAACACGACTCGCCACGGGAAGATCCTGCGCCCGAACCCGGATAAAGCGGGCGGGGAGAAGCCCGAGCTCTTCGTCTACGACAACGACGACGTCGAGTCCGAAGAGGTTTGCACGCACGTCCGATACTTCGTCGAAAAAGGGTACAAGCACTCCGACATCGCCGTATTGTATCGCTCGAATGGACAAGGTGGACTCGTCGAAGCCCAGCTTCGCCGGAATCAAATTCCGTACTCGATCACCGGCGGGACTGGTTTCTTCGATCGCAAGGAAACGAAAGACGTTCTCGCTTACTTGCGCTGCGCTCTTTCGCCCAACGAAGTCTCTTTCCGTCGAATCCTGAACGCCCCACCGCGCGGAATCGGGGAGACGACGATCGAGCGCCTCGAGCAACACGCGAACGCGATCGGGTTCAAATTCCACGTTGCCGCTCGCAACTGGCGACAAGCCGGAGTGAGCGAGAAGATCGGCGCGAACATCGACGAGTTCTTCAAGTTGCTCGATGGATTTCCCGACGCGATCTTGCGAGGGGACCCGTCGAAGTCCGTCGGCGACGCGCTCTTGATGAAACTTCGGGACATGGGCTACAGAAGCTACCTTCTTCAAGCCTCGAAAGATCCTGCGGCTCTCGACAAGAAGTGGATGATCCTCGAAGTTTTCGCACGAGTCCTCGACAGTTTCGTCGCGCAAGGCGGACGCGACGAGAAGACGTTGCACGAGTTCGTCGACGCGATGGAGCTTCGCGATACGGTCGACGAGAATGACGAAAAGGACAAGACGCCAAAGGTTCAACTGCTCACGCTCCATGCATGCAAAGGACTCGAATTCCCCGTCGTCATTTTCGTCGGCTGCGAGGAAGACTTGATTCCGCACCGAACTCTCGGTTCGGACGTCGCGGAAGAGCGCAGGCTTTTCTACGTCGGCGTCACCCGCGCCAAGGACCGACTCGTTCTCACGCGAACGAAGTCTCGTAAGCGCTTCGGCAAATTCCAACCGGTGGCGCCTTCGCGCTTCTTGCTCGAGATTCCGCCCGATGGGCTCACCGTGTTCGAAACGGGGTTCCGTCCCGTGGGCGAAGATCAGCGGAAAAACTTGCTGGCGAGTTTGTTCGCGAAGATCGACGTCGCGGCGTCGACTCAAAAGATAGAGAAGTAAGCCGAAGTGCGGGTTACTTTAAACCGCCGCGTTTACCGCCGAAGAGAACCGGGCAGGTTTTTTCGGTGAGATCGGCCGACGTGCCGAAAAGCGTTTTTGCGAACGCCGTTTCCGCAGCTCGCGACGAGCTAAAATGGTTCGCGGCTCGAATGTAAACGCGCGCCGGAACCGAATAATAAGACCACGAATTCCAGTGGCGACCGGGATTGCCGTCGATCTCGGAGGTGAAGTTGACGACGGCGTCGCGAGTGAAAGGGAGCTTTCCGAAGTTCTCGACGAGTTCCTGGTCCCGTTTGTGGCCGAGGATATAGTAGAGAGAATTGGAAACGTCGAAGACCGAAATGAATACTCCTTTTTTCCGGAGCCGATCGCCGATCGCGATCAGTGTCGAATTACCGGCGAGATCTCCGTTCACCGCGTGGATTTTGCCATCGAGAGCGAGCTGCCGCAATCGGAGGTAAGCGTCGGGATTTTTCATGAACCCCGAACCATCATCGGAGACAGCGAGCTTGGAAACTCTCTCGACATAATCCCTCGCACGAACTACGAGGTCTCCATTGGCCAACCGCTCGATCGAGGCCAAGAATTCCGAGACGTTCTCAGCCACTTTCAGCGCCTCGATCTGAAGCTCGTTGAATGCGACGACTTTGGGATCGACGTCGAAAAGCACGACCTCGGAGAACTTTCCGTAAGAGGCGAGCATCAAAGCGCGAAAAGTACCCACGGAGATGAGTGCGCCGCCCTTGTCACGAGTCGCATTCGCGTAAGCGGCAAAGCCCGCTTCGTTTGGAACGATGAATGCTCCGCCGAAGGTGAGTTGGGGAACTACGTCCCGGGGAAGATCGCGGAAATCCGTGCCTCGAGCAGTTGAGACAGCGAGTGAGATGAGGATGGCTAGCAAGTGCGACTGTCTCATTCCTCACCGCTGCATTTCTTGAGATTCGCGGTCGTCGACTTCGACAAGATCAGGCCTTTGTCGGATTTCACGGCGATTTGAGTTTTCGCCGGTCCCGACGCGAGATCGGCAAGATCGATGCGGACATCGAGGTGAGCGCGATCGACGGCTTTGGCGCGTACCGATATTCGATAGAGTTCGTCGAGCGAGAACGTTCCCGCCCACACCGGCAGTTTGAGTGTTGCCGAAACGGTGCTACTCGTGCGTTCGAAGTGCTCGAACTTCTGAGCCATGATTTTCAATGATGGCCAGGTTGCAGGATCCTTGATGCAGGCGAGCGTTGGGAGTGACGTGCGGGTGTAGGCATTGTCGGGTCCCGCCGCTTTCAGCTCGAGGAGTTTGTAACCAAAAGTCGAAGGTGCGGTCGATTTCCAGGTTTCGAATACGGATTCGAAATCGAGACCGGCATTTTTCCGAGCGCGTTCACGCAAGTCCTCGATCGACGAGCGCCGATCACAGTTTTTTTCGGATTCGCGAGTTCCGCTCGCGGAAACGCCGGGCGGAATGTCGATGCAGGCGGCATTCGAAAGATAGGAGATCGCTTCGTAGCGAGAAGGCGTATCGTAACCTGCGAGTTCCGGGCTCGTCGCGTTCGTCGGCAGAACTCCGAAGACTAGCGCTCGAACCGATCCGTCGTCATCGAGCGCGGGAGCGCCCGAGTTCCCCGTTCGAATCTCGCAACCCGTTGCCGTCGCGACACCGGCAGTGTCGGAAACATAACTCGGGTTCGCGACCGTCGCCTGCACGGTGCTGCAGTCGCGAGTGGCGAGCGATCCCTCGATCTGGCCCTGCTTGACCGGATCGATGACGAGGGCGCGGAGCCTCAATCCATCGGGGAGTCCGCGTCGATCGAACTTGAGCGGTGTGACGTTCGGTACTTTCGCCGAAAGTCTCATGAACGCGACATCGACTTTGCGTAGGTAATCCGTGCTTCTCGGATTTTGGTCGATCTTCGTGGTCGACAAGACTTCCGCACATTCGGCGCGGACTGCAGCACCGCCTTTCGTTGGAAAAACGAAGGCGATCTGCCCCGAGCACTTCGCACCAGGCTGACGAAGTTTCTGCGGCACGCAGTGCGTGTTGGTCGCGATGATGTCGTCGGCCACCAGAAACGAGGTGCACTGTTGGAAAGAAACGCGGTCGTTCTTCTTTTCTGTCACGGCGATCATGAGGGCCACGCTCTCGGGGCATTCCGACTCGTCGGCGCAAGTCAGCTTCGCGCGTGCGATGAGGCCTGGCGCTTCTTTGATGTCGGCTTCAATCGTCCACGGCTCGTTCGCTTCGGATTTCGCGTCGCCCGGGGGACGGGCGCACGCGACGAAAAGATTCGCCATTGCAGCTCCGAAAGCCAGCGTGAGAATGAAGAGCACGCGCCTCGCGCTCACTGATGTCCACCCTCGAGCCGTGCTTGTCGCACGATCTCGCGGATACGACGTTGGATTCCGAGTGGGATGAGCTCCTTCGCGTTCTGGGGCGCCGTTTTCGGATTGAAGCCGAAGAACATCGACGCCTTCGCATCACCACCGCCGTATTGGCTGTAGGATCCCGGAGCATAGCCGAGGTTTTCGAAGTTCGTCTCGAGCAAGCTTTTGACGACACGCGGATCGCCAGAAAAACTAACGCGACCGCTGTTGATGATGAGCGAGTGAGCGATCCCGTCGACAGTCCGTAGAGCGAGCTCTTGTTTCAAGATTCCCTCGTCCGCGATCGGTCGATCGATGATCGTGACACCGGCTTCGACCTTGAAGGTCGGGATGTCCTCTTGCGAGATACGAATCATGTCCGCGACCCAGTCGGGAGTGCGACCTTGGGCGACGGTATCGTAGAGACGAACGTCGCGGATCTCTTGTTTGCTCAAGCCCATCGCGATCATCCCTGGAATGTAGCCTCGATCATTGACGGCGATGGCCATGTCGACTTTGCTCATCGGCCAGTTCAGCATCGCGGCCAACTGTTCGAGCGAGCTGTCGTCACGACGGCGATCGACGTCCTTGTAAAAGTGGTGATCGATGATCACGACTTCGAGGCCTTTTTCCCGCAGCGCTTTCTCTTCATGGATGGAGGGGATTTCGAAGACGACGACGCGCTTCACGCCATCGGGAAGTTTCGCGGGCAGACCTTCTCGTTCGAGTGTCGCGCCCCAAGCCTGTTTGCTCACGCGAAGATGTGGAGCTCCCAAAGCTTCGAGTACTTCGACGGCGCGCACGGCCTCGCCATCGTTCTTCGGAACGACAAAAAGAGTTTCCGCGAGGAACTTGGCATTCACTCGCGAACGTCCTTCGATGATCTGTTCAGCGGGGATCTTGAAATCGATCATGGGTTTCGTCCTGTTCTCAAGCTGGTTCACCTTAGACCCGAAACGCATCAACCGAAAGCACTGGAGCGAATCACCGCGAGCCGCATACGACATCAATATAAAGGACGAGAAAAGCACGATCGTCGATTTGCGCACGGCGAGACCTCCGGATTCCCTAAAGGACAACTGCAGTGCCCGTGCCCCCGGCTAGGTGATTTTCCTTTTTTCCCGACTGTCCATGGATTGGTCAGCGCCTGCCTTTGGGCGGCTATTAGACCGTTTTGACGTCGCCAAACTTCGTATATTCGCCACGGACTGGTCCCGGGCTCGCATTGTGATCCGTCCGTGACCGTGCTTCGCGGTCGAAGCTTTTTGGCAGAATTCAAAAAGGAATGAACATGAAACTCAAATCGCGTTTGGCCTTCGCAGCAGTTTCGATCGTGACCGTCACCAGCATGGGAATCGGATGCGCTCGATCACCGAACAACGGAGCGCAAGTGAAGCCGGGAACCCCGAAGCCAACGGGTTCACCCACGCCGGAGAACGCGGTCAAGAAGGCAGACCTCGATGTCGCCATCATCGTCAAAGACACCAAGATGACCAAAGAAGTGAAGGCTGAAGAGCTCGCGAAGAAAGCCGAACTTCTTTATGCGGCCGAAGCGATCGACCTCGCGGTCAAAGTTGCGGACTTGGCTCTCAAAGAAGACGCGAACAATCTCAGAGCGAAGCTCGTCAAAGCTCTGATCGCACCAGTGATGGTCCAAAAAGGAATTCTCGCTCGAATCGCGCCTTTTGCGAAGACGAACGATCAACTCAAAGACAAGCTCGAGAAGTACGAAGCGGACATGAGGGCCGCCGTGACCGAAACTCCGATGTTGCACTTCGTACTCGATGGTCCTGCCGACATCGAAAAAGCCGAACAACTCGACGCCCACATCGAAGCGAGCGTTCAGAGCCTCAAAGCCCTTCGCGAGTTCGTGATGTCAAACCGAGAGAAGTCCATCTCTTTGAACGAAGCCGATTTGACTTTGTCGACGATGAGCAATCGTGTTCGTCTCGCATGTCAGGTTTCGGAAGTCGCCGAGCTTCAATTCACGGTCGATTGCGGTCTGATCGGATTACGCACGGTCGAAGTGAAAATGACACCGGAGAAGTTCGACGAGCTCGCGGCAAAGATCGCAGCCAACGAAGTGTCGTTGACGATCGGAACGTCCTTCGATTTGGCCGCGAAGCTCGTCGGCAAGACGTCGACGCCCGCGACTTTAGAAGCCGACGCGAAAGCGCTTCTCGCGGAAATCCATGATTCCGTGAAACCGGAGACGGATACGACCGAGGGCTTCGTGAAGCTGGACGATCTCAGCATCGACGGGCTCAAGCTTCCGGCGATGAAAGTCTTGCTCGCCAATCCTTCGAAGTGCACGGCAGGGTCGACCAATCTCGTGAACCGCGTGATGTCGATCGTCGCAGTCGGATTGTGCGCACCGACGACTTTGACTCCGATCGCAGGCGGCTCGACTTCGGTTTCGATTGCTGCGAACTCGTCGACGGCAGCTGATTCCGACACCGGCGCAGATGCTGATGCGGGCAATGTTCCGCCGCCGCCGCCACCGCCCGCGCCGCAAAATCAGGCGGCCGGTTCGTTGACCCCGGCTCCTGCAGCCCGTCCGCTGGCTGCTGGTTCAGTGACCCGCGTCGCGCCGACTCTTCCGGCCAGCGCCGGATCGCTTACGCTCCCCGCAGTCGCAGGCTCGATCTCGTCGACCAGCGCTCGCTCGGCGAACTGAGAGCTCACGACTCGTTCTACTCTAGCTCATCTCGTGGCGATTGCCGCGAGATGAGGGGAGTGGTACTCGTTTCTCATGGCAGGC
>JAZKJB010000133.1:0-2015 GCA_040384505.1 Bdellovibrionota bacterium | reverse complement strand
CTTCAACGTGCGTGTAGCTTTTCAAGTCTTACCATTCGTCCTCGCGCTCCTCGGATCGAAGAAGAACTGATCGCGCTTCGCTCGTCCGGGCGATGACGATTCACTGAAAACCGCGGCCTCGACCGCGGTTTTTTCGTTTCGGGGTCTAGTGCCTTTAATCTCGCTTTTCATTCTCGGCGTTCCTTCGACGATAATAGAGGCACATCCGTCTCGGAGGCCTCGATGACGTCTTCTACTCGTATCGCACTCGTGTCGATCTCGTTATTCCTCTCTTCTTCCGCTCACGCCTTGCTCAGCCCAAGCGAGAAATTGGAGATGGTTCAGGCGAAATCGAAACAGAGTGAAGCGAAGAGCGAGCTCTTGGCGATTTACACGTCGATGCTTCAGTACAAAATGGAGTTTTCGAAATTTCCCACGGACATCGGCGAGCTCGCGAAAGCAGGTTCGTGGAAGCCATACCCTCTTCCGCGTCTCTACGTCGTTTCGTTCGTGTGCCCCAAGCGAGGGTCGACGGTTCTCGATCTTGGCGCGAAGTTGGACGAGGAAGTCGAGCCACATCGCGCGAAGATTCTCGATACGATAGCGAGACTCAAAATCGATTGTGAGGGACGAAAGTACCTTGCAGTCGCGGTCGGAGTTCCGAACAAGCACACCTCGGAGATCGACATTTGGACGATGGACGACAAAAATTCGATGGTGGCTCTCAGGGACATCTCGAAACCCGACGAGCTCAAGCCGCTGAACGACTTCCTCGGGGTGACTGGGGCACAACCCACCGTGGCCACGGCACCGTCAGATCAAGCAAAGGCGCCGATGAAAGTCGATCGGGCGCAGTTGAAATTCGAGGGCGATACCATGACCGCGCGGGCGGTCGTCGATTCGAAGACGAGGCGGCCGATCGGGATCGCGCTCGAGAAAATGACCGAGGCATCGCCGATGATGAAGCTCGGATTCAAGAACAAGGACATCCTGATCGCCGTGAACTCCCACGTGATGGTGGAGCCGAGTGCTTTGCTTCTGTTGTCGAAGTCGATCTCGGTCGCGAAATCCCACGACTATGAAGTCACTCGAGACGGCGCCCGAGTGACCTGGCGAGTGGAGTTCGTCGATGGAGGCGGGGAGGCGAGCGCGCCGCCGGCCAAGCCAGTTCCGATGGCCGGCGAAAAGCCCGAGCGTATGATTCGATTGAAGAAGTCGGCCGTGGATGCGGCGAACAAAGACATGATGTCGTTCTTGGAGTCGGCTCGTCTCGTTCCCGAGATGGACAAGAGTGGAAACGTTCGATGTTTCCGCGTCGTGCACACGAACGCCGATTCGATTTTCAAGTTGGCGGGATTGCTGCCGGGGGATTGCGTCTTGGCGGCCAACGAAAAACTGCTGGATTCACCTTCGGCTTCGATGGATCTCTACATGGACGTCCAAAAAAACGGCGGCCCCGTCACCTATGTCGTCGAGCGCAAAGGGAAGTTGAAGAAGATCGGTGTCGACGTCGAATGACCAGTCGAATGACCGTTCGACTGATCAGATTTTCGGAGCGAAGTTCTTCTTCGGAATGATGACGTTGATCGTTCCGTCCTCATGGACGAACTTGGAAACTCCCTTTGCATCGGCCGGTGCGCCGAGCTGGAATTCCTGACGATACGTCTGGAAGGTGTTCGTCGAGACGCGAACACCTTTGTCTTCGACTCGGTCTTCGAAGCCACGCTTCGCGCTCAAGGTGACCTTGTCGTCTTTCACTTTGATGCTAACGGTGTCTTTTTCGTACGGCGCGACTTTCGCAGTCAGCCGGTAAGCGTTGTCGGTTTCTTCCAGAGCCGCGTCGAATCCCTTCGTCTGATAGAAAGGATCGTCCTTGCGAGAGCTCTGGAGTCCTGCGCGTGCGTCGAGCTCACGCTTTTGTTTGTAGAGCTCTTTCAGATACGTTTGCTTCTGGTTGGTCAGCGAGTCTTTGAAGGTCTGACCTTCTTTGTCGTACTTCTGCGCGAAGTCGGTGCGCTGTTCTTTGAGTTCGCTTT
>JAZKJB010000132.1:0-2066 GCA_040384505.1 Bdellovibrionota bacterium | reverse complement strand
GAAACCATTTCGAGGGAGCCTTGGACGGTCGAGGCCGTGACGTTTTTTACGTCGATCTTGAAGGATTGGAAGGCGCGGGGTTCGAGTGATGATGTCGAGAAGTAAGCTTCCGATGGGGATGCGGAGTATGTTCCAGCTTTCGCCGGGTGGTTCATCCCGACGTAGGCGGTTTCGTTGCTGCTCGTGACTTCGCAGCCGCCCGTCTTTCCGTTTCCGAACATCACGAAGATCGTGCCGTCGTTCGGGTCGCGTTTCGCGTAAGCGTAACCGGCTTTGAAAGTTTCGCCGAAGGCCGTGCCTGCGACGGTCGTCGATGCGGGAGTCACGGAGTCGTCAGGTGAGTTCGCGGCATCGGCACCAGCCGTCAGGATCACGACGATCATCAAGACGAAGAACGAGAACAAAACGAAAGCTTGCTCGCGACGTGCTGGCATCGATGACTCCTCTTGGCGGGTGCTGATAACGCAACCATAAGAAATTGCCGCTTGCTTGGGCAAGTAACTCCCCTGTCCGGAGACTGCGCGTCATGAACTAAAACACTATGGTAGATTCGTGAGCATGCGATTCGTTCTCTTCAACGAAAATCACATGGATCTCCTTCTCGCGTGGCTCGCGAAACCGCACGTTCGCAACAATTGGCAAGAAGAAGGGGATCGAGCGCGGATCTGGGAGAAGTATCGAACTCTTCCCGATCGCGGCGTTCATCCGTTCGTCATCGAGGATCCCGAGCCGATCGGCTACATCCAGTATTACGAAGCTTCGAAAGTCGGCGGCGGGTGGTGGCCCGATGAAAAGCCTGGAGCATTCGGGATCGATTTGTTGATCGGAGACGAGTCGAAGACGGGCCAAGGCTTGGGCCCCGAGATCATCGAGAAATTTCTAGAGTTCGTTTGCGAGCGTGAAAAAAACGTGACGTCGTTCATCATCGACCCCGATCCGAAAAACGAGCGTGCGGTCAAAGCTTTCGAAAAAGCGGGCTTCGTTCGCGAAGCGGAGATCACGACCCCCGGAGGGGCCGCGCTCTTGATGAGAAAACGAACTACTTCCCGGCGATAGAAAGCGACTTCACCAGCAAATCAGGTGCGATGATCGAGCCCGTCGGCTTCAAGCGCCGCGAGCTCACAGCTTCGACGTCCTTCAAAAGCTGACGAATGTTTCCCGCGGTCACGAAGTTGCAGAGCGGGCGAACGCGTTTGCCGTTCTCCCAGAGCTCCCCTTCGCTTTGAAGCGAGAAATCCCCCGAGCTTTCTTGGAAACCCGCATGGAACCCCGTGAAGTCCGTGATGTAGATCACTTTCGGGTACGTCGCGAGAAGTTCTTCGAGCGACTTCGTCCCCTGCTTCACGACGAGATTGGAAACGCCGATCTCGAGCTGGCTGCGCGCACTTCGCGAGGCACTCGCCGTCATCGGGAGCTTCATTCGCTTGGCATACACGGAGTTCGTCAGGAAATTCTTGAGTACACCGTTCTCGATGAGCGGAGTGACCTGGCTCGGAGCCCCTTCGCTATCGAACGCGCGAGTGGCGGCTCCGTCTTTGACGAACGGATCGTCGATGAACGTGATCGCAGAGCTAGCGACCGGTTTTCCGAGATCGTCTTTGAAAAGCGACTCTTTCAAGTAAACCGCTTTCGCCGAGAAGTAATCGGTCATGAGTCCGATGAACTCGGCTGCGACTTCGGCGTCGATCACGACCGGATAGTGGCCGGTTTCGGGCGGGCTCGCGCCCAATTTCGCGACGGCCTTCTCGGCCGCGACGCGTGCGATTTTCGTGACGTCGAACTCGCGCGAGTCGCGAGCGAACGCGCTTTCGCCCGCCATCCGACTCTCGTCCCCTTGCTTTGCCAAGACGTAAGAGTGACCGGCGACATATGTCGAACGCTGACGACGGCGAACTCCGGCGCTCGTCAGGATCTGGAGTTCGCTTTCGCCCTCCATGTAGCCGTTGTACGGAACTCCGCTGACGCGCCCATCGACTTTTAGCGCGATGGCTTCGAGCGCTTTCGCTCGGTCGAGCTTGCCCGGCACGTCAAGAGTTTCGAGCGACGTATTGAAAAGTTCGCGATTC
>JAZKJB010000131.1:0-4069 GCA_040384505.1 Bdellovibrionota bacterium | reverse complement strand
CTCCAGCAGTTTCGCCGATGAGGCGAGCCACATGTTCTTCGGCTCCGCCTTGAACTTCTCCAGTTTGTTCGCGACACACCCGCCGCTCGAAGATCGAATCGCGAGGATCTCGCCGAGCCTTCTTCAAGGTGACACGTGGGTTTCGCGTCGACCGGAGGCCGCCGACGACTCTGAGACCGCGGGTTTGATTTCGAAGATTCAGCCTTCAGTCGCTCCGCGCTCTCGCGGGATCGACGAGATCATGGCGTCAGTCGGAGCACCGCAAGCGCGCGATCTCGAAGCCGCGTGCACGTTGATCCAGTCGTTGAATCCGGAATTGAGAGACGAACTCCATCGGGTGGAGCATGCGCGAGAAATTCTTTGCGCTTTACTCCTCGAACCCGGCGGCGGTTCTGTGAAGCAGCACGTTCTCATTCGAGAGGCCCTCGGTGAATCGGGCCTCGCGCAAACCCTTCGGTTTCTCGAGTTAATGGGTGAGGATGGCCGACAGCATCGGCTCTCCATTTTGCAGTTGGCGCTTCCGGCCTTTCGCGCCTTCGAACCGATTCCGCAGCGAGCCTTTCTCGTTCTCGCCCGCGAGCTCGTCTTCGCCGATCAAAAATTCGATCTCTTCGAGTATGTGGCGCTGACGATCATCGAATCGCAAACGGACTCTCGCAATCGCCGAGCGGCTCGTTTGAAGCCGACCAAACGTGATGTCTCGTTGGTCTTATCCGCTCTCGCCTATTCCGGTTCGTCGAATGTGACCGAGGCGAAGAAAGCCTTCGAGGCGGGGTTGCTCGCATTCAATGAGAAGTCCAAGGCGGGGCTCGAGTTCTGTCCGCCGGATGTCTGTAAGTTCGAGCATTTGTCCCCTTCCGTTTGGCGTCTCGCGCACGCCTTCCCGGATACGAAAAAAGGTCTCATCGAGGCTTCTGCACGAGTGATCATGGCCGACGGCAAGATGGCCCGAGAAGAGAACGAGCTTCTCCACGCGGTCTGCGCCGTTCTGGAAGCTCCGTTGCCCGTGATGGCCGTCGGCTGATCCAGATATAGGTTCTGTCTATGATGGGTCGAAGCACTATAAATTTCACTTCTGATGGGTGGGCGACTAAGTTCCGCTCCACGGGTCGAAACCCGAAGGAGTGAAAATGAAAGCCTTGCTTGGACTGATCGTTTTTGTCGCCTCGAACGCTCATGCGCTGCCCGTGCCGCCGCTTCACAAGATGTCGTGCTGGGACCACACCTTCGCCTACAACCGCCTCGAGGTCGTCGAGAATCAGGGCCGTGTCGAACTGGAAATTTCTGGCCAGAACATGGCGATCTTCACCCAACTGACGGGCGTAACCGGCTGGGGCCAGCTCGTTCTGAGAACTCATTTCGAACCGGGAGTGTGCCGCACCTCTCCGGGCGACGCGAAACTTTTGAGCTGCGCAGCCGAAGAGATCGTGATCACCGTGGAAGATTCGTCGATCTTCGGCCGACCTCCGCAGACTCGTACGATCGTCTTGAAACACGCGGCGGTCGCCGTTCGAAAAGTGATCGAGGCCGGGATGAATTTCAACGAGCTCGATTCGACTCACTACGAATTGACGATTCAATCGCACGACTCAGGAGACGTGACCCAGTTTACGCAGAAGTACGCGCACGGGTTGACGATCGATGCGACGGATAATTGTGCACTGAAGTGAAGGTCAGGCCGTGCGACGTGACGGCAAATGCCGGATCGTCGCTTGCTGACCGACGCGGTCACCGAGGAACTGAGTGATCTCGTTCGCGACCTCGCTCGAGACTTTCTCCCCGCGCTTGGCGAGAAGAGAAGAGAGAGCTTCGTACCGCTCTCCTTTCGCGACCGCTTTCAAAGCCTGTCGGCGAACCATCGCATTCGCATGGAAGGCGAAACCGAGAACTTGCTCCAAGAGTTTCTGCAACCGAGCATCAGCCGAATAGGCGGCTGCATCGGTTTCCTTCAAATGAACTGCGATTTCTCCCAAGGCGTAAAGTCCGCTGGCTTTGAAGAAAGGACTCTTCGCCGAAAGCATCTCTTCGAGTTTTTTCGCACATGAACGATCCCACTCGCGTTTACCTTCCTTGATGAGGGCATTCGCAGCGATGCGGTTGTCTTTTTGACCGGCGAGCGTTTCGAAAATCTTCTCGGCCGCTTGGGGCTCGATCTCGGCGAAGACGTCGAGGGCATTTGCGACCACACGTCTGTTGGAGAGGTGCAGACACTTCAGGAATGCTTCTCTGAGCTCGCCGTTCCACTCTCGTGGCGTGAAGAAATTCGAAGCCATCGAGATCGTCGAAGCCAAGAGGTATTGAGCATCGTCGCTTCCGGCATTTTCTGCCCGCGAGATCAACGTGTTCAAAAGGTTCAAATATGATCGGCGAAGCGCCGGTGTCGTGTCGAGAGCCTTGTAGGTCTTGAAATGCCCGAGCACTTTGTTCAGAACTCCGTCGGTCGACTGGCCGACGGCGAGCTCGATGAAGTTCAAGATCTCGACGATGTCGTCGTCATGGCGATAGTATTGGGCCCGCTCGAGAGACTCAGGCGTACTTTGCCTGAGATGCAACGTCACCGGCGTGAACGCTTCGAGCCGATGGAGATGTCTCGATCCCGAGAGACCTTTCAACATGACGACTTGATGAGGCTGCGTACGCGCGAGATCGGCCACTCGTTCCGCGAGCGATTGATCGACGAGAATCGCATTCTCGGATTTCTCATGAATGTGCGAAAGCATCCTGACGGTTTCGATGAGCGTCGGTCCCGCAAGTGCAAATCCATCGACGAGCGGGCCGAAACGAAGAGTTCCCCAGGCCACACTCGACTTCACTCGGAATTGATACTCGGCTTCCGTTTCCGATCTCTCGCTGATCTCGAGCGCGAGACGATTGATGTCTCTGAGCGCTGACACCGCGATCGCGGCTGAATTATCGTGCTCGGAATCTTTGAAATAGAAGAGCACTTCATCACCGATGAACTCGTACACCGAACCATTGTAACGAGACACGATGTGAGTCACACCGACGAAGAACTCATTGATCGTCGCCATGAAATGCGCGCGCTTGTCGCTCGAGAACACCGACGTGAAGTTGTTGATGTCGGTTCTGACGAGCGTGCAATCGAACTCGTACGGCGGCTTCTTCCCGGACTGAAGTTCCTTTTTTAGTGCGGGAAGAACTTGGCCACGGAATACAGCGTTTTCCTGGCTAAGCCTGTCGACGTGATCTTCGTACCCACTGAGCCCGCGAACGAGAGTGAGGGTTTCTTTGGATTTCGCGATCGTCTCGTCACCGCGACGCGCGCCCTTCTCGGAGAACTTACGCACGAGGAGGCGGAGATCGCGGAAGGAGTAGAGCATGAGGGCGAACATCGAGATTACGACGATCAGGAAATCTTTGATCAGGAACGCATGGCCGATTTTCTGTTTGAAGAGAAAAGTCTGCCAAGGTGTGGCTTCGTGACCGACGATGAGTTCGTACGGACCTTGATGCAAGATCGCGAAACGGTAGCGCTCGGTTTCGACGATTCCGGATTGAAAACCTTCCGGGAAGGGAACTTTGTCTAGCTCTCCGTACTTATTCCCGTAGACGAAATTCACGCCGTTGACCCGAAGGAGATAAAAATAGATCTGGTCTTCGCTGACGGCAAAGTTCAGAGCGTCGGTCACGTCGTCAATCTTGTCCCGTTCAAGCAGTTCCTTGCCGAGCTTCAAGTACATCGTTTCGTTCGAAATGAAAGTTCGCGACCAACTATTGTAGGTATCGAAGACCGCGTAGGTCGTGAAAGCGATCGTGTACAGAGCGTAGAACGCGATGAAGGCGAGAGCCGATTTAAAGAAAACCGACTGCTTCTTCATCTGGTCGGCCGCTGACTTTCAGTGGGAACTTGAACGTCGAGATCGATTCGCGTCTGCCAATCAGCCGGACCGTATCGCCGACGTTGATAGATGAGTTGAACTTTGAGCTCGTTCACGCGCGCCATGAAGTCGGTATCTCGAAGCAATGACTCGCGATCGGTATTCGCTGGATCCGTAAGAATCCGACGAATATCGCCCGGAGTTTTGAGTGTGTCTTCCCATTGAGTATT
>JAZKJB010000130.1:0-2851 GCA_040384505.1 Bdellovibrionota bacterium | reverse complement strand
CGAAGTTCACGGGATACTCGATGATGTCATTCGAACTGGAAAGACCGCGGAGCTTCACGAAATTCCGATCACTTTGGGTTCGTCGCTTCGATTTTTCAATCTCACTTATTCGGCTCGCCGCGATCTCGAGGGTCAGATCAACGGCGTGATGATTCTTGGCACGGAAGTCACCGGTGAAGTCCAGGCTCGCGAGAAGATCAAACGAAGTGAAGCCGAGCTCGCGACCAAGACCGCGCAACTCGAAACGATCATCGAGCAGATGCCGATGGCCGTCGTCTTCGCGGACGCCAAAGGCAAACTCGTTTTCGCCAACAAGCAGGTCGAAAAGGTCTGGCGGCACGGGTTCATCCCATCGGAGACCATCGAGGAGTACAGGGAGTACATCGGTTTTCACCCGGATGGTCGGCGCTTCGAAGGCAAGGATTGGCCGATCGCTCGCGCGCTTTTGACCGGCGAGGTCGTCGTCAATGAAGACATCGACGTCTTGCGAGGCGATGACACGAGGGGAATCATCCGAATCAGCGCCGCACCGGTGAAGAATTCGGCAGGTGAGATCATCGGGGGAGTTGTCGTCTCCGAGGACGTGACGGAACAGAAACGTTTCGAGCTCGATCTCAAACAGGCCAAAGAAGAAGCCGAGCGCGCCAATGAGCTCAAGTCGGCCTTCTTGGCGAACATGTCGCATGAAATTCGAACGCCGTTGGGAGCGATGATCGGTTTCGCGGATTTGCTTCGCGACCCGGGTCTCGCTCCGGGTGAACGCGACAATTACACCGAGATCCTCGCGAGAAACGGTGAGAGCCTTTCGGTGATCATCAACGATATTCTCGATCTCTCCAAAGTCGAAGCCGGTCAGCTCACGCTCGAGTTCTCCGAAACGAGTCCGAGTGAAATTGCGGAAGACGTCGTGTCGCTTTTGCGGGTGAAGGCAAAGGAGAAAGACCTCGCGTTCGATTTCCACTGTGAAGACGACGTTCCGAAGCAGATCGTTTCCGACTCTATCCGAATTCGGCAGGTGCTCTTGAATATCGTCGCGAACGCGATCAAGTTCACGCAGTACGGATCGGTGAAAGTCCGTTGCTACGGATGCAAGAACGACGAGGGACGCCGATCCGTTTGTTTCGAAGTCGCGGATACCGGGATCGGAATCCCGTTCACTCAGAAGGACAAAATTTTCGAGATGTTCGTTCAGGCCGATGGGTCGATGACTCGTCGATTCGGCGGGACGGGCTTGGGACTCGCTCTTTCGAAGCGTCTCGCGTTGGCCTTGGGCGGGGACATTCGAATCACCGAAACCGAACCGGGCAAAGGCTCGACCTTTCTCATCACCGTCGAAGACCAACCGGAAAAGAAGAATTCGACTCATGGTCCCGAGCGCACGAAGAAAGATGCCGTGGAAGTGAAGCCGAATGCGTTGGAAGGCCTGAGCGTCCTCGTCGTCGACGACTCGCCCGACAATCGCCAGCTGATCTGGCATTACCTCTCGAAGCAGGGTGCGTTCGTCGAGACAGCTGAAAACGGACTCATCGGATACCGGCAGGCGATCGCCGGCAACTACGACATCGTCCTCATGGACATTCAAATGCCCGAGATGGACGGCTACACCGCGACCCATAAATTGCGCGCCGCAGGTTTCAGGAAACCGATCCTCGCTCTCACTGCGCACGCGATGACGGACGTCCGACAAAAATGTCTGAACGTCGGCTGCACGGGGCATTTGCCAAAGCCCATCGATCGTCAGATGCTGATCTCGACCATCCTCGAATACGTCAATCATTGAAGGAGAATCGTATGATCTCGAAGTTCACGGGCGTTGCCTTGTGCATCGGTCTTGCTTTGGCTGGATTCTTCATCGGCGCCGGCCTAAAGGAGCTACGCCGGGACAAGGAATCGATCTCCGTGCGAGGCCTGTCGGAACGCTTAGTCAAATCCAACGAAGCGAAACTCGAAATTCGTTACGCCTTGGCGACGTCGACGGTCGGCGAGTTCTCGAGCACGGTCCAGAAAGCGCAGAGCGAGATCATCAAATTTCTCAAGGTCCAAGGTTTCGCGGAAACCGAAATTCAAAATGGTGAAGTCAAAATGACCGACCAGATGGCCGCTCAATACGGCCAAGACAAAAAGGTCGCGCTTCGTTACACGGGCACGGGTTCCGTCATCGTCGGCACCAAGAACGTAGAGATCGCAGGCAAAGTGAAGCAGCTATCCTCCGAGCTTCTCGACAAAGGTGTGCCGCTCGCGGGAACTTCGTTGAAGTATTTTTTCACCGATCTCAATTCGATCAAAAACGAAATGCTCAAGGATGCGACGTCGAATGCGAAAACCGCCGCCGAGAGTTTCGCGAGCAACGCCGGCGTCAGTCTCGGGAAGCTTCGGTCCGCGAGTCAGGGTTCGTTCGAGATCGCCGAGCCGCTGGGCGACGGCGCGAGCTACGACGAATACGGCGGCGGCGGGCAGAGCTCGGTCAACAAGAAGGTCCGGGTCGTCGTGAGTGTCGATTTCGCTACGGGCGGCTGAGAAAGTCGCCGCGTTTCACGCGATAGATTTCGGCGAGTTTCCCGAGCAGCATTTCCGAGCCCGTTCGAGTCATTCCGAGTTTCAATGCGACTTTGATAGAGGCCGAATTGTCGGGTGTAATTGAGACCGCGATTTCTTCCATGTGCAAACTATCGAAACCGTAGGTGAGCATCGCTCGCGCGGCTTCCGTCGCGAGCCCGCGACCCCAAGCCGACGTGCGAAGTCGGTAGGTGATCTCGGGCCGATTTTCTTTCTCGAGTTCCAGAACGCGAATCGCCGCCATTCCGACGATTTCGAGACCCGGTTTTTCGAGGACCGCGAAGGCTCCCATCTT
>JAZKJB010000129.1:11377-17484 GCA_040384505.1 Bdellovibrionota bacterium | reverse complement strand
GAAGCTCGGCATCGATCTCGATCGGAGCGACGACACCCATGCCGCCCGTGTTCGGGCCCTCGTCGCCGTCTTGGAGTCTCTTGTGATCGCGAGCGAGGACCAAGGGTTCATAGCGTTCGCCATCGGTCAAAACGAGATAGCTGATTTCATAACCGGGAGAAAATTCTTCGAGCAGCGCGCGCGAGCCCGCTTCACCGAGGGATTTGTCTTCGAAGATCGACTTGGCCGCTGCGAACAGTTCATCTCGCGTCTTGCAGATGAAGACACCTTTGCCGGCCGCGAGACCGTCGGCTTTCAACACGAACGGCGGCTGGAACTCGCTCGCATAGCGCTGAAGCTCCGCGACCGAACTCACTTCGAACGATCGCGCGGTCGGAACTCCCGCTTCGTTCATGAACTGCTTCGAGAAAATTTTGGAGCTCTCGAGTTTCGCCGCTTCACGGCTCGGGCCGACGACCGCGATGCCTTTCGAGCGAAGCGCATCGGAGAGACCGCCTTCGAGCGGAATTTCGGGGCCGATCACGACGAGATCGATCGCTTCATCTCGAATCAGCTGAATCACTCGATCGAAATCGCGCCAGTCTATGTCGTGGCAAGGGGCTTCCAACGCGATGCCGTCGCTACCAGGAAGTGCATGTACGGCTTTGACGGATGGCGACAATCGAAGAGCGCGAACTAATGCATGTTCACGACCGCCCTGACCAACTACGAGGACTTTCACCTAAGCGACTCCTCACGATGAAGCGTTAAGTGGTTCGGATAGCGGCTTTCGCAGGAGGAGTCAATTGACCTAAGACCGTCGCATTCTTACTCTTTAGACCTCTCCAAGGAGCTCGCACGTGAACTCATTCGTTCAACTCAAGAACATCGTCGTCGTCAGTGGAAAACGCACGCCGTTCGGCGCTTTCGGCGGCAGCCTGAAAGACGTCGGCGCGACACAACTCTCGGTCGCGGCCGGTCGTGCGGCACTCGAACAAGCGAAGGTCTCTCCTTCCGACATCGAGCACGTCGTTCTCGGGAACGTCGTCCAGAGCGGAGCCGACGCGGCTTACGTTCCTCGTCACGTCGGTCTCCATCTCGAGATTCCGGTAAACGTTCCCGCGCTCGGACTGAATCGCCTCTGCGGATCGGGTTTCCAAGCGTGGATCTCGGCAGCGCAAATGATCATGACCGGCGAAGCGAAGATCGCGCTCGCAGGCGGCGTCGAACAGATGTCGCAGATTCCGTACGTTCTTCGAGGCGCGCGCTTCGAAGGATTTCGAATGGGAAATGCTCCCGTGGAAGATTATCTGACGAGCGCGCTCACCGATGCTTACGCCGGGACACCGATGGCGATCACCGCGGAGAATCTCGCCGAGCAGTACAAGATTTCGCGCGACGCTTGCGACGAGTACTCGATGCTCTCGCAGTCGCGATGTGCTGCCGCTCTCGAGAAAAATATTTTCGAAACCGAAATGGTGAACGTCACCGTTCAAACGCGAAAGGGCGATGTCGTCGTCTCGAAAGACGAACATCCGAAACCTGGAATCCCCGCCGACAAGATCAAAGCGATGAAAGCTTTGTTCAAAAAAGACGGAACCGTCACGGCCGCGACAGCTTCGGGTATCGTCGACGGTGCAGCGATGACGGTCCTCATGACCGAAGAAGAAGCGAAGAAGCGTGGATTGAAACCTCTCGCGAGAATCGTTTCTTATGCTTCCGTAGGCTGCGACCCGAAGATCATGGGCATCGGCCCCGCCGGAGCGATCCGCAAGGCGCTCGATCAAGCTGGCATGAAGCTCGATCAAATGGATCTCGTCGAAGTGAATGAAGCATTCGCAGCCCAATATCTCGCGGTGGAAAAAGAATTGGGTCTTGATCGCTCGCGCACGAACGTGAACGGAGGCGCGATCGCGATCGGCCATCCGCTCGCGGCGTCGGGCACGCGGATCATGAATCACCTCGTCTACGAGCTCGGTCGCCGGCAAGCCCGGTACGCCGTCGGCTCGGCTTGTATCGGTGGCGGTCAAGGTATCGCCATCGTCATCGAAAGAGTTTGAAGTATGCCGATCGAAAGCACCGAAAGCAGTTTCAAGCTTCAAGACCGTACGGCCCTCATCACGGGTCCGTGCAACTCGTTCAACCAAGCGATCGCGATGAAGTTCACGCAGATGGGCGCGAACGTCGCGCTCCTCGATCGCAACATCGAGAAGATGCAGCGCTTCGCCTCGCAGCTCACCGATGCCCGTGAGATCAACGAACGGTACGGACGAGCGGTCGCGATCCAAGCCGATCTCTCGAAACCTCACCACGTTCAAGACGCGATTTCTCGCGCGGCGGAAGCGTACGGCGGTCTCGACATCTACGTCGATGGACTCATGACGACGGACGTGAAAAAGTTCAAGGATCCGTCTTCGCTCGAGGATATCGATCGCGTGATCGACGTGAACTTGCGTGCCCCACTGTTGATGACTCACGGCCTTCTGCGATTCCTCGAGGGACGAAAGCGCGGCCGGATCATTTATCTCATGCACGACATCGTGCGCGTGGGCTTGGCGAACAACGGTTTGATGGCGCTCTCTCGCACGGGACTATCGGCTTTCGCGCGAACGCTTTCCCGCGAAGTCACCGAAAGTAACATCACCGTGAACTGCCTCGCGATCGGCCTCACCGAAGAGTTCCTTCTTGGACAGGTCGGAGCACTTCAAGAAGGATCGAAGGCTTCGATCCAAGAAGCGCTGACGAAACTTCAGGGCACTTATCCGACAGCTCAACTCACCGAGCCCGAGAAGATCGCGAACATGGTCGCATTCCTCGCGAGCCCGCTCGGATCGGGCATCACGGGACAAACGATCGCGGTCAGCCAAGGCTTGAGTTACATGTCATGAAGAGTTTCGAGGCGCCGGACTTCTACCAGATCGAAGAGCTGCTCACGCCAGACGAGAGACAGGTTCGCGACACGGTCCGGGAGTTCGTCACTCGAGAAATCGTTCCCAACGTCGACAACTGGTTCGTCAAAGATCATTTCCCCAAACACTTGATCCCTGAACTCGCCTCGCTCGGAGTTTTCGGTCCCACGATCGAAGGCTACGGCTGCGCCGGATTGAACTCGACGTCCTACGGACTCATCATGCAGGAACTCGAACGCGGCGATTCGGGTTTGAGAAGTTTCGTGAGCGTGCAGAGCTCGCTTTGCATGCATCCGATCCACGCCTACGGGACCGAAGAGCAAAAGAAGAAATATCTGCCGAAGATGGCGAAGGGTGAGTTGATCGGATGCTTCGGGCTGACCGAGCCCGATTTCGGTTCCAATCCCGCCGGCCTCACGACGCGCGCTCGAAAAGATGGTGAACACTACGTTTTGAACGGCACGAAGATGTGGATCACGAGCGGCTCGATCGCGGATCTCGCGATCGTGTGGGCGAAGGTTCCAGAAGCGGGCGACCGCATTCACGGCTTCATCGTGGAAAAAGGAACTCCGGGCTTCACCGCTCGAGACATCCATCGCAAGTTCAGCTTGCGGGCCTCGATCACGAGCGAGCTCTCTTTCCAAGATTGCCGCGTTCACGAATCTCAGATGTTGAACGTCGTGGGCTTGAAGGGCCCCGTCGGGTGCCTCTTCAACGCGCGCTTCGGAATTTCATGGGGAGTGTTGGGAGCCGCGATGGCTTGTTATGACGAAGCCCTGAATTACGCGAAGACGCGAATCCAGTTCGACAAACCGATCGCGAGCTTTCAGCTCGTTCAGGCGAAACTCGTCGAGATGTACACGGAGATCACGAAAGCCCAGCTCCTCGCTTGGCGTCTCGGGCGCTTGAAAGACGAGGGCCGCGCGACGGTCCAGCAAGTCTCGATGGCGAAGATGAACAACGTGTCCGTCGCCCTCGACATCGCACGCCAAGCTCGCGACATCCTCGGTGGCTCCGGGATCACACACGAGTACCAATGTGGACGCCATATGCTGAATCTCGAGAGCGTGAACACGTACGAGGGGACCGAAGACATCCATCGCCTCATCCTCGGCGAGCACATCACCGGAATCCCCGCTTACAAGTGACCCGTCTCCCGAGTTCTGGCTCGACCAAGAGCTAGCCGCAGCCAGGCCCAGCCCTCGCGCGATTTGTTCCCGCGATGAATTCGATTTATCTTGGAGTCACGAGGGACAACATGAACGACACCAACGACAAAGCGCCCGCCGACGACAACGGACAAAGCCGCCGCTCACTCAAGAACATCTTGGTCAAACCGCGCGAGCAGCTTCGCTACGCTTTCATCTTCTTCGGTGGCGGCCTCGGAGTGATGGCGACGTACATCATCTTGTTCCTCTACTACTTGAACGTGACGATCGTGAATTTGGCGACGTCTTATTCGATCGCTCCCGACGTCGCGAACACGATCTCGACCGCGCTCTTGACCGCATCGATCGCGACGGTCGTCTTCTCGGTGACACTGACGTTGATCATGTTCTCGGCAGGTGTTGCGCTCAGCCACCGCATCTTCGGACCCGCGGTTCCGATTCGCCGTTTGATCCAAGATTTGCGCAAGGGTAACTATGCCGCTCGCGCACACCTTCGCAAACGCGACGAATTTCAAGACGTCGTAGCTGAGCTCAACGGGTTGGCAGCTGACCTCGAAAAGAAACTCGGCTCCACGAAAGTTTGATCTTCGTGGGTCGCTTCGCCCCAACGTCTCGATAACTCAACTCGAGCTTCTCCCTACCTTCAATCAATCGATCTCCCTACGAACGAGACTCCTTTCAACGAACGAAGGGAGCTCTCATGACAAATCAAAACGATCCGAAGGTGAAGCCCACCACGACGAACGAATCGGCGACTTCCAACAAGAAGCCCGGTTTGCGCGACCGCGCGGGCGACATGATCGAAAAAGTGGGTCACACGATCGCCGAGAACGGCGCTCCGGGCCTGGGAAAGAAAATTCACGACCTCGGTGACAAGGTCGAATCGTCACACGACGATCCGAACCATCCGCACGACGTCTGATTCGAAATTCGGGATTTTAGAAGAGATAGATTCCGTACAGCGTCGGGTACATCGATGTTCTCGTGTACCCGACTGCTGAGTAGGTCGTCGAGCCGACCAATTGTTCGGTGTAACTCGCCGACGAGTAATTCATCCGCACGCCGATCAAGAAATTCCCCGAAGCCGGGAAGTTGTAACCGAAATCGAATTTGAGCGCGGTGCCCTTCCATTTCACGGAGGAGCCGGAACCATCGTCATACGTCGCATTCGTCACGAGATAGTACGCGAGACCGACCGTCCACTCGTTGTTCTTGTCGATCGCGTAGATGAAGCGCGGACCCATTTGCGTGCTGGAGTAAGTCGAGGCGACACCCGACGCGCCGGTATCCGACGACGTCAGCGTGTTGTAACCCCACCCGACCAAGTATTGGTTCTTCTTGTCGACCGCGAAGCCGACCGAGATTTCGTAATTCATTCGATTGTTCGCGGTCGTCGCCGACGCCGACATCGCATCGGTGAAGTAGAAGAGATTGATCTCTGCGAACGCGTGAGCCGTGTGGCTGAGCGCGAGAGTCATGAGGAGGACGAAGACGTGCAATCGAAGATGTCTCATCATGAGTCTCTTCGGATTGCGCGTGTCTCGTTTGAGTCCAGTTCTGAGGTCGAGGTCCAGGAGGTGCCATGCACTTTTCCTAAGTGCGCTGCGTTGGCTTTTGGTGCAACTCCTGGATCTCGAAAGCGCGAGTCCTCGTTTTGTGCGAGCGAGGTCAGGCGAAAGCCGAAGTCAGTCGCCGAGATATTCGAGATGGCACCAGCCGTCTAGAACTGGATCTTCGGTCTCCAGAGTTTGAGCGACTTGCACCGTGTATCTTCCGGGCTTCGCGAAGATTTTCTGGTGTCCCTTGTCGGCGGATCCCTCCAAGAGCTCACCTTTGAATTCACTGATCTTCTTTACGATCGACGAAGCCTTACGAAACTCCCCTTCACTGATAACCGGCTTTAATTTTTTATCGGAGCCTGCGTCGTATGCGATGAACCAATGACGCTTTTGGGGATCGATGATCGCGAGGGTCGCACCGTGATTTCCAGGCAGCGTAATTTTCAGAGTGTCGTCCGAACGAAGTCGGAGCGGTGAACAGTCGAAACCTT
>JAZKJB010000129.1:0-11367 GCA_040384505.1 Bdellovibrionota bacterium | reverse complement strand
CGGCCGTCGCCTGAGCTGACAACGAGACCAAAACACCGAGAATCAGGACACGAAGTTTTGTCGTCATCGTCAAACAATCTCCCACTAGAGCTTTCGGTCGATGATCAATCTACGTGCCTGTGAGTAATGTTCGGGCGCGACGTACAGGCGTTCGATCCGGCGGGTTTCCTCGTAGCGATTGAAGATGCTCGTGCACTGCTCGATCGGGATGGGTTTTTCCATCGGATCATACGAGTCGATGACGAAGATCGTGTGCGATTGCTCCGCTTGCGTCGCGTGGTACTTCGACAAACGAGCTTTCGACGACGCGAGGATCGTGTCGATCCCTTCTTTCGCCAGAACTTGCTTCATCTTCTCCGGTCGTACGGACTCTTCGGTCGCGTGCATCTCGAAGAGCATTCGGTACGGTTGGCGCTCGGCGATCCGGCGCGCCCACGGGTTCGTGACCGATCCTAAGTGTTCGTAGAGTTGGTAGTCGGTGCACTTCACGTATTTGTCGATGTCGGCCGGGAGCACGTACGTGCAGTCCTTCGACGTGAGGTAACGCATCAGCATTTCCTCGAAGATGATCGACTTATGATGGAAGTAGATCATCAGGTACATGTGATGGCGCGAGATCAAGAAGTCGTCGAACGTGTAGAGCGCGCGGCGATTGAGCGCGAGATGCATCTTGCCGTCGACTTCGTGATTGGTGAGGTTGCCGATCAGCCACTCGAGTTCGACTTTGCCGTAGTTCGTTCCGCAGAAGTAAGCGTCGCGCATGAGATAGTCCATGCGGTCGACGTCCATCTCGGAGCTGATCACCTGGCTCAAGACGGGTCTTAGATCTACTCCCCGATCCATGAAGAAATCGTCGCGCGTGTCGATCGAGCGATCGACGAGACAAGCGACGTGAAGCGGAGTCAGATCCGGGAAGTTTTTCGAGATGATCTCACCGAGAGTCGAATCGGTGATGAGCTTTATCGAGTAGTCTTCGTGATTCGCTTGGCGACCCGAATTCGGTGCGACACCTTTTTGCGGTTGGCGATGCTCGTAAGCTTTGATCTTCAGCTCGTCGACTTGAGGCATGACTTCTTCGGTCGTGTGACTGAGGGGGCCGTGGCCGATGTCGTGAAGGAGAGCCCCGAGGCGAGTCGTCTGTCTCAGGCGCGCACGAACCTCGGGCTTCGAGAACTCGAAGTTGCGGAAGATGGAATCAAAAGCCAGACCCGCGAGATGCATGACACCGACGGAGTGGATGAATCGGTTATGGGTCGCGCCAGGAAACGAGAACTCCGCGAATCCGAGCTGCTTGATCTGCCGGAGCCGCTGAAATTCGCGCGAGTCCAGGACAGCACCTTCCGCCGTCTTGACGTCGATTGTTCCGTGGATGGGATCTTTGATTTCCATGTCGGTTCAAGGATCTAGCACCACTCCCCGGAGGGTGCCAGGCCCCCGATTGAAACGCGCCGCATTACAAAAAGGTGCATGGCACCTTCTGGTGGTCGGGTGAGTCGAAGGTCCAAAAATATAAAGCGCGATTGACCCGCTACGGGCGGTGGATTTTGATGGCCGGAGCCCCAACCCGCAGCCCGAGACCATCGTCTTGAAACCACAACAAGGAGACCGACGAGCATGAAGCAATATCATGATCTTCTTGAGCTTATCCTGAACAACGGAGCCGAAAAAGGTGACCGCACCGGCACCGGGACGTTGAGTGTCTTCGGGCACCAATCGCGCTTCGATTTGTCGAAGGGTTTCCCGCTTCTCACGACGAAAAAACTCCACGTGCGCTCGATCATTCACGAGCTGCTTTGGTTCCTCAAAGGCGACACCAAC
This sequence comes from Bdellovibrionota bacterium, assembly GCA_040384505.1. GTDB lineage: Bacteria > Bdellovibrionota > Bdellovibrionia > Bdellovibrionales > JAMPXM01 > JAZKJB01. Next base: position 9,549 of record JAZKJB010000129.1, on the reverse strand, counting down.
ATCAAGTACCTGCAGGAAAACAAGGTCACCATTTGGGACGAGTGGGCCGACGAGAGCGGGAATCTCGGTCCCGTTTACGGGAAGCAATGGCGCTCATGGGAGACGACTGACGGTCGCACGATTGACCAGATCGCGCAGGTCGTGGAGCAGATCAAGACGAATCCCGATTCTCGCCGACTCGTCGTGGTCGCGTACAACCCGGGCGAAGTGCACAAGATGGCGCTTCCTCCCTGTCACGCGTTCTTCCAGTTCTACGTGGCGAACGGCCGCCTGAGCTTGCAGATGTATCAGCGAAGCGCCGACGTCTTCTTGGGCGTTCCGTTCAACATCGCTTCGTACGCGCTACTTTGCATGATGGTCGCGCAAGTTTGCGGACTTCGCCCGGGTGAATTCATCCACACGCTCGGCGATGCGCACTTGTACTCGAATCACCTCGAGCAAGCACGGCTTCAACTCACTCGCGAAGAGCGCGCGCTCCCGACGATGTCGATCAATCCGGAAGTGAAAGATCTCTTCGCGTTCAAATACGAAGACTTCCAGTTGCTCGGCTACGATCCGCATCCGGCGATCAAAGCGGAAATCGCCGTATGATCTTGTCGGCGATCGCCGCGATGGCGAAAAATCGCGTCATCGGTTCGAACGGCGATCTGCCGTGGCGGATTCCCGAGGACTTCAAGTTCTTCAAAACGAAGACGAGCGGCCACATCATGATCATGGGTCGAAAAACTTTCGAATCACTGGGTGGCCCGCTTCCCAACCGCTTGCACGTCGTCGTCACCCGACAAAAGGACTACGCTCCCGAAGGCGCGATCGTTTTCCACTCGGTGAAAGAAGCCGTCGACTATTGCCGGACGCAAACCGCGAAGTGGGGCGACGAAGTCTTCATCGCGGGTGGAGGCGAGATCTACAAAGAAATGCTTCCTATTACGGATCGCATTTACCTCACCGAGATCGACAAAGAATTCCCCGGCGACGCCCGCTTTCCGGAATTCTCGAAGTCCGAATTCAAAGAAATCGATCGTAGCCACCGCGACCAACCGGTCCCCTTCGACTTCGTCACGTACGAACGCAAAAGGTGACATGCACCTTTTTGAAATGCGCCGCGTTTCAAAAAGGTGTGTGACACCTTCCAATTTCGCGATTCAATCGAAGTATGAAAATCACAGACCGGCTTTTCCACTGGATTCCGCAGGCGTCCGCTAGCGCGCGCCGTTTTCCGCTCACCGTACTCGCTTCGGTCGGAGCGTGGACGTGCGTGCTCATTCTGATTTCGAATCCCGACACGGATCTCGACGACAAACTCTGGCGCCAAGTTTGGGCGTTCGCGCTCGGGATATCGCTCGCGATCGCGATCGAATCGATTCCGCTGGAAAAAATTCGCGCGCGGTTCAAAGCAAACGGAGATCTCGTCATCCGCGGCCTTCTCTACGCCGCGGGACTCTCGATTTGGCTGGCGGCGATTTTCATTCCTGCGTCGGCTGACGTCCCCAAAGCTTTCTTGCTCCACGTTCGCTACATGCAGTGCGCGCTCGCGTTCCATCTCGCGGTCGCGATTTCGCCGTTCATCTTCAGTCGCGACGAGCGCGCATTTTGGAATTACAACCGCGCGATCTTCGAGCGCGCAATTCTTACCGTCGTCTACACGGGACTCTTGGCGGGAGGAATCAGCGTCGCGCTGATGAGTCTCGAGTGGCTCTTCGACGTCAAAGTCGATTGGAAGTGGTTCGCGGGAATCAACGCGTTCATCGCGTTCCCCGTTTCCGTTCTCTTCTTCCTGGCGGGGCGCCCGAGCGATCCACATGCGACGTCCTCGGGAGAATACCCTCGCTCGCTGCGCATCCTCGTGCCAAACGTCGCGTTTCCCTTGATCACGGTCTATCTCGTCATTCTCTACGCCTACACGGCGAAGATTCTCGTCACTTCGAGTTGGCCGCGCGGTCTCGTGGGTTGGCTCGTCTCTTATCTTTCCCTCGTGATCGTGTTGGCTCAGCTTCTGGGCGCTCCTCTCACGCGCGAGACCGGAGCCAGCTTCGCGCGGTGGATGATGAAGCACGCGTACAAGTTCTTGCTCCCACTCCTGCTCGTGCTGTTCGCGGCACTTTGGAAGAGACTCTCACAATACGGAATCACCGAACCTCGTTACGTTCTGCTCGTTCTCGGATTCTGGATGTTTTGCATCTCGATCGCCTACTCGGGATGGCTGACGAAGGGCCGAGCCGTTTCGTTTTTTTGGAGTCCGGCGACTTTGCTTTCACTCACGGCGGTGACGGCGATCGGCCCCTGGAGCTTGATCTCGGCTTCGATTCAATCGCAAACGACGAGGCTCGAACGAGTCCTGGAGTCGCTCGGAACGAATGTCGACGGAGACAAAATCAAGTTCGAGAGGACTCCGGCCTTCGCTGACAAGAAAGCGATCTCGAGCGCGATCGAGTTCCTCTGTAAACACGACGAACAGACGTATCTCGAAAGTCGTTTCAAAGTGAAGCCGCAGAAAGACGATCGCAAAGACGGCAATTCAAAATACGTCTACTCCCGCGGCGACCAATGCGAGACGTACCTGGAGCCCCCGATTTTCGCGAAGCTCGGCTTCAGTCGGATCTACAGATACGAAACCGAGGAATCGGCGCAATCGAAACAGCGAAGCTTGAGTTGGAATTCTCCTCCGAACAAAATCGCGGAGTCCGCGCACTACCGAGTGGTGAACGTGCAGCGCTACTGGAGCGGTTCGAGCGTCGAAGAGCAAACTGGCGAGAAACCCGAAGAAGGAGTTTTCGTGTCAGGCACGAAGCCCGTTCAAATCAAATGGCGAACGGGCGAAGCGAATCCAGTTCTAACCTTGGATGGAACGGAAACGATTCCTCTCGATTTCACGAAGGTCATGGCCAAGCTCAATGACGAGAAAGGCGCCGATCTCGAAGTCCAAGCCCTCATCGAGTTCAAAACTTCAAAAGGCCGTGGCGCCCTTCGTCTCGAAGAGATGTGGGGTACGAAGAAAGAGGGCAGCGACGTCTTCGAGCCACACGACTTGAAAGCGACGGTCTTCCTCCCCCGTTAGAGGAAGAGTCCAGGGCACTTGGCGCCGCGGGCTAAGCCAACTGGGGCGAGCGCGGCGTTCGTTGCTTCGACGGCTGGGCGCGAGAGCCGAGCGAGTTTTGCCTTGAGGCTCGCGAGGCGGCCGCCGCTGCGGTCGGCTTTCACGTAGCTCGCTTCACCGGACATGATTTTCAAGAGCTCCTGGAGCTCCTTCACGATCGTCGTACCGATGGTCGCACCTTTGATCGCCGTCAAAACTCCGAACGTGCCCATCAAGATGAGCGACGTCACCGGGCGTGACCAATCGCTACGACCTTCCACCATGCCGATGAAATCGGGAGTGATGAAAGAAGCGACCGTCATGCCGAGGAGGAAGTACTTCATCGCGAGCTGCGAGCCGTTGCGGTTCTCACGAAGCGTGATCATCTTCGGGATATTCTTCTCTGCGAAGAACGTCATGTAATGGTGCTGGGCCATACTGCCCGCTTCCATTTGCGGAACGTGTTCGCTCGCGATGCGGCCGAACTCCTCGATCACGCGCTCACCCGTTTGAACACGGTTCACGCGCTCGAGCGGTTTCCAGATGCGTTTGAAGAAACGCTCGTCCGCAGTCTTCTGAGCATTGAGCTTCTCGATCTCGGCGTTGATCTCGGCCGGAACCGCGGTCTTTTGCTTCGCATGATCTTCGACGATGCGGCGAATCTCCATTCGGCGCGCGTCTTGAACACGAATGCGTTCGACGAGTTGAGCATCAGCCGACGCGTTCTTCTTCAAATCACCTGAAACGACGAACGATCCGAGCGACTTCGCGTCGAGCAGGAACTCCTTCATCATCAAACCAGCGCGGTTCCAGACCACTCCCGGAGTCGACTTGAGCAAGTTCCCGATGTTCGAAGCGTCGATGCCAGGAAGCGGATCGATGTTGCGAGTCGATTGGACGACGTCGTTTCCGTGTTGGCGAAGAACGCGGTACATCGCTTGACCGATCGCGGAGAACAAAGGCTTTTGAACCGCGTCTCGCTGCGGCTCCGTCATCGACTTGTCGGTCGCGACGACGTGGATCAGCTCGAGAGCCGTCGACAAGCGAACGTAGATGGTTTCGCTCGTCGTCTTCGTGATTCCGCGGCCACCGTCGACGGCGACTCGGCGAAGTTCGTTGATCACTTCGGGCAAAGTGTCGAGCGAGTACACGACGTTTCCGACGGCCTTCTGATACTCAGAAGCGCGGATCGGCGTAGCCGCCGAACCACCTGGCGTCGACTGAGCGTGCGTCGCAAGAGGGGCCCATGCGAGCGAGAGAGCGAGGACTGACGAAAGTAATTTTCTCATGTTCATATCCGCTTTCTTTGCTTTGGGGCCTCAGAACGGCGACAACCACTCTTGGAAATCGATGATCTTCTTCACGATGCTTCGGTGATCGACGTCTTTGGGAGCTTTCCACTCGACGAGCAACGGTTCGCTGAACGCCTTCGTGCTCGCTTGTTCGCCTTCGCAGTTCGTCTTGTTGCCTTTGCAACCCGACTCGTACCAAGGGAAGCCTTTCGTCACCATCCAGACTTTCCAGTAGTACGTTTCACCGGGCGTGATCTCGACGCCGAAGTGTTTGTACACTCCGCCAAGAAGACCATCGAGGAGGCCCGCAGGGCGATAGAACTTCTTCGCCGCGTCTTGACCCGAGAGAGTGATCGAAAACTCGTCGTTGTTGTAACGAACTTGGTTTTGGTTCACGTTCGTCGGACCCGTCGTGCGGACCCAACGGCCCCACTTGTCCTTGCGGAACATCTGAAGGCGATACTGGGTGTCGACCCAGAATCCACCGTTCGCTGCCGTCGAGATGTTTTCTGTCGGAACCGTGGTCTCGGTGTGATTCGGGCTGTCCGTTCGTCCGTAGATGCGGCTGACGAGCGAAGCGTCGAGCATCAAAGAGCGCGACTGATCGTTCACGGTGAGAACCGTCGGGCGACCTGTAGACGTCTTTCCGTTCTTCAATCTCTCTTGCTCGAACGTGTAGGCGACCGATTGCTTCACTTGTTTTCCGTTCACGTTCACCACGCGGTACGGAACCGTGAGTGCGTTCGGTGCCGTACGCTTCTTGCGACCGACCGTCACGATCGCGATCTTCACGACGGGCTGGACTCCGTTCGCGCACTGGAGTCGGCTCGAACGATCGACTCCGACTTTATATTCGTTCCAGAGCGACTCGAGTTTGAGTGCCGGGACGAGAGTCGTCGAACGACCTGCCGTGTTCAAAGTGAGCGACATGCGCTCGTCTTCTCCGACCAAGAGATCGAAGCGGTTCGGCAAGAAGTGATCGTAGTTGCGATACGGGAACTTGGGATCTTTGTATCCAGGCTTCCACTCGGGCGAGTGCATGTACTTCACCTGGTACGTCACCGGCTGAGGACGGCAAGCGCGTTGCTCGGTGCGGGACACCGGGTGAACACAGTAGCGTGGGAACTGTTTCACGCAAGAGTAGATGATCGGAGAAGCATAGCGCTTGAATTTCTTCGAAACCATTTTGGTTCCGTACGTCTTGCACGCAGCAGCCGGATGACGATCGACGAGGATCGGCGAATACCGGTTCATGCCGTAGTCGTCATCGAGATCGCTTTCGCTTTCGCCGCTTCCAGTTGCCGGGCCGGTGTCGATGGAAGGCGAGCTCGATCCGCTGCTGTCGTAACCGCCGCCGCCACCGCTCGGTGACGAGGTCGAAACCTCGGGCTCCGGGTAGTACTCTTTGCAGACACTGCGATCTTCTTCTTCGACATCTTTATAGTAAATTTCTTCGCGCGGGATCGTGCAGGTCGTCTCGATCGACTCCATCGGATTGTTCGGGAAGCAGTAACGCGGATTCTCGTAGTCGCCGACCATCTCAGTCCAAGACCACGTTTCGGTGACTGGAACGTTGACCGTTCCCTGCCAGCCGACGTTGGTGCTCAGTCTTTCCTTTTGTGCGTCTTCGGGCATTCCGGCTTTGAGCGCTCGGTTCCAGAAATCGAGTTTATCCGGATCCACTTTCTCGGGGAATCGGCTTCCGCCGACGGTCGCCGAGCCGCAGTCGGCTCCTTGCGAGCGAGCCTGGTAGCGCAGCGGCAGTGTCCCGCAGGCGCCTTGAGTCGCCGTCGCAGCCGGTTGTTGCGGCGGCGGCTGATACGGACGTGAGGGAGTCGCGACGCTCATCGAACCGCACTCGTAATCGCTGCCGCAACCGCGGTTTCGCGCCGACGTTTCGCTTTCCGCATGAGCGGGAATCGAAGTGGCGAGAAGCATCGGGAGGGACAGTGCACACGTCAAAAGCCGGAGTCTGATTTTCATTTGCATGGCCTCGTGCGAGTGGAGTTCGAAGAATTTCGCGAGAGATCGGAAGAGCGCCCGCCTTCGAGGCGAGCGCTCCAGGAAATCAGAGGATTAGTTGAAGAGCTCGAGAGCTTCGTCGATTTTCTGTTGCCGCTGTTCGTCGGTGAGTGCACCTTCGCTCGCCATTTCGATCTGCTTCTGGAGATTCTCGACCATGTCACGATTCTTCTTTTCGACGGTCGTGAAGTTCGAGATCCACGTCAGCGTCGTGTGGCTGATGCTGCCTGCGACCGCGCCCGTCTGGAGCGAAGGACGTTGGATCATCGTCACGGTGATCGCGCCGACGACTTTCGGCTTGCCGGCTTCCATCACGATGTTGCCTGCTTGATCGCGCATGACAGTGCCGCCGACCGTTTTGCCTTTGAGGGTCGCACAAGCTTGATCGAACGCCGCCTGCGGGATCGAGATGTCGAACTGACACATGCGAAGATTCGCGAGATCCTTCAGAGCCGGAGTCGCGCGGAAGCGCATGTCGTGGTAATTCGCGAGCGAAGCACGGTCGTTCTGAAGGAGGAGCATCTCTTCTTTGATGTCCGCGAGAACCATGCGCATCACGGCGAGCATGACTTCGGCCGTCGGCTGGCTGCCGGTCAAGAAGGTGATCGCCGAGTTCGCACGAACGAGGAATCCGGTGTCTTTCGACATGTAGTCCGAATCCATGCTCACTTGCTTCGTTTCACCGCGCGTCGTTTTGATCGCGACGATCTTCTGCTTCGACTTGAAAACGGGCGTGAGCTTCTCATCGTACTGCTGAACGAAGTTACGCGTCGTTTCGAAAGCCGTCATGATTTCGGTATCGAGCTGAGCGGGCTGCGTGCTGTACGAGCTGAGAGCCTTCGTCACCGAAACCAAACCGAACTTCTCGAGGTTCGCGATGCTCTTCGGGTAACCTTTGACGGGATCCGGCTGGATCGCACCCATTGAAATACCGAACTTTTTACGAAGATACGAGCGGCGATAGAACGCGTCCGTGATCTGATCGAGAGCTTGTGCGCGTGCTTTCGCGTCGTTCTCGTCGCGGAATCGGAAGCGCTCTTCCGTGCCGTAGTTACGGACGAAGTTGTTGATCATCGGGACGATCGCGTTGACGAACTGTTGGTTGAGGCGAGTCGTGCTCGTGCTGAGCTGGCTGTAAACGCGGATCTTCTTCTGCATCTCGGCCACTTGCTCGGGCGAGAGGAGCTGCAAGCGCGAGAGATCCGGGCTCAATGTGTCGTTGCCGTTGAAGATCACTTGTGCACCGGAAGCCGTGATCACGCGAACCAACTTCGTCGCGTTGATGCTGTCGATGATCGTACGGCGGGCGTTGTCGATCTTCTCGACCACGGGACCCAAGTTGATCTTCGTCGTCGCGGGAGCTGAAATCGAGAGGCCGCCGACTTGGATCGGCTCGTAGCTCGGCAGAACTTCGGGAGAGATCGAAGTGCTGATTTCGAGCTCGGCTTGGAGCTGTGCATTCTTCGTGCGGATCTCGTTCAAGAGCGGGAAGTATTCGCTCTCGAAGCTCACACCTGCACCGACCGATTTCACGGAGAGAGCATTCATCTTAGTTCCGAGCGTCACGAGCTCCTGAACTTTGCGTGACATGCGATCCGACAACTCTTGGATGAACTTGCGATCGAGGTCACGAGTGACACCGGCTTGATCCATTGCCTTCAAAGCAATCGCAGTCGAATCTTGCGAGAGATTCGAGAAGTCGTATTTACCGGCTTGAACGTTCGCGAGAGTCGTCCCGTTTCCGCCGCCGACGATGACCGCTTGTTGCGCGACCGCTTGGACCGACATCATTCCGATCAAAAGTGTTGTGACCGTCTTCTTCATATAAAAGCCTCACCAAATGGGTTTTTGAAATTCGGGATACGGGGCCATCCAGAGCACGGCCGGTGCCAGACCTAAACGAAGGTAGTGGAATTGGAATGACGAAAGTCCCGTCGAAAACGCAAATTAGCGGCGTTAGTCGTCTCATTGTCGAACGTTTAGACGAATCTGAATTCACTACAGCGAGCTAGACCACGTACTTGGACTTCGGTCTCGAATTCATCCACCAATGTCGCGCGAATCGCTCATGAAATCAGCGATTTCGACCGAAAAGAAGAGGTCGGAAGGCGGTACGTGCGCGGATATCTTCGGATCGCATTCATATATGTGTTCTTGATGTTGGGGGCGTCGCTCGCGCACGCGGCCGCCGGCATCACGTATCAAGGCCGCATCTTGCGACCCAACGGCGATCCTCTCGACGGACAAAGCGTTCAATTCCGAATTCAACTTCGCACTCCCAACAACGCGAACTGCTTGATGTACGAAGAGGTTCAAGGCCCCTTCGACATGCGCTCTTCGAAAGGCGTCTTCGGCCTTACGATCAACGATGGCTCGGGCACGCGCACCGACGCGACCGGCTTCGGTCTCGATGCCGTCTTCTCGAACCGCACGAACTTCACGTTCGATCCGACGACTTGCTCGACTGGCAGCGCTTACAACCCGAGCGCGCAAGACGGCCGGAAGATGGTCGTTTACTTCAAAGACGAGACGATGAGCACGTGGGAGCCGATGCCTTCCTCTGACATCAACTACGTTCCGTTCGCCTTCGAGTCGGAACAAATCGGCGGCTTCAATGCGAACTCTCTCGTTCGCGTCGCCGACGGCGCGACTCTCGGCAACGTGTCGCCTCTGTCGACCGCGAATTACAATGCACTTCTTGGTTTGGTCGCGGGTACATCGTCGATGTACCAGCAGTACGGAAAACTTCAGGGCGTGAACATGCCCACGATGACCGGCGGTCACGTTCTCGGTTGGAATGCTGGCGCATGGGTATCGGTGGATCCGATCGCGGGAGTTTCAGCATTCGCGAAAGCGGCACTGCCCGTATGTGCCGCCGGTGATTTCTTGAAAGACAACGGTTCGGGCGCTTTGGTTTGCGCGACGCCCGCGAACTCTGGCGGAACGGTCACGTCGGTCATTGCCGGCGCTGGACTGTCGGGTGGAACGATCACGACTGCCGGTACGATTTCCTTGCCGGTTCTTGGTGCTGGCGGTACCGCGGTGAAGGTCACGTACGACGTTTACGGCCGAATCACTGCCGCTGGATCATTGAGCGAAGCCGACATCCCAACTCTGGTGACCGCTGGAAAAGTTTCTGGCGGTGCGATCGACTCCGGAACC
>JAZKJB010000128.1:0-1581 GCA_040384505.1 Bdellovibrionota bacterium | reverse complement strand
GCACTTGCCTTCGCAAAGCAATCCGCCCTGGATGCGCAAGCAAGCGATCGCTCATTTGAATCTCTTGAAAAGCCGACTCCCCGCCGACGTGCTCGCGATCGCTGGCGGCGATTTCAACGTTTCACTCGCTGAAGACAAAAAAGAGGGATTCATCGCGAAGGATCTCGCCGGCCAATGGCAGCTCAGTCATCTCGAAGGCTGCAAAGCCTGCCAGGGAACCACGTATTACCCGAAGACGAACGAATGGTCGTTCTTCGACATCCTCGCATTCGCTCCCTCGATGAAATCCGGCGGAACCGCGAAATGGGTTCTCGACCCGGCTTCGATCCGTATCCCTCGCGATGTTCGGGAACAAACGGATCAAGCCGGCACGCCGAATCGTTTCTCTCCGGAAGGCGGCGTCTCGGATCACTGGCCGATGTTCGCGAGAATCGTCCAAGTTCAGTAATAGCTTCGCGTCGTTAGACCGAGCCGGCCTGTCAGAAGAAGAGCCCTTCGTGGACCTGCGCGAAGAACGGGTCGGCCGCGCGATTCAGATCGCACGCCTTGAGCTGGCTCTCGCCGATTCCTTCGATCGAAATCTTCCCCGCTTGCGAGGCCACGGAAACTTCCGTTGGCTCCTTCGATCCCTTCTTGATGAGCAAGTTCACGTCGGGGAGCTCGCACACGTCCGTGTTCAACTTCACCCGACCATCGGTCGAGAACTCGTAATCGCGCAACTGAATGACCACGGGATTCGAGCGCGAGGCACCTCGGTCGGTGCTGCTCTTCTGCCACTGCGTCCCCTTCACCGACACGCTCATGAAATACGGAGCGAGCGATTTCACTTTGCGCGTCTTCTTGTCGACGCTCGCGGTGACGAGCATCTTCGTCACGAAGCGCCCTTCACGGTAGGTTTTCGAAACGTCGAAGTCGTAGTTGTCCTCGATCTCGAGATCGACGTCGAAGACGATTTCGGTTTCGTTCTGCGAGGTGATCTGGCCACTGAAGGTCGACTTGCGCACGACTTTGACTTCGTCGTTCGGTGTGTAGAGTCCGTCTCTGAAATGGCTGGTATAAACGGTCATGCCACTCACCATCACCGAGCTCGCGATCGGGCGCTCTTTCGCCTCGCCGATTTTCGGGAGGGGCTGCGAGTAGCCGACGTTGTACGTCTCCGACCCGTCGAGATCCACGCGCCCGAACTGCTGACCGCCGTCGGCGCAATTGTAAAGGATCGCGAACTTCTCGTTGCTCGTCGGCACCTCGGTTTCGGGATCGGGCCAGATCTTCTTCATGTTGCGGCAACCGAACTCGTAGAGATCTCCCGGACGCGCTTGCTGGCGCGTGTTCGGGAAAAGCGTTTGCGCATCGTCGAGAGTGCGGCGGATGTCCGCGAGAGTTAGCAGCACGTGGCTCGAAAACTGGAGATCGCGATTCTCGAGGCTCATCGTTTCGACGATCGTTCCTCCTCCATCGACGCTCGATTCACCACCGCTCGGCGCGCAGGCCGAAACGAAGACGCTCATGGCGAGAACAGCGAGCGAACCGAAGCCAAATCCGAAACCGGGCCGCGCTTTACCGATTTGATGTCGGCCTGCA
>JAZKJB010000127.1:3601-6622 GCA_040384505.1 Bdellovibrionota bacterium | reverse complement strand
GCGTTGATCAGCCAATAATTCTCACGAATCGCGTTTCGAAATTTGCGATCACGGATCCGAGCTGGACCGGAGTCGGGGCGTCGTGTTTCGCAAGGTCTTCGAGTTCGGAGACGGCGCTCGAGGATCCTCTCCGAAAACGAGTTCGGCTCGGCGCGTGCTTTGCGAATGCAAAGCGCGTGACGAACGCATGTTCGAAGCTTTTCGGAGAGGGTCCTCGAGTGCCGTCTCCGGACTCGAACCAACCTGCGAAACACGACGCCCCGGCTCCGCTCCCAGCCCGGTCTAGTTCCGAGGCGCAAGCCTCGAAAACTCCGGGGATTTTCGAGCATAATGGGGAGTGATGCCGAATGTGAATCGGGGGTCGTTTGTCGTCCTCCCTTGAAGCCGAAATCCGAGCGCTTCTCGTCGATCTTCGCGACCCGGAAAAGGTCGCCGAGGATCTGGTGCGGCGTTGGAATCTGCAGATGCTCAGCGAAGACGAGCAGCGAACGACCGCCGAGTTCTTGGTCGCAGCCGGCCTCACTCGAACTTTGCTCGACGTCGTCGGTTCACTCGTCACGAAGAAAACGAAGTTGCCTTGGGCTGCCCTCGCCGAGGCCATCGGTCGCTCCAAAATTCAGCCCAAGGATTCCGAGATCGACGCGATCCTCGTCGGCGCGAAAGTCCACGGGTCCACCGCCGATCTCGTTCGCTCGCGCCAACTCGACATCTGGAGCCGGAAATTCATCGACGCGAGAAGCGCCGCCGAAGCCGAGCGCGGAGTCGAGCTCGAGAAGAAGAAAGAGGCGATCAAGGACAAGCTCCAGTTCCTTCGCGCGAATCGCCTCCAGGAACAAGAAAAGCAGGCGATCGAGGAGTTCAAAGCCATTGCTCCGGCGGATCCTCAGCTCGTGAGAGAGATCGAATCCTACGACATGCGCTGGGCCCGAGAAGTTCTCGCTCGCCGCGCTCCACTCGAAGATGCGAGCGCCGACGAGCTCCTCCTCCGTTCGGAAAGACTCACACCCGAGCAGGAAGCATCGAAGTCGCTTTTGGTCGAGAGAACGAAAGAGCTGGCGAAGAATTCTCCCCGCGCCGCTTACGATCTCGCGTTGAGCTTGCACTTCATGGACTTCAACGTCGAAGCGCTCGAAGTCCTCTCGGTCGCGCCACCTTCGCCGTCCGCGGATTGGCTTCGCCTCGAGCTCATGATCCTCGCTCGCAAATACGTCGATGCCCTCGATGAAGCCGCGACGCTCGAAGCGCGCTATGCCTCCGATCCCGAGGCGGCCTTCGCGATCACCTATGCTCGAGCTCGTACGCTGAAAGGCCTCGGGCAACTCGAGCTCGCGACGGATCTCCTCAGAAGCCTCGTTCGCGTTCGCCCGAGTTACAAATCCGCACAGTCGCTCCTGATGGATTGGTCCGGAGGAGACGAGTGAAAAAAAATCGCCGCCTCCTCGTCATCGGCGGGCTCTTGGCCGGAATCTTCTTCCTCGTGGGAATCCTCGGCTCGACGCAGCTCCCGAAAGTTCGGTCTTGGATCCTCGTGAAGATCGAGAAGGAAAGTCGTGAACGACTTCCGATCCGGATCCTGCCCACGTCGCTCGACGTGAACCTCTTCCCGCTCGGAGCATCGTTGACGGGCGTGCGCATCTTCCCGAAAGAAGAAATCGCGGACGTCCTCGATCCTTTCGTGATCGAACGACTCGACGTTTCGATATCCACCTGGCAGCTGCTGCAAGGGCGCTTGCGGCTCAACACCGTCCGGCTGGGCGGCACCTCCGTCAGCGCGCGCATCCCGCCGAGCAAGAAAAAAGGCGGCAAGCCTCTCGAGGGTCTCTTCGAAATTCTCGATCAGATTCCCGTCACGCGTGTCGAGCTCGATGACATCACGGTGAAGCTCGAACTCAGCGAGCCGCGACTTCGCGTCAGCCTCGAGCGCGCGAGTCTCGCTCTCGAAAAGAAAAAAGCGCTTCTCGATCTCGAAGTCGAATCGGTCGCGGTTCGCGTCTACGATCCCGACTCGAAAGCCAACGTCCTTCTCGATCTTGAAATCGAAGGTCGTGTGACACCGAATCGAGTCGTCGTCGAAGCCCTCAAGATTCGCCGAGGCGACTCTTTCTTCGTCGCGAGCGGCAGCGGGAGCGGCGATACGGAAGGTCTCGAGTTCCGCGATGCCGACGGTCAGATGCGTGGCGAGCTCAAGCTTGATTCGATGCGCGACTGGATGGTGAAGACGTTCCCGAAACTCGCGAAGGTCCCCGCCTTGAAAGGACGCGCCTACCTCGAGGCAAAAGGACGACGCGAGAACGGTGGAAAACCGGAAGGCACCTTCGAGGCGAGAACGGAAGATTTCGCGGTCGGCCGACAGACACTCGGGCGCCTGAAAGCCGGGGGCACGTTGAAAGACGATCTCGTGACGATTCCGAAAGTCGAGATCGAGAATCCCGCGGGTCAAGCGACGCTCTCGAACGTCCAAGTGAAGAACTTCGACGGTCACATCGCTTTCGAAGGAACGTTGGAAACCGAACGACTGAGCCTGCACGAACTCATGATCCAACTCGGCGTCGGAAAGATCCCGGTCTTCATGCAAGCGAAGGGGAAGCTTCCTTGCATGGGTCAACTCAAGCCGTCGTTCATGATCAACTGCAAAGGTCGAATCGAAGGCCGCGAGCTCGTGCTCCGGGATTCGATGGATCCGAAGTCTTTGGTGATCACGTCTTTGAACGAGTTCACCGCCGAAGGCGAGGTGACGGCGGATGACGAGAAGGTCACCTACGAGACCGAGCTCTCCATGCGCGATTCGAAAGGACGCTCGAGCGGAACGATCGGTTACGCTACGGGCTTCAAAATCGACTTCGAAGCCGATCGACTCTCGATGAAGGACGTGACGAGCCTCGCGAAACTGAAAATCGAAGGCTCGGCGCGCGTGAAAGGCTCGACGAGCGGCGACGCGCACAGCGGTTCGGTTTCGCTTCTCCTCGATGGCACCGACATGTGGTTCGAGGACTATTGGCTCGGCAACCCCAAAGGCAACAT
>JAZKJB010000127.1:2467-3591 GCA_040384505.1 Bdellovibrionota bacterium | reverse complement strand
GCCTACCGAGCCGGGTCTCTCTATTTCACGGAGCTTCAAGGCTACTACACGGTTTCCCGTTATGGCGGTGACCTCACGTTGAATCTCCAGGACAAGAAGATTGCCGTCGTCGGCCGCATTCCGTTCTTCGATGCCAGGGATTTACTCAAGATCTTCTCTCGCCGAGTGAAGCTTCCCTTCCCCGTGAACGGAACGGGACAAGCGACGATCAAACTCTCTGGGCCTCTCGACTTTCCGCACTTGAGCTACGATCTCAAGTCCTCGATCTTCCGCGGCTCGATCGCGGGTGAAACTTTCGATCAAGCTCATTTCGACGTGAAGTCCGTCGGCGGAGAAGTGAAAGCGGAACGAGTGCAGCTCACGAAGGGTGCGGCGCTCGTGACGCTCAGTGGAGTCGCGCATCCTTCGGGACAAATCGAAACCGTCGTGCGCGGCCGCGGCATTCGACTCGAAGATACGTCGTCGATCGCCAGCTCGGGATTCGCGCTCTCGGGACAAGTCGACTTCGACATGGGGATGACGGGTCACGTGCTCGCACCCGATACGGACTTGAAAGGCACGCTCACACGAACGTCGATCGGCGACCAGTCGGTCGCGGATTCGAACTTCCGGTTGCGTTTCGGAAAGAAAGCGATCGAAGGCTCGGGAGTTTTCATGGGAGACGTCGTCCAAGGCGATCTCGTCTTCCCTCTCGATCCCGAAGCTCCCTTCAAGCTGAAGTTGAAAACGCAAGATTGGAACTTCGCTCCGATCTTCGCCGCGATCGCGGGTCCGAACAGCCGCAAAGACTACAAAGGAAATCTCACGGCCGAAGTCGACCTCACGTCTTCGAGTGGCGGGTTCTGGAATTCGAATGGCGATGCGAAAATTTCGAACTTCTCCCTCTCGCGCGGCTCGCTCGCGCTCAAATCAGTGGAGCCCGTCGAGATCAACATGAAAGCCGGTCAGCTTCGTACGAAGAATTTGAATTTGGTCGGCGACGGTATCTTCCTTCGCGTGAAGGATTCGGAGAGCCCGGTCGCGAAGCTCGATTCTCAGATCACGGGTAAACTCGATCTCGGCCTTATCGCACTCCTCACACCCTTCTTCGAGGATCTACGCGGGCTCGTTTCCTTCTCCCTGAA
>JAZKJB010000127.1:0-2457 GCA_040384505.1 Bdellovibrionota bacterium | reverse complement strand
CGAGGTCCTCGGCTCCGCTTATCTCGAAAAGGGATATCTCAAGTTCTTCGACTTCCCCCACCCTTTCGAAGACATCCGAGCCGATCTCTTGTTCAACCAGAAGAAGATCTTGTTCAACACGATCAAAGCCGAATTCGGCGCGGGTCAGATCAGCGGAACCGGCGGCATGGAATTCAAGGGTCGCCACGACATCCCGGTCAACGTTTCGGGCACGTTCGAAAAAATCACGCTCAACGTCCCCGAGAAAATGCGAACGACGGGTTCCGGCAATTTCACGTTCACGGGCAACTGGTTCCCGTTCCTGTTGAAAGGGAACTACGTCATTTCCGAAGGGATGATGACGAAGGAGTTCGGCGGCGAGCAAGGAAGCGGCGACAACATCCGCCGCGATTTCTATCTCCCCGATTTTCTGGTCGAGCAAAATTTCACGCCGCTTCTCGTCGACCTCGACGTCGACTTCATGAAAGGCGTCGGCGTGAAGAACGAGCTCATCGAAGAAGGACGCGCCATGGGCCGGCTCTCGGTGAAAGGACAACCGACGAAGCCCAACATCCTCGGATCGATCACGACCGACAAAGAGACGAAGATCAACTTCCGCGACACGATCTTCGAAGTCACGAACTCCAACGTGACCTTCGAAGGTGGCGACGTGATCGATCCGAAAATCTTCCTCACGGCAATCTCGCGCGTGGGAACGTACGACCTCACGCTCCTCGTCCAGGGGACCGGCACGGCACCACAGATCCAACTTTCGAGCGTTCCACCGCTCCCCGAGAAAGATATCATTTCGCTTCTCGCGTTCGGCGCGACCGACCAGGATCTCAACCAAAAAATTTCGAGTAACGCCCAGGCCTCGCAAACGGGTCTTCAGGTCGGAACCGGCGTCATCAAGAACAACGTCGTCTCGAATACGATCAAGCAACATACCGGCTTCGACGTGCAATTCTCCGCGGGCTTCGACGACTCGAACAACTCGACGACGAAGATCGTGGCCGTGAAGAAGTTCGGTCAGAAGCTCAGTCTGACCGGCAGCCGAAGTCTCGGAAAATCGCCCGAGACGGAAGGCAAAGTGCAATACCGTTTGACCGACAAGTTTTCGGTCATCGGCGGAGTGCAAAGTAAGGAATATACCGAAGCGGCGGACTCGTTTTCGAATTCGCAGAAAGTCCCGACGAAGTACGGGGTCGACTTCGAATACAGGTTCCAGTTCAAGTGACGAGGAAGATGACGAAAGCCTTCTTGGCTCTCATTTTGGCAACGTGCATTTCGCCGCTCGCGACGGCGGGGCCCCCGCGCATCCTGAAGTTCCAGGGCGTTCCGCTCACGCTCGGCACTCAGCTGAAGAAGAAGTTTCCCTTCGTCTTCGAGCGAGAAGTCACCCTCGGCGAAGTCGACGAGGTCGTCCGCTATCTCATGAAGAGCGGAAACTTCTCGAACATCGAAGTCGTCGAGCGCGACGTCGACGATGGACGATCGCGCGAGCTCGTGCTCGTCGCCGGAATTCTCCGCCACGTTCAAGACGTGAAGATCAAAGGCAACAGCTTGATCGCGGGCAACGACGTTTTGCGAGTCCTCAGCGTGACGCCGGGCCAGCCCTTCGAGCGCAAAAATTTGATCGCTGCCGCGGAAGATCTCCGTCTCGCCTATCAACGCCTCGGTTACCACAACGCGAAGGTCGAGATCGAATTCGATCTCCCGAACGAAAAAGAAGTCCTGATCACGGCGAACATCACCGAGGGCTCGCCCATCAAGGTTTCCGAAGCCCTCGTCGATTCCTCGAACGTCTCCTTGAACGCGAGACTCTTGAAAATGGGCCGAAAGCTCAAAGACAAGGTCCTCACCGAAGAAGTCTTACTCGCCTTCCAACGCCAGGCGGGAGAGTTCTTCCAGGAGAATCGATATCTCACGGCGCGACTCACGCAACCGACGATCACGACGAACGTGGAAAAAACGGTCGCGAAGGTCGTCTACGGCGTCGAAAATCCCTGGATGTTCGAGTTCCGAATCGACGGGAACGAATTCTTCTCCGACGGCTCGATCACCCGACATCTCGAGACCGAAAAGCTTTCGGGCGCGACGAGCTCCCCCGCCCCCGATATGGCCGAGCGAGTTCGGCGGCTCTACGAACAGTCGGGCTTCGCCAACGTCGAAGTGACTTTCACCGAAGAGCGGAACGAGAACACCTTCCGCCATTTGATCGCGTTCAAGATCGTCGAGAACCCGAGAGTCCGCATCAAGAAGATCGAGATCACCGGGAACGTTTCCCGACCCGAGGCTTACTACACTCAATTCATAAAGGCTTCGAGCTCGGACTTGATCGGCGACGGCTTCTACAACCGCAAGGACATCGAAGACGGCGCGAAGGGTTTGATCGTCGAGCTCCAGAACCAAGGCTTCTTGCGAGCGAAGATCCAATCGCAGCGCGCGGAGTTCTCGAAGGACAAGACGACGGCCACG
>JAZKJB010000126.1:0-2390 GCA_040384505.1 Bdellovibrionota bacterium | reverse complement strand
CGGCTTCTCGCGAGAAGCTTCAAGCGGATTCAGTTCACGAGCGACATGCTCCCGGCCGACATCACCGGCTCGCACGTTTACCAACCGGGAACGCAGTCTTTTCAATTCATCAAGGGCCCGATCTTCGCCGACTGCATCTTGGCCGACGAAATCAATCGCACTCCACCGCGCACGCAATCCGCACTGCTCGAAGCGATGGAAGAGCGTCAGGTCACGATCGAAGGACATCGCTTCGAGCTCGTGAACGATTTCTTCGTCATCGCGACACAGAATCCTCAAGACTTCGAGGGAACGTTCCCTTTGCCCGAAGCACAAACCGATCGTTTCCTGTTCAAACTCGTCTTGGGTCACGCGTCGGCCGCGGTCGATGTCAGTATCATGCGCGGAGCCCTCGCGGGAACGTTGCCGCCTGATTTCGAGAAACTCCCATCGCTCGGCTTCGAGCGCGCGGAGCTCGATGCGGAAGTCGAAGCGATTCGAGTCGACGACAGCATCTTGAACTATGTCGCGCGTGTTCTCTCGATGACTCGCAATCATCCGCAGCTCGTGATCGGCGCCAGCGTTCGGGGCGGCCTCGCGATCGCACGAGCCGCGCGCGTGTTCGCAGCCCTCGCGGGCCGGGACTTCGTGATTCCTGATGACGTGAAAAAGCTCGCCCTCCCCGTTCTTCGTCACCGCATTCACATTTCCCCCGAAGCACAGATGGGTGGAGAGACGGCAGAGAAGATTCTCGGTGAGATCTTGAAGAAAGCCGAATTCCCGACATGAAGCTGAAGCTCTCCAACCGATTCTTCGCCCTTTACGGGTTCGTGCAGCTGCTCGGCGTAATGAGTTTCGTCGCGCCGATGGCGCTCGTCGGTTGGGGCGCACTCTCGATCGTTCTATTGATCGCTTCGATCGTGGACAGAAGGCAAATGGCGTTGGCGAGCGACGTGAAAGCTTCGGTGATCGTGCCGCGCGATCCTCGCTTGGGTGAGCCCGCGTCGGTCGAAGTGACGCTGACGGTTTTGAACAAGCGTTGGTTCAGGCAATCGAAGGTTCGTTTGTTCGCGCCGCCGATTCCCTTGCTCGATTTCAAAACTCGCCACACCGACATCGATCCACGCCATCTCCCAAAAGAAACCTATACCCGCAGCTTCAAGGCCGTCGTCGGCGACCTCGGTTACGTGAAGCTCGATCACGTGACGGTGACGATCCATTCCCCGTCAGGTCTTTACTCGGGAACGATCGACATTCCGATCGAGCCGGTCGAGTTTCGTGCGGCGCCCGAGCGACGCAAACTCGCGGAGCAAGCATTTCAAGAACTCATTCAAACTCAGAAGGTTCTTTATCAGGGCGCAAGGCGTGTCGCGCGTTCGCGAGCGGCCGAGCAGTTTCACTCGATCCGCAAATATCAGTATCCCGATCCCGTTCGGCATATCGACGCGAAGAAGTCCGCCCGCTACAACGAGCCGATGACGAGGGTCTTCGAATCCCAGCACAACCATCACCTGATCATCGGACTCGATACGGGTCGCTCGATGATCGGTGACGTCAGGGGCTCACGTAAAAGCGATTACTACGCTTCGGCCGCTTTGGCCCTCGCGGAAAACGCCGTTCGAAGCCGCGACCGCGTGAGTCTGTTTTCCTTCGCTGGTGCGATGCGAGCCGAGATTCGCGGCGCGAGAAGCCTCGCCGCCTTCTTGCCGATTTTCCGCGCCTCGAAGGAGTTCACTCCCGTCTCCCAGGAGACGAACTACCGGCTCGTGCCCGATGCGGTTTCGCGCGCCAGCGGTTCACGAGCGATCGTCGTGATCTTGACCGATCTCTCGAAGCCGAGCGTGCAGGATGCGCTGCTTGAGGCACTCGCAAGCGTTTGCCGTAAGCATTTGACGGTGGTCGTGAGTCTCTCGGATTCCGGTCACGATCTCGAGACCCACGTGATGGACTTCAAAGCGGACCGGCCCGAGATGCGACAGGTGGATTCGTTCAAGGATCTCTACTCGGAGCTTCTATACTCCTACTACACCCGAGAAAAACTCATTTTGTTCCGGGAGCATTTCTCGAAACTCGGTGGGGGTTCGCTCGCGGTGAACGAGCGCGACTGGATCGCGACCGTCGAACGTCTCTACGACCTCTTGAGATCCTCACAGCTCGCTTGATTTCTCGTCCGGCTCCGGCGGCACTTTTCCTAGCGTCCATGCCCAGAACGCCACGGCGATCAAAAGACCGAAGCCCGCTTTGATGGCGAACGGCACGTAGCGCGACGGACTAATGAACCCCTCGAAGAACGCGGCCAAGATGAGCCAGGGGATGATTCCGAGAGCGAGGACACCGGCTTCCTTTGCACCCTCCGCCAACCGATCACGCAACTTCGAGACTGGAAGTCTGTAGAACGCTCTTCCGATCAA
>JAZKJB010000125.1:9336-10197 GCA_040384505.1 Bdellovibrionota bacterium | reverse complement strand
AATCGCGGAGTGCGTCCGCGCCAAGGCGGTCCGCTTCCGAGTGCCGCTGGTGGTGGTAGTGGCGGCGGAGCAGGAGCGGGAGACAACGCTCCGATAGAGCTTCCGCACCGTTTCGAAACTTCGGAAGTTCCGGGCGACACCGATCGTTCCTGATTTTTTAGCCTAATTTTTTCTGTCAGTTTTAACGCCGTCACCCTAGGAAGTGTGACGGCGTTTTCAATTTTGGGAGGGTGCTCGTGAAGAGTTCGTTGGAATCCCTTTGCGCACGCGGTTCACGGGCGTCTTGTACAAATCTACATTACGCGCACCGGGGTTTTCCTGGCTATGTTTCGACTCGCCCGTATTCACCAACCCACGACCCAGGGGGCTGTACATGATGATGAATGAAGAACTCGTAGTAGCAGGCCTTCCACTGCAATTCCCGAAACCGACGGCTGGTTCCCAGCTGCCGACTTTGGCTGAGTGGAATCAACGCTACATCGAGTACGTGCTGAACTTCACCAAAGGGAAGAAGACAGCAGCTGCACGGATTCTCGGCATCAACCGCCGTACGCTGTATCGCCGCAAGAAGAGCAAAGCTGCGCAAGCAGAAGTGCTCCACGACGGCACGTTGCTCGACGCAACGATGCCGGGACCTTCGACCCAAGTTCAGTGATCCTGCTCGAGGGGCGCCGTTAACGTACCACCGCCGGTGGCGCGCGCTCCTCGTGAGGCTCACTCCCTCTCACAACATAGATCTTACGGGCATGAATGAAGAAGCTGGGCGAACCCCGGCTTTTTCTTTTTCTGGCGCGGGCTGCGTGCGGAGGAGGGGCTGCGAGGGCCATCCTCGAAACGCTCAAACATGCGTTTGGCACGCCC
>JAZKJB010000125.1:0-9326 GCA_040384505.1 Bdellovibrionota bacterium | reverse complement strand
GCAGGGCAATGGCCTCCGCAACCCCTTCCCGAGAACGCTCGGACATGCGTTTGTCACGTCCTTCGCGTGCGCGAAGGCCGCGCCAAGCCGAACTCGGTTTCGGGAAGGGGTCGCGGAGGCCATTGCCCCGCACGCAGTCCTTCCCAGAAAAAGAAAAAGCCGTCGTCGTCAGCTTTTCGTTCATGCCCGTAAGGTCTCGAGTTCGAATTGCAGCTGAGTTCCGGTGCGGAACCGATATGAAAAATTCTGTTCGAGATTCATTTACGAATTTGAACTTGGCCCGGGCCAAGTAACCGAACTTTACGGATCGGTTTAGATTTAGTTCCGGCGCAGGAACTAAGTTTGAATTATCACTCCAGCGCTGGAGTAACGGTGCAGCAATCGAATTCGCGCGGTTGGCAGTCGGGGAATCGCCCGCGACGCCGCGGGTAGCAGGAGCCCGAGCGTACGCCAACTTCGCAACCCAACTCCCGCCACAAAAACAAAAAGCCGGATCGATGATCCGGCTTCGAGGTTTCCACGATGTGGAAGTGAATTACTTCAGTTCTTTGTGAACCGTGTGGCGCTTCAGGTTCGGGTTGTACTTCTTTTTCTCGAGGCGCTCGGGGTGCGTCTGAGTGTTTTTCGAAGTCGTGTAGCGCGAGGGCGATTTGCCTTCTTTGCGAGCTTCGGTGCATTCGAGAGTGATGATGCGAACTTTACCTTTTTTAGCCATGACGAAGCCCTTTCAAAGACGGCGCGCGTTCCCGTGAAATTGAGAATCCAAGGATTTAGCACAAGACGTTCCTCTGAGCCAAGGCTTTCCTGGGTGCTTTCGGACTCATAGGGAGGAAAAGGGCCCGGGGAAGTGCCCGGCGACCCGGCTGGGGCCGTGAGGTCGATACGCCCGCGAATCTAAAGGCTTATGAAGTCTTCGAAGGCCCCGTCATCCCGCGCCTGTGCAGCTCACCCACGATGTCCAAGTCCGCTCGGGAGGCGACGAAACCCCGGTTCAGGAACCCCGGCTTTCCGTAGGTCATGGGAGCTTGGGTCGCGAGGTCGATGACCTTGCATCCGGCCTCTTCAGCGATGATCTGTCCGGCGGCCGTGTCCCATTCGTGAGTCGGTCCGAAGCGGGGATAGAGATCGAAGTCACCTTGGGCGAGTTTGCAGAATTTCAGGGCTGAACCGAAGCGAACGACGTCGCTCACCTGGAAGTGTTCGTAGAACATCGTCATGCGCTCCGTCGGGATCGAGCGTGAACCGGCGGCGAGGAGATCCGTCGTGTGCTTTCGCTCGTTGCCGATTCGTGCGCCGTTCGGGCCGAAGGCTCCGAGATTCTTTTTCGCCCACCAGGTTTCACCGGTGACGGGAGAGTGGATCATCCCGAGGTTCGGTTTCGAGTCCTCGACGAGAGCGATGCAGACGACGAAGGTGTCGAGCTTCGCGACGAAGTCCCGCGTGCCGTCGAGCGGGTCGACGAGCCAGAATCGGCGTGAAGTTCCGAACGTTCGAAGGTCGCTTTCCTCGGAGATCACCGGGTCCGTCGAAAGTTTCGCGAGTCCGGTCGTGAGAATGAGATTGGCCGCGAGGTCGGCTTGCGTAAGCGGCGAGTCATCGGCTTTGTTCGTCACCGACCAGTCGCCACTGCGATAGTAAGAGAGGATCTCTCGTCCTGCGGCCTCGGCCAATGTACGTAACTCGTCGATCATCTCTTGCTCACAGCATTCTGTTGCCCACAACCGGCGATTTCGCTAATACTCTTCGTTCTCCGTCTGAATATCCAGGGCGAACTTAGCTCAGTGGTAGAGCACAGCATTCACACTGCTGGGGTCACAGGTTCAAATCCTGTAGTTCGCACCAGTCCCAATTCGAAATCCGAAGTGTTGATTTTTGTCGCAGCTCCCGTTGCAATGAAGACAGATGCGTCAATCCGATTACAGAAGCCTCGCTTTCGTGGCCCTCACGATCGCGAGTTTCATCATGCCGTTCGTCTTCGCGCCGTTGTCGTTCGTGGCCGGAGTTGGTTTTTTCATCCTGAACCTTTCACTCGCTTTCATATGCACACTCGTCACCCACAATCAGATTCATTGCCCGACGTTCGCGTCGCCCTGGATGAACCGCGCCCTCGAACTCGCGCTCACGATTGCGCGCGGAAGCACGGTCACAGGGATGATCGTCCCGCACAGTTTGAATCATCATCCGCACAACGGGAGCTCGGAAGACTGGATCCGAGTCGACCTCGCGGGAGAGGGGCCGTATCTCGTGCGCCTCTGCCGGTATACGTGGGTCGCTTTGAAGAGTGTCGCGCGCGAGAAGAGTCGCTCGAATGCTCCGCGATTGACCGCGACGCAACGGCGCCACCTGCTCCAGGAGAAAGCGGTGCTCTACGGTGTCATTGCCGCGTTTCTCGCGTGGAATCCGATGCTCGCGCTGACCGTCGTCGGGCTTCCATGGATTTTCGCCATGCTGACTCTGCTCGGGACCACGATTTTGCAACACGAAGGCTGCGATCCTCTGTCGTTTTACGATCACTCGCGAAATTTCGAGTCCTCGATCATGAACTGGTTCTTCCTCAACAACGGTTACCACACCGCGCACCATCTGTTCCCTGAGATGCATTGGTCGGAACTGCCGGCCGTTCACGCCAAGATCGCGTCGCAGATCGATCCCGCACTCAACGAGTGGGCGGTGCTACCGTTCGTCATGAGAGAAATTTCCGCGCCGCCGAGAACTACGCGCGCTTCGATGTCGAAATTCGAAATCGAATCGCCGGTTGAAGGGTCGCCTGCGGTCGCACGTCGAAGCGAACCGCCGGATCGATCGAGAGATCATAGCGCTCGAGGATGACGCTCGTGATGGCGAGCATCTGTTCGGTTGCGAAATGCTTTCCCACGCATTCACGCGGACCGAGTCCGAAGGGGAAATAAGTTCCCTCGCGTGGTGTTTCCCTCGAGAATCGCTCGGGATCGAACTCATCGGGTTTTGGCCAGAAGTCGGGATGGCGGTGGGTGACCCAAGAGGAAAACAAAATTTGTTCATCCGCGGCGATCGCGATGCCGTCGAATGAGAAATCGGATTTCACCAAACGAGTGACCACGGGAACCGACGGGAAGAGACGAAGGGTTTCTTTCAACGCGGCTCGGGCGATGCTCGAATCGGGGCCAGCCTCGCGCACGAGTGTTTGAATGTCGGGATGTCGCGCGAGCAAGGCGAGGTGCCATGACAGCGCGATCGACGTGGTCTCGTGACCCGCGAGCAAGAACGTGACCGCTTGATCTCGAACCGACTTCGGATTCGCACGTGGGCTCTTGAGCAAGCGTGCGAAGAGATCGTTCGAACCGTTCGAATCGGAACGGGAAGCGAGGATTCGCTCGAAGACCGACTCGATCTTCTTCGCGTGAGCGGCGATCGTGGCCTGCGTGTAACTCGAGACGCGCTTTGCGGCGAACGCAGGGCACATCATCTGGCCCATCGCGACTTTCGTTGCCGCGTGGAGCGACGTCCGGATCGCCTCGGCATCTTGTTCGACTCGAGATCCGAAGAACGATTCTCCGGCGGTCCTCAGAGTGAGCAAATGGATTTCATCGAAGACGTCGACCGCCCCATCCCAGGACTCGATCTTTTCCTCTGCATGTTTCGCGGACAGAGAAGCGAAGTCGCGCGCGCGTGCGAGCGAAAGCTCGGGTCCGACGTTCTGGCGCTGATGTCTCCAGGTTTCACCCTCGGAGGTCAGCAAGCCTTCTCCCAGGATCTCTTTCATCGGATCGTAGTTCTTCGTGCGCCCGAAGTCGTGTTGGACCGAGCCGAGCATTCCGGCGACGTCGTCGGGATGGAACATGCAGTGGCGGCGGAAGGGCGACGGAAGGAGAAACCGGTCTCCGTATTTTCCGCGGAGCGATTTCAAGACGGCGAGATAGTCGCGCTTTTCACGCGTGAGGCCGGTCAAGATCTCGAGCCGCGAAACGGTGGGGAGCGACCTGGTGCGGCCGCTTTGCCCGGGGGCCTGGGCTTCGGTCCTGTTCGAAAGGATCATGACGCCATCTGAGCGGGCGGAGGTGGGGTCCGTCAACTCCGCCGTCGAGCCATATGGAATCAATCGATGCTTGAGTCCATTGGAGTCGGCGGCATACGCTGATCCGGCATGACCATCGAAAGACCACGGACCGTCCTCAATATCGCGATCTTTTTCGCAGCGGCCTCGCTCTTCGCGGGCGGCTTGTGGTTGGTTTCTCACGGCGACGGTTGGGCGTGGCGAATAGCGGGAGTGGTGCTCGTCGCCAATTTCGGCAACACGCTCTTCTCTTTGCTCCACGAGTCCGTTCACCGCGTTTTCAGTTCGAACAAAACCGTGAACGAAGTTTTCGGACTTCTCGCTGGAGCTTTTTTTCCGACGGGCCTGACGTTTCAACGAATCTGTCATCTCGGTCATCATCTTCGCAATCGCACGGATCACGAGATGTTCGACATGTACTATCCCGAGGACTCTCGCGTGCTCAAGTTCGGCCAGTTCTACGCGATCTTGACCGGACTCTACTGGTCGACGGTTTCGCTCGGCTGGGGCCTCTACCTTTTCTTCCCGTGGGTTCTCGAGCTTTTGAAAACCGACAACGTCGCCATTCAACACACGGGCGCGGTCATGCTCCATCCGTTCATCGATCACCCGAAGAAGTTTCGCATTCGCGCTGAGCTCGTATTCGTGATCGCGTTCCAGGTCGGAATGTTCTACGCGCTGAATCTCTCGTTCTGGCCGACACTCGGTGCTTACTGGGCGTTCGGCATGTTCTGGGGTTCGTTGCAGTATGCGGATCACGCCTGGAGCGAGCGCGACATCCAGCGCGGCGCATGGAATTTGAAGGTGAATCCGCTCACGCGTTTCATCTTTCTCAACTACAACTATCACCGCGTTCATCACATGTATCCGCGCATGCCTTGGCACGAGCTTCCGAAACACGTCGATCACAGCGAGCCGCAGCCCACGTTCCTTTCGATCTACCTCGAGATGTGGAAGGGCCCGCGTCCCGTCGAAAAAGGTGCTCCGCTCGTCTTGAACCAACAGCTCGCTCGCGAGCTCCAAGACGAGGACATGAATGTCGCGCGCCGAGCTTGAGTGGGCGATGCTCAAAGATTTCGTATTCTTCGCGAAGAGAAATCTTCGCTACGGGAAAATCGCCCTCGCACTTTATTTTCTCGAGTTCAAACTCGGTCGGCGGGCTTTCGTCGCACGCTTGGGTTTCGTATTCCTGCAGGTGATCGACGATCTCCTCGACGGCGATCGCGCATGCGCGATCGAGCCTTACGAAGAGATCGCGCAGCTTTTGCAAAGGGCCGAGCGGGGTCGATTCGACCTTTCGCGTCCGCTGGACCGCCTCGGTGCCGCTTTGTGGGTCGAGATGGGGCGAAACGCCGCCGGAGAAGAGGGTGTCGCGAAAACGCTCGAAATCATTCGAGTGATGATGCGCGATCGCAAGCGCGTCACGAGTGGTGAAATTTGGTTGGAAGCGGATCTTCGTGAGCAACACCGCCGGACTTTCGCTCATTCGCTCGACCTTACGCTGATCGCAATCGAAAGCCCGCTGCGCGCCTCCGATGTTCCTGCATTGTTGGACTTGCTCGGCTGGTGTTCGACCGTACGCGATCTCGAAGAGGACCTCTCTCGCGGACTCTGCAATCTCCCTCGGGAAGTCGTGCCGTCTGGCGCAATCGAGATGTCTTGGGTCCGCTCCGACGGAGTTTCGGCTTGGTTCGAAAGCGAATACCGCCGAGTTGAAGGTCTTCTCGTCGAGGCCGAAGCGCAGATCGCTCGGCACGAAGGGAAGTCGGGACTGGACGTCTTCGTAATGTTCCGAAAATCCATCGCGTCGTTTCATGCGCGGCAGAAACGTCGTACCGTTTCCGCGCCGCTCGAGTCTCTCGGGGCTTGACGCTAAGAAGCCGACCGCTAAACTTTTGATGTTCGATCGAACCAAAGGGGCTTTACGCATGTTGCGCAATTCGTTCATCCGTCTCTCGATCTTCGCTGCCGTTCTCTTCTTCGTCGTCCATTCGATCGCGGCGACCGAAAAGCTCACCAGTGAAGAGATGTTCAAGATGACGGAAGAGTCCGTCGCGGTTTCGCAGGAAGAGGGCTACAAATCTCTCGACCTCCCCGCGATCCGCAAGACGATCAAAGAGCAAGAGCAGAAGCGCAAGCTCGCTTCCGACAAATACACGCAAGACGTTCTCGCTTCGCGCATGAGCCCGCAAGCGAAGGCGTTCTTGAAAGAGTATCTCTCGCTCGCGAAACAACCGGATCCTGCGCAGGCGCTCGACAGCTTCATCGTGAAGTACGAATCGCAGTATGCGACTTTGCCCGTCGACTTGAAGTTCATCGTCGCTCAACTCGCTCCCGTTCGCGCTTTCCGCTCGATGGTGTGGCGCTTGATCCCGAGTGTCGCGCACTCGAAGCCCGTGCAGGCGGTCTTGATCTCGCAGGTGAAGAACGTCGTGACCTCGCTTCGCATCTTTGCTCCGGACGCGAGCTGGGACGTGATGAAGGCTTACCTCACGCAACCGATCCAGGAGAACGGCGTGTTCCCGTCGCCGGCCGCGCGCAAGGGGCAAGTGGTCGCCCAGTTTCCGAACGAAGCCCAGTCGAAAGCGGCCGGTAGAACGCCGGAATCTTACGTGCAAGTCGAGTTCATCAATTTCGTCGTGCCTGCCGTCGAACGCGCGATCAATCGCATTTCGCAGTTGAACCTCTCGAACGAAGTCGTCGCGGATCTCGCGTTCGTCGCAGGCGAGAATCGTTTCGCGAAAGGCTCGCAACGCTATCTTCTCGTCGGCGAAGCGGAGCGCATGTTGATCCTCGCGAATCTTCAGCTCTTCGCATCGGGCCTTCGCTTCAACGTCAACTACCTCTGGAACAACTCGGTCGAAGTCGGCGAGCGTTTGTTCGGCCTCTTTGGCGTTCAAGCCGTTTCGCAGGCGTTCATCCCGAACGGGATTCCCGCGAGCGAGATCGTCCCGAACATTCGTGGCAACACGGCTTGGGGCCTCAAGATCAAGACGACGACCGATTCGAACATGAAGATGGCGGCCAAGTGGTTCAGTGAGTCGACGGGTTCGGCGCTCGCGGCTTACGAAGCCTTGCGCGCGCGTCCGGTCGACGACGCTTTCGCCGTGTGGAACATCTTGAACCCGGCGAATCCGTTGGTTCAACAAGAGCTCGACAAAGCCATTGGCGTTCTCGAGAAACTGCACGCGGGGCAAGACGTCGTTTTCGTCAGCCGCATCTCCGGGGAAACGGTTCGCGTTTCGATTTTCAATCTCTTCAACCGGCCGGTCGAAGATTTGAAGTCGTTCCTCAGCGCGACCCAAGACAAGCAGGAGCCCGTCAACCTGACGAAGACCATCGCAGGCAAGTCGTATGAGTTCCGCAATTACAACGAAGGTCGATCGACGGCCTGGGATCTCGGAGCCTACGGCACGGTCTTCCCGGATCTGAAAGCGTGTGGAGCAGGTGCGGAGTGCCAGCGCAAGCTTCGCTCGTACGCGCGAGTTCTCGCGGAGTCTTGGACGGGAGCGCCGTTCATGCCTTTGTTGGCGGGCGTTCTGCTCTGAACCTCGAGCCGGGCTTCGAGAAGCCTCGCAAGAGCGAGTAGTCGCCGATGAAGACGAGAGCGAAGCCGAGGGCGAGCAGCCCACCGAGCAGCTTCGTCGGTTCGAACGGCGCGAACATGAACAGCAAAGACACACCGATCATCGAAACGCTGCAGAGGAGGGACGCATGTCCCTTTCTCTTCGCGCCTTCGTCGAGATCGTCGTCGGCGAAGAGATATTGGATCGCATTGTCCCCGGTGAGGCCGACCAAAACCGAGAGAACCACCGACGTGACGAAGTTCACCTCGATACGGAAGATCCAGATCACGAACAAGATCGCGAACGGCGCCCAGAAACTGCTGATCAGGACGACGGGAAGAGAGCGCATTTTTCCACTCGCGTAGGCGCACGCGGCGAGAACGAGCCCGACGAGGACGAGGCTCACGAGAAAGCTCGAGAACAAGGTCTGCACGATGGACTTCGAATACTCCGAGAAGGCCATGAATTCACCTTCGAGGCCGCACTGACCTTCGGGGCAGACCTCGCGAGTGAGGTCCCGGAGCCTGAGGACTTCATTGATGTCCAAGGTCTCGAGGAAGACCCATGCTCGCTCTCGCCCGGAATCGGCGAAATATCTTTTGCCCGCCGGCAATGACTTCAGCTGAAACGTCACGAGATCCCTCAGATCATCGGCCTCGATGGACTTCGTCATCATCGTGGCTAGCGAATCCGCGTCGTCCACGAGACTGACCGCATCCTCTTTGGTGATCGCATCGAGAATCCTTCGTTTCTCCAAGCGAGCGAGTCCGCCATCGAGAACGAGATCGACGTTTCCGATCCAACCTCTCGTGTCCACGAGCCGATCGAACGAGCGTGTGACTTCGTGATCATTCGTGAAGACGTGGGCCGGAGATTGAGTGACGCGAAAGCCGTCGTAGTTGAAGAGCGGGACCGAGAAGATCGCGAAAGTTCCGAGTCCGATCAAAGGAGAAAGGCGAAACGCGAGGAGCTTTCGTCCTTTCGATTCACTCGCCGGCCGCGACTTCACCCATTGGCCCGTTCTGGGCCAGAGCCTGATCGCTGCGGGAAGAAGCATGAAGACGACGAAATACTCGACCATTGCGCCGACGGCGGCCCAAACTCCGAAGAGGCGAATGGCTTGAAGCTCGGACGTCAGCAAGGAAGCGAAGCCGAAGGCGGTGGTGAGCGACGTCAAGAAAGAAGGAAGCGCCACGGACCTGAAGTTCTCGAGCGTCGCCGTTTCTCCAGGCTTCGCGAGTGCGACGAATATGAAATCCTCCAGCGACGCGACCGTGAGCACCATGAAGAGCGAGAGGAAGACGAGATCTTGTTTTCCACCTGAAAGAGCGAACCCGCCATAGACGATCGCGAGCGTCACGGTCATGGTCACCCAAAAGACGATTCCGCTCATCCAAGTTCCGAAGAAGAATCTGAATCCGACCAGGACCGCGAGCACGATGACGAGGTTCAAGATCTGGATTTTTTTCGCGCCCAGGTGCATGTGGAGCTCTTGGACCGGAGCGCCGAACCAGTCGAGTTTCACCGAGGGAGCAACGGTAGCGACACTTTGCTGGAAATCGGGGAGCCAGTCGGGAACTCGCGGCGCATCGGGAGGCTCTTGGAGCTGAAAGAGATAGAGCCATGAGCCGCCTCCGGATCCGATGAAGAGCTTTTTCATCGTGGGAGAGAGGTAGCCGTCGAAATCGATCGGTTTCGACGGTGACTTTTCTGGCGGGTTCTCGTCG
>JAZKJB010000124.1:0-18869 GCA_040384505.1 Bdellovibrionota bacterium | reverse complement strand
GTATCGCAGCCGTTTCGAATCGCGCCTTCGATCACGTCACGCGAGACGTTGTTGCAGAGACAAACGATCTCGCGTTTCTTTTGCCCTTGGCGTTTGTTGCCGTTGCCGAAATCGTTCAAGCCGTGCTCCTCGGTACGCTTTGTACCAAGTTGGCGAGTTCCCGCACGACGAGCTCGCGCAGTTCGTGGCCGTCGCGACCGACGATGCATCCGGCGGCGAACGGGTGGCCGCCTCCGCCGAGTGCTTCCGCCAAAGGCAACACGCGAACGTGGCCCTTGCTTCGAAGCGAGAGCTTGAACAGTCCCGGCGCGTCTTCACGCACCAGCGCTCCGGCCTGGACGGTTTCGATGTTCATGACGAGATCGAGGATGTCGATCGCCTCGTCGGGATCGAGTCCGCTCTCGCGAAGATCTTTCGCGCTCAAGCGAACGAACGCGACTTTTCCGTTGGCGGTGTATTCGACACGCGAGAGCGCCCGGCCGAGGAAGTCCATTTTCTCGATCGTGTAGGTGGCGAACAAACGACGATGTACGTCCTCGGGCTGGCGCTCGTACTTCAAGAGATCGGCGGCCATCAAATGAGATCGCGGATCCGATTTCACGTAGCGAAAAAGTTGCGTGTCGAAGACGACGCTCACGTAAAGCGGGCGCGCGATCTCTGCGGTCATCGTCACGCCGAGCTCATTGATCAATCGATATGCGATCTCGCCGGTGCTAGCGGCCGTCGTGTCGATCACCGAGCCGGGCGTCGGGAGCGGTCCTTCTTTCAAGACCGGATGATGATCGACGAAGAGAACTTCACCGACTTTTCGCGTGAGCTCGGTGAAGAGAGGCTCGACCAAGCGACGGTCGTTGGTATCGAAGACCAAAGCGAGCTCGGCATCGGTCACTTGCGTGACCCCGTAGACCTGGACCCAACGATCGGTCTCGAGAAATCCGTACTTCCTCGATGGCGGATCGACGTTGAGGATCCGCACTTGTTTCCCCATCTGCCGAAGCGCATGGAAAACGGCGAGCTGCGCCCCGAGCCCATCGCCATCGCAATGCCGATGCGTCGACAAGATCACGGAAGTCGCACTGCGAATTTTCTGAGCGATCTCACTGAGCATCTAGATTCACTAACCACTTCGCGGGGTTGAAAAAGGGTAGCCGCTGCCTTCTGATAGGCAGCGCACCCCAAATGATGCTCTGCATATCAGAACGCAGCAGCTGCCACATAGAAGCATAACCCGATCCTGGAGGGAGGCAAAACTCGGCGAGGTCGGGGACAAGGCTTTCCTTGGCTTGGATAACCAAGTGCGATAAACGTTTTCTTTCTGAACTATCGCGTGCTTAGAACTCGTCAGGAGCCAACATGTCCGACAATCTACCGATCACGATCCGCGGTAAAGCGAAGCTCGACGAGGAGCTCAAGCGCCTGACGTTCACTGAACGTCCGAACGTGATCAAAGCCATCGAAGAAGCCCGCGCTCACGGCGACATCAGCGAAAACGCGGAATACGAAGCCGCGAAAGAGCGCCAAGGGATGATCGAAGCTCGCATCTCGGACATTCAAGGTCAGCTCGCGGGAGCCGAAGTCGTCGACGTGTCGAAGATCAAGAGCGACAAAGTCGTTTTCGGTGCGACCGTGACTTTGATCGACGTCGATAACGAAGAAGAACTCACGTATCAAATCGTCGGCGTCGACGAGTCGGACGTGAAGCAAGGCATGATCTCGATCATGTCACCGCTCGCGCGTAGCCTCATCGGAAAATCCGCCGGCGATTCCGTCCACGTCAAATCGCCGAAAGGCGATCGCGAATTCGAGATCAAGAAGTTCCACTTCAAATAAGCTAGAGAGGGATCAGTGGCTCAAGAGATCGAGCGCCGCTCCCGTTCGCTGCAGTCCCGTTACGTCGATTCGCAACGGGGTTGGCAGTATCTTTTCTTTTCGATCGCCATCGCGTGTATCGCGGGTCTGGCTTTCCGACTCTATCTCTCGCCCGATCGCCTAAAAGGTTGGGTCGACGACGCGCTCAAGCGCCAAAAGGGACCCGCGGCCTATGCGTTCGACGGCGCGAAGATCCGTCTCGCGAGAGGCTCGATTCCAGAGTTTTCCGTCGTCTTGACGGGAGTCCGTATCGCGCCTGCGCCGAAGTGCAATCCCGAACCTTCGCTCCGGATCGCGGAGCTCACTCTGCCGTTTCGTTTCAGCAGCCTCTTCAGCGGACACTTCGCCGTCGGCACGATCTCCGCCGAGGATATGGTCGTCGATCTCGACGGATTCAAGAAACGTTGTCCCGAAACTCCGGTCGTGAAAGCACTCGAGCCCCGCGCGAACGCTCCCGTCGCGAAAGAAAGTCAGCAGCCCACACCGGCAACGGAGCCATCAGTTCCCGGAGACATCCACCCCTGGTGGACGGAAGAGCAAATTCGCGCCGCACGATCTTTCGTTCTCGGTGTGGATTTCAAACGCGTGGAAATCCAATTCGAAGAAAGATCGAAGCGCATCTTCCTCGATTCGTTCGCGGCCGAGGTCGACGCCGATTCCGGTCGCTTGGATGTCAGTACCGAGCTTCGCGTTCCTCCCGAGATCATTTACGACGAAAAAGTTCCACCGCTCCGTCTCGAGATCCGCGCGACGGCCATGCGCGCCGATGCGAAACTCATAGCGGGCTTCAACGAGGGGCGACTCGAAACGAACGCCGTCCTCACTCCTGGCCCCGATCGCACGCTCGACGTCGACATGCAGTTGGACGTCCGTAACGTTCCCCTCTCGACCGTCATTCCGCTCATGAAGAAAGCCGGCATCACGGACCAGGCTTTTCAGCCACGCTTTCTCTGGCTCGACTGTGGCGCGAAGATCAAAGGGCCGTTCCAGGGTCTCTTCAACAAGAGTCCGTTCTTGATCGAGAACTGCTCGATCGAAGGCGACGGGACGAAAATCGAAATCGCCAGAGCACTCCGGCACCCCGATGGAAATTGGGAGCCGCTCGGCGTGAGCGTGAAGAAGCTCGATCTCAACAAGCTCTTTCGCACTCTAGGATTGAGCGGGCCCGAAGGGATCGCGAGTGATTTCGGAAATCTCACGGGCGAGATCGAGCTTCGGGGGCCGGACGATGCGACTTTCGCGGGAAGACTCGAGAACGCGAAGCTCTCATTCTCGCGCCGAAGCGTTCGCGTGGAACAACGAATCGCGCGACTCGCAGGACGATTCACGCTCAGGGAGGGACGCTTCCGCGGCGGTATCACCGACGCACTCGTCGACAACGGAGAGTTCGCGGGTGAGCTCGCTTTCGACCTCGATCGAAAGCTTCGCAGCGGCAACGTGAAAGTCGAACTGAAGACACTCAGCTTCGATCCACGCGTGCAAGCGCTTCTCGTCGACGGGCTCATGGGTCCCGTGGCGGGATCGGGTGTCGCGTTGATCGATCAAGGCAAGCTCGTTTCGCTCGAATCCAAGCTCGAAGTCGGGAAGACGGAAGGTCGAGAGTGGAAATTCGAGAAGGCCGAACTCGGAACTTCAATGAAAAACGGAAGTGGCGTTTTGGTGACCATCTCGTCGCCGCTTTTGGAGCTGAACAAGACCTCTGCGCTCTACCGAACGATCACTCCCATTTTCTTCGGTCATTCCTTCGACGGGGATTGGATCGGTCTCGAGAAGATGTCGTTCGATGTTCGAGTCCCCGAGGGCGGGGGGCTCCGTTGGTCGAAAGCGAGCGCGACGCTCGAGAAGGGTCGCATCGCGATGTCGTCCGAGGGCGCGATGAGCCGCGAGCGCGCGTTGTTCGGCTGGATCGAAGTCGATTATCCGAAAGCGAAGAATTTGAAAGAGCTCAAGCGTCGCATCGAGATCGACGACGAAGCTCTCGGTCTCTGAGAAATTCCTT
Organism: Bdellovibrionota bacterium; assembly: GCA_040384505.1. Taxonomy (GTDB): domain Bacteria; phylum Bdellovibrionota; class Bdellovibrionia; order Bdellovibrionales; family JAMPXM01; genus JAZKJB01. Next base: position 15,001 of record JAZKJB010000124.1, on the reverse strand, counting down.
AACTGAAAATTAGCGCCGTTCGGCTTTGAGCGTGTTCTGGCTGCAGTTGCGCGCGAGCTCCGTGAAAGAGCCGGCGTGCTTCGTCGTCTTCTTACACGTCGCGAGGGGATCCATGTCTTCCGTGCCGACGACGTTCTCGCCAGCGACGACTTTGATCTCGTCGACCCATTGAGCGCTCGTGCCTTCGAGTGCGCCGCCGACCGCCGTCAACGTGATGAGAAGCCCGCCGAAGATGAGTGCGGGAGTCAGCAGATCGCAGCGTGTGAAGGAAGGCGTCATCGGTTCGGCCATGGGATCCTCTGGAACGTGAGCTTGTGCTCGAGTTCGGCCGTTCTCCGATAGGCGGCCCTGAGGGTCAAGTCGCTATTTCTATCTGAAAAATCAGGCGCGGGGCTCGAATTGCGGAGGGGCCGCGGGTTCAAGGGATGTGGGCAGCCCGGGACGAACCAATCGCTCCCGAAGGCCGAAAATGCGTCGATAGGCCTCGTCTGAAGCCATCAGCTGGTCGTGCGTCTCGATGCGCGGGGCTGAATCTTTTGCGTTTTGAAAGTAGATCACGCGGTCCGACTCAGCCGCTTCGTCGAGTCTGCGGGTCACCCAGAAAACGATCGCGCCGCGCTCGGTGAGCAGGCGAATGGACTCGAAGACGGACCGTGCTTCCTCGGGCTCGAGGTCCGCCGTCGGATCATCGAAGAAAAACACACGGGATTCGTAACGGAGGAAGGCGCGAGCGACGTGAAGCCGGGCGGTTTGATCCGTCGTGAGGGGATAGGCTCCTTCGCCGATCACCGTTTCGAGTTTCTCCGGGAGATCGCCGATGAAGTCGACGACGGCCGCATGGAGAGCTTCGCTGAGGTATTGATCGTCGATGTCCGCTTCCTGCGGAGCCGCGAGTCGCAAATTCTCGCGAATGCTTCCGCGAATGAAGAAGGGCTGGCGATCGACGACGGTGACCGTCGTGCGAAGAAGTTTCAAGCGATAGCGTTTGATGTCCGTTCGGCCGATCGTGATGGAGCCGCTGATCGGATCGATCAACCGATTCAACGCTTGGCCGAAATACGATTTGCCGGTGCCGCTCACGCCGACGAGAGCGATCAATTCGCCCGGTTCGAACTCGGCGGTGATGGGCTTGGCGCCGGCTTCGAGGACGACTTTGTCGAGCTTCAAGATGTCGGCGTCGGGGAAAGGCAAACTCGAAGTGCCTTTGGCTCCCTCGATTTCCTCCTCCGCATCCAGTTCCGTCGAAAGAGTTCGAATGCGGTGAAGAGCCGGCTGTGCATTTCTCCACTGCGACATGAAACGACCGAGCTCGAGAATCGAGCCGTCGATCGATTCGACATAGGCGAACACGAGAGCGAGGGTGCCGAGTGTGATCTCGCCGTTCGCGACGGCGAAGCCACCGACGACCGTGACGGCCGCGCGCATGGCGCTTTTCATCGAAAGGATCGACGAAAGCAGAACGCCGATCGCGCGTCGCGAGTCGCCTTCGTGGCCGATCGCGGACAGAGAACGGGAATCAAGTGCTTCGAGTGCGGCTTCCTCGATCGCCATCGACTTCACTCCGGGAAGGAAGCGCATCGTCCGTTGGATCTCGTCTTGAAAGTGCTCCGCTTCTTGCTGGCTTCGCTTGCGATGGATCCTCATCCGGCGCCCGAGTGAGGACGCGAGGAAATAGAAGGGCACAAGCGAGACGAGCAAGATGAACGCGAGGCGCGTATCGAGGGCGAGGAGAATGCCGACGAGTAACGCGAGCGAAGGAGCGGCGCGAGCCACGGAGCGAAGGCCCGAGATGAGCACGGCTTCGATCGAGAGCGTGTCCTCGGAAAGTCTCTCGGCCAAGTCTTCGGGACGATGGGCCTTCACGTATTGAAGGCGTCCGTGAAGCAGCTGACCGAGAAGATCTCGGCGGAGGCCGTTCACGATTCCGAGAGCCACCCCCGACGTGACCGCGTGCTCACGCCACGTGAGAACTGCTGCGATCGCGGCGAGTACGAGAAAGCTCAACGATGCGACCGAGAGCTCCCATGAAAAAGGAGTCATGCCGGGCGGAGTGTGTTGCGAAAGCCAAAGTCCGAGCCAGCTCGGCGCGCCGGTCGAGAGAGTGTCGAAGACCAGTTTCAATGGCCACGGAAGAGCAACGAGGATCGCGCTCTGCAGGAGAAGGAGGAGGCTGGCGCCGACGAGTCGGCCACGGGCAAAAGCCAGTTGTGTATTCAGTGGGTCCATTTTGCTCTTGATGGTTCGGGGACTCGAGCCCCGTTGAATGCCGGCAAAGGCTCCCATCTTTCCTAGTTTAGCTCAAGCAGCGGGCGGGGAGCTGAAACGATTTCTGCACAGTTGGAGAAAGACGGAATGACCCGCCGAACATGAATTGGACCTGGAATTTCGACGTGTTACATTTTGCCATCCGACTTTTCGAATGATGAGGATTGACGTCATGCAGGGATCCCATTCCACGCGAACTCGCTGGTTTACGCTCATCGCTCTGACATCGATCAACATTCTCAACTACATCGATCGGAACATCATTTCCGCGCTCGTTCCCGCGATTCAGGGCGACCTCCATTTCAGCGACACGCAGATGGGACTCTTGGCCTCCGGCTTCACGTTCGCCTACACGATCGTGGCTCCGGTCTTCGGTGCGATCGGCGACCGTGGTCCTCGGCTGAAGACGATGGCTTCCGGAGTTCTTTTGTGGAGTGGCGCGACGGCGTGGTCGGGGATCGCGGGTTCGTTCGCGACTCAGATGGCGGCACGCGTGACCGTCGGGCTCGGTGAAGCGGGTTATTCCGTGATCGCACCTTCGGTGATCGCCGACTACTTCTCCAAAGCTCAACGGGGCCGAGTGTTCGCGATTTATTCCTGCGCGATCCCGGTGGGAAGCGCGCTCGGTTACGTCCTCGGCGGGATCCTCGAGCCGCTCGTCGGCTGGAGACAATCTTTTTTCGTCGTCGGCATTCCCGGAATCGTGATCGCACTCTTGCTCTTCCTCATGAAGGATCCTCCGCGAGGACAGCGAGAGGAAAACTTCGTCGCAGCGAAGGCTCCGGTGTCCACGAGGAAAGCGTACGGACGGCTGCTCGTGAACGGCTCGTACATGTACACGGTTTTGGGTTACGCCGCTTTCACGTTCGTCGTCGGTGGTCTCGCGTTCTGGATGCCGACCTACATCGTTCGGTACTTCGAAGGTGTCACGCTCGAGCGCGGGAACTTGACGTTCGGTGGAGTGACCGTCGTCGGCGGATTCTTCGGCACGTTCCTAGGGGGTTGGCTCGCGGACCGCATCGAAGTGCGAAGCGGGAACGGCTACATGAAAGTCTCCGTGCTTTCGATGGCGATCGCGGCACCACTCTTCGCGTACCTCCTCACGATCCGGGATTTCCAGACGTTCTCGATCGTCTTGTTCTTCATGGAAGTCGCCTTGTTCATGTGCATCTCGCCGTTGGATGCGGCCGTGGTGAATGCCGTGAAGCCCGATCTTCGTGCGACGGCGATGGCACTCAACATTTTCCTCATTCACGCGCTCGGCGACGGAATTTCACGACCGCTCATGGGGAAGATGAGCGATCTCTATGGTCTGCAGTATGCGACGACACTTCTTCCGTGGATGCTCGCGTTCGCCGGAGTTCTCTGGGCCTGGGGCTTGATCGCTCATTACCATCCGATGACATGGCCGACGGGTGCTCTCGCGATCCCGCGCTTCCAAGCGCATCGAGGGTATCGCCCGAATGGCGACGTTCGCGAAAACACGATCCCTGCGTTTCGGCTTGCGAAATCCGCGGGCGCGGAAATGGTGGAGTGTGACGTGCAAGTCAGTCGCGACGGCGAAGTCGTCATCTTCCATGACGAAAATCTCGCGCGCATCGTGGGGTCCAACGAGCGCGTCACGGAGTTGTCCGCGGACGAGCTCGGGAAAAAGGTTCAAGCGCCGAGGCTGGAAGAGCTCTTGAGCGACTCGGCTTGCCCTTCGCTCGTGAACATCGAAATCAAATCCTCCGAAGCGCGCGGACACTCAGGCGTCGAGGCGAAGGCCGTGGAAGTGGTGAGGCGCGCGGGAGCGGAGAATCGGGTTTTGTTCTCGAGCTTCAATCCGTTCGTGCTTCGCCGTCTCTCGAAGATCGCCCCGGAAATTCCTCGTGCACTCCTCGTGACCGAAGAGGCGAATCCGAAGAACAAGATCTATCTTCGCCGCATGTGGTTCGGTTTCCTCGCGAGACCGCACATCGTGCACTTCGACAAAGCGATGCTGACGCCTGCGCGACTCGAGCGCTGGACGGATCGGGGACTCCCGATCGCGGCATGGACGGTGAACGAGGCGGCGGAGTCCGCGAGACTCGAAGCGGGTGGAGTGAAGAGCATCATCACTGACAAGCTCTTCGCCAATCGATGAACTAAGCGCCGAAGCGAGCTTCTTCGGCGTCGCTCATGAAGCGCCAGAAGAGCGAACGAATCGTGCTCGACGCACTTTCCGAGAAGCGTTCCGACCAGCGGCGCTTGCCGAGGTATTTCAATTGATAGAGATCCGTGGTTTCCGCGCGTGACATCAAGTAGTCGTCGCTCGTGACGATCTCGTCGCAAAGTCCTAGCGCCAAGGCTTGAGTGCCGTACCAGTGTTCTCCGGTCGCGACTTTCGAGATGTCGAGCTTCGGTCGGTTCTTCGAAACGAAGTCTTTGAACAAGACGTGCGTCTGCTCGATTTGTTCTTTGAACTTCGTCAACCCGGGCTCGGTGATCTCGCCAAAGACCGTGACGGTTCGCTTGAATTCTCCGGCGGTGATCTCGCGAAAATCCACGTCGTTCTTTTTCAAGATCTTGTTGAAGTTCGGCACTTGCGCGACGACGCCGATCGAGCCGAGGACGGCGAAGGGTGCCGCGCAGATTCGATCGGCCACGCAAGCCATCATGTAGCCACCGCTGGCGGCGATTTTGTCGACGCAGATCGTGAGGTGAAGTCCACGCGTCTTGACGCGCTCGAGCTGCGACGCTGCGAGCCCGTACGACGTCACGAGTCCGCCACCGCTTTCGACGGCGACGACGACTTCGTCACCGGGTTTCGCGATGGAGAGGATCGCGGTGATTTCTTCACGAAGGCTCGAAACCGCCGTCGCCCGAATGTCGCCGTTGAAAGTGAGATAGTAGAGGCGTTTCTCTCGCGGTTGATCTTTCTTGCGAGCTTTCTTGTCGAGCTTCGCGATCCCTTTGAAGTGTTTCTTTCCGAGCGTCTTCGCTTGGAGCTGCCGGCAGTAGCTGCGATAGCGCTCGTTGAGCTTCTCGATTTCGAGACCGGTGCGCTTTCGCCGGCTGCTGAGCGCAAGATTCGCGATCAAGATCAAGACGGCCCCGATCGCGACCGTGATCACGAGGGCTTTGGCACTGAAGAGACCGAGATCGATCAGGTATTCCAAAACGGTTCCTTTCAAATGGACTGGACCAGTTCACAATGCCCGCGCAGCTCCTGCCCGTCAAATTCAGGCCCTAAGGCGGAGCGAGTCGCGCCCGCGAAACTCCGATGAGTTCCGCATGGAAAACACCATCTCTCGCGTGATCCTGGCCATCGTCCTGTTCGTGAGCGTTTTTGCCACGAGTCATGCTCGCGCGCAGTTCGCGCGCACGGAAGATCAGTTGATGGAAGCCGATATCAACGAAGCCCGCCGTCGCGCCAAGGATTTCAAGAACCATCTCGCGCTCGTGAAGAAGCGGAAGCTCCAGCAGGAGAAGATCGGGCCGGAAGAAGTGAAAAAGGCCCGGGCCGCCTTCGAGGAACGCCAAGCCGAAGCTCGCACGAAGTTCATTCGGGAGCGTGACGCTCGCCCGGTGACCCCGGACCAAGTGATCGAACGTATGGAGCGCGAAACGGAGCGCCAACGTGAACGATTGGCCGAGCAGATGGAAGCCGATCGGCAAAAATACATCGTGAAGCGCAATCGTGTCCGCTCGACCATCGAACGCGAAGGCTACATCGACGAGACACTCGAATTCGACATGTGACCCTGCTCAGGCCCTAGGTCGGGTGGCCTAGAGTCCGAGGTTTATTTCCCCGACGAAACGACCGAAACTGTTAAGGTCCCGTTACTCGAGAATACGCAACATCCGGTGGAAGCTTGACGAGTCCGGCAGTCTTTTCAGCAGTGCATCTGCACAACGTCTTCCTTCTCCTCGTCGTGTTTCAAGTGAAACACTTCTTGGCGGATTATCCGTTGCAGTTCCCTTACATGCTCCGCAAATTTCGCCCCGGTTGGGATTTCTTCGTTCCGCTGACGGCCCATTGTTTCGTGCATGCGGTGTTCACGCTGGCGATCTGTTTATGGTGGAATCCCAGTCTCTGGTGGCTCTCCGTGATCGACTTCCTCGTCCATTTCTTGATGGATCGAATCAAGTCGGGACCGCGCTATCTCGGGCGCTTCAACAACATGGCGAAGACGGCCTACTGGGTCACCTTCGGCGTCGATCAGATGGTTCATCATCTGACCGGTCTTTACATATGCTGGGTTCTGATCACGCAAACGCCGTGATGGGAAAAAAGAAGGGAGCCGAGATTGCGGCTCCCTCCTACAGGATTCGTGCGGTCGAGAAGTGCGACCAAGATAGTGCGAAACTGCCGCGTGAAAAACCATCCCACTTGAAGAACCCGTGTAGATAAGCCCAAAATCGGGATCGATGACCTCACATTTTCCGGAGAAGGCGTGCCCGAGCTACCAGAAGTCGAAACCTTACGGCGAGGATTGGACGACCTGTTGAAGGATCATCCGGTGATTCGCAAAGTGCGTCTCACTCGCAAGGACATCCGCTTCGAAATCCCGAAAGACTTCGCTCGTGCCCTCGAGGGCCATCGTTTTCTCGGCGTGCGCCGGCGTGCGAAGTACATTCTCTTCGATACCGACGATGCGATTCTTCTCTCGCATCTCGGGATGACGGGGAGCTGGCGCGTGGCGCAGTCGGGGGACGAAACGATCCACGATCATTGCTTCATCGAACTGAGCGACGGGCGAACGTTGGTTTTTCGTGACCCGCGCCGCTTCGGAGTTCTGGACCTCGTTCGTCGCGGCAAAGAGTCGAAGCACAAACTCCTCGATCACCTCGGTCCGGAGCCGCTCGACGAAACCGCGTTCGACGGAGCTTCGCTCTATGCGATGTCGCGAAAAAGGAAAGTCGCGGTCAAGGTCTTCGTCATGAACCAAGAAGTCGTGGTTGGCGTCGGGAACATCTACGCGTCCGAGGCTTTGTTCCGCGCCAAGATTCGACCGCAGAAAGCGGCGGGTCGGCTCACGCGTCACGAATGTGAACGTGGCTCTTCCATTCGCGACTATCGACAGGCGAGTGGCGAGGCCGGCGGTTTTCAAGATGCGCATCGGGTCTACGATCGGGGCGGCGAGCCTTGTGTGGTCTGTCGATCGAAGATCCGCTCGAAGGTGATGGGCGGTCGCAGTACGTACTGGTGCTCGACTTGTCAGAAGTGAAGCGACGTCCGCGAGGTCCAGTCGCTCGTCGAACCGCAGGGCGACGATTGTCCTAGGGTGCGATTGGCCTTATCCTTGAGGGACGATGAGCTCCGTTCCCGTGCGCGACAGCAAAGTTCAATCTCTCATCAACCAACGTCTCCCGGAGATGGTGACCCTCGAGCGGTTGTTGAAATCGCTCGGAACGCGTGCGCGCGTGAACGTCGAAGCGACCGTCAGTCACGACGGCATCGAGTTTCCTCTCTATAGCGTCGTCGTCGGCAGCGAAGACAAGACCGCTCCTTGCATCGGCGTTTTCGGTGGCGTGCACGGGCTCGAGCGCATCGGCGCCGAAGTCGTCACGGCTTGGATCCAGAGTCTCACCGAGCTCCTCAATTGGGACGAGAGTTACAGGCAGCGTCTCGAAAACTCTCGACTCGTCTTCATGCCGATCGTGAATCCGGTCGGAATGTATCTCACTCGTCGCTCGAACGGGAACGGCGTCGATCTCATGCGCAACGCTCCCGTCACCGCCGAGGAAAAGCCGCACTTCCTTCTGGGCGGACAAACTTATTCGAAACATCTGCCGTGGTTCCGTGGAAAAACCGAAGCGGCCGAGCACATGGAGACCGAGAGCCAAGCGCTCTGCAATCTCGTGCAGCGTGAGATTTTTCCCTCGAAGACGAGCCTCACGATCGACGTTCACTCGGGCTTCGGCTCGGTCGATCGTTTGTGGTTCCCGTACGCGAAGTCGCGCAAGCCGCCACCGCACATTCTCGAGATCACGGCGATGAAACGCGTGTTCGATCGCAGCTACCCGAACCATTTCTACCGGATCGAGCCGCAGGCGAAGCAGTACACGACTCACGGCGACCTCTGGGATTATCTCTACGATCTCCGGATGAACGCAGGTCCCGGCGTTTACATCCCGTGGACGCTCGAGCTCGGAAGCTGGATGTGGCTGAAGAAAAACCCACGGCAACTTTTCTCGTCGCTCGGCGCGTTCAACCCGATCCAGCCGCACCGTCTGCAGCGAATCTTGCGACGCCATCTCACGCTCTTCGACTTCCTCCATCGGGCCGTGTTGAGCCCGGAGTCGTGGACGCAGTTCAACGAAGAAACCCGAAAGCAACTTCAACGACGAGCGATGGACCTCTGGTATGACCCCGAAAGCTGAAACGCACTGGATTCTCGTTCGCGGGCTCGCTCGCGAGTCGCGCCATTGGGGAGACTTTCCGGTCGAGCTCCGGGCCGCCTTGAAGACGGAAGGGCACGCGGCCCGAATCGATTGTCTCGACCTGCCGGGCACGGGGCGCTTCTCCGAGATGCGCTCGCCCGTCACGATCGGCGAGATCACGGCGTTCGCACGCGAGAAATTTCTCGAGCTTCGGCGCCGGATGCGGGAGCAGGGTGAAGTTCCGCCGGTGAAAACCTATCTCGTCGCGATCTCCCTCGGTGGAATGGTCGCTTGTGACTGGATCGAACGCTGGCCCGACGACTTCGCAGGTGTCGTACTGATAAACACGAGCTTCAAAGGCTTTTCACCTTTCCACCGGCGTCTCACGAAAGAGGCGCTCGGCAAGCTCTTCAAGATCGTTCGCTCGAAAGACACGCTCGAGCGCGAGAAGCTGACGCTGGCGATGATCTCGAATCGGCCCGACACCTACGAGCGGATCGCGCGGGAATGGGCGGCGATCCAAGAGACTCGGCCCGTGAACCTCGAGAACTTCGTGCGACAGCTCTCGGCCGCGGCCCTCTACCAACCTCGTTTACCCAAGCCCCGACAACCGGTGCTGATCTTGAATTCCTCGGCCGACCGGATGGTTCATCCGTCGTGCTCCGAGGTGATCGCCGATCGGTGGGGGGCGAGCTTAGTGAAGCATCCGACGGCGGGTCACGACCTGCCCCTCGACGAGAGCGCCTTCACCTCGCAAGAGATCGTTCGCTGGTACGAATCCCTACAGGGGCTAAACCCGCGTCGGCAGGCCAGTCCTTGAAGAAAATCCCCGGTCGACCAGACAACCGTCACCGAGCGCTTGTCCGCCCCCTTTTTTTCGATTCTTATGGGAAGTGATTCCGCCTAATTAGGTCTTCTTAGCCGTGGGCCCGTCCTTGCAGTCCTCAAGGGGAATTGTTGGGTCGGTTCCTGGAGGAACGATGCTCAAGTTCGCCGCCATGACATTGTCGATCGCCGGATTTTTCGCCGGCCCGCACGCCGCTTTCGCCCAAGGAAGCGAGACCGCGAAGCTTCCGCCCGCGGCGGAAACCGCGACTCTCACGGTACCGCAATCGCCGTCGACTTTCCGTGGCTCGAGCTCTTTCGAAGAGCTCACGTTCACCTTCGGCCAAGAAAATTACCTCAGCCGTGACGCGATCAAGAGCGGAACGAGCAGCTACACGCAAATCTCGTCGCACCTTCGCGCACGGACCGAGAGCAAGCCGTTGAACGGAACTCTCGACATCGGCGGCAGCTTCGCGACCGACGTCGAAAACTATTCGAACATCCAAGTCCCGGAAGCGTTTTTGAATTGGGAGCAAGAAGACGTCGAAGTGACTCGCGCCCGCATCGTCGTGGGCCGCAAACTCGAATCTTGGAGCTCGCTCGATAGCGACTGGGATCTCGGCGTCGTTCAGCCGCTCAACAAGTTCGATGCGCTTCGCTCGGAAGAGCAGGGTCTCACGGGCGCCTTCGTCGGTTGGGGCCGCGGCGGATTCGACCTCGTCGGTTACGTCAGCTCCGTCTTCATTCCCGAGCAAGGTGCACCGTTCGAGCTCCAGAACGGAACGTTCTCGTCGAATAGCCCGTGGTTCACGGCTCCTCCCGAGACGCTCGTTCTCTTCGAGAAAAAAGCGAAGGTGAACTACAAGCTCCAGACGCCTTCGATCGGCTCGATCATCAATCATCCATCGGCCGGCTTCTTCCTTCGAGTGAAGGATCCCACGGGACCGGGCATGTTCGCGCAAGCGAGCTTCTTGCGTAAGCCACGAAACACGCTCTCGCTCCCTTTCGACGGCAAACTTCGCCTCGAGAACACGACCAACTACGGCGACGTCAACGTCTACCCGGAAGTCACGTACCACTCGATCGGCGCACTCGATCTCGGGTACCGTTCGAACGCGGTTTCCGTGACTCTCGCCGGTCTCCACGAAATTCCCGATACACCCGACATGCTTCCGTCACTCACTTACCAGAAACTCGAGCCGGCGACTCTCGCGAGCCCGTCGGTCGAAGTGCGCACGTTCCCGTCGAGCCTTTACGGCCCGCGCGTGAAATTGTCGTACCTGAAGACTTGGGGCGGAGAAGCGACGACCGTCGGCGAATTCGCCAGCAACGGAAACGTCTTCGGTCCGAGCATGCCTTATCGCACGGCCGCGAGTCTCTCCGAGCGCTCGATCTTGATGCGCACGAAGCGCTATCAGCTCGATCAGAGCATCCGCTGGATCGAAGAGCTCGAAGAGCTCGGTACGGTGCTGAGCGCCGACGTGAATCTGCACATCGACGCCGCATGGAGAATCACCGCTTCGGGCGACTTCCTCGGCAGCCGCCAGGAAACTTCGAAGACGGATACTTTTATTGCTCGCTTCCGCGGCAATGATCGCTTCGCCGCCAAACTGACTTACATCTTCTGAACCACGGCGCTTCGCTCGTGGGTCGCGAGCCGACGTCGTGTGCCCGTTCAGCTACGGGCTGGGCACCCCCTCGTTCATCGGACACATGCGTCCTGCATTCGCCGCTACGGGCCGTCGTCGTCCAGACGACGGTCGGCGGGTACGCCGATGCCCCTCCGTGGAGGTCCGATGAACGAGGGGGTGCCCAGCCCGCAGCTGAAGGGTGCCGCGTGGACTCGCGACCCACGAACGAAGCGCCGCGGGTTGTCCCGTATTTGAACTGCATTTTGGCGAGCGAGTTTTATTGGCGAGGGATTTTGCTGGTTGGCTTTTTGTCGGCTGAATTTTACGAGGCGGACTTCAGCAGAGTATCTCGTGATTTTTTCTGCGGGCCGGTTTTCACCGACCTGGTGGTTTATTGGCCGAGGGCGGTGAGGGGTGGGAGGCGGAGTTGGTTGCTGGAGCTGCTGCCTGTCTGCGGGGTGCCGTTGAAGGCGCAGAAGGTTTGGCCGCGCGGGATTTGGGCGATTTCGTAGGTGCCAGGCGGAAGCATGCGTTGCGAGCTTCGGAGCATGACTGCGATCCCGGAATTCGTAGCGACGAGCATGTCGTTCGCGTTCACACGAGTCATTCCCGTGAGAGTGAATGGATCGATAGCCGTCAGGATCTTGAGGCCCATCGAAGTTCTCACGCCGACGGCGCCGCCGCGGAAGAGCGGCTCGGCCGAGCGTGGGATCGTCGGGAGAGCGGCGGTCAGGAAGCAGCCGGCTCCGGTCGGTTGGAATTCGAGGACTTCGATCGGAAGCCCCTGGCCGGTGACGAAGCCTCCGACATCACCTTTCAGCAACGTCAGAACTTGCGCTCGGTCGAGATCCGGCTTCACGCTTTTCACCATCGCAGCGAGTGCGGCCGCGACCGCTGCTGCGTTCGACGAACCTTTGTAGGCATCGCCGCTCGTGAGCGTGAGGAGTGAGCGAGTCACGAGCTCGGGCTTACCCATCGACGTCGACACAGCGCTCTTCGCCGAGTCGGAGGCGCCGACCGTGATCACGGCCGCGTTGTCCGCGGGAGGCAAGAGGCTCTCGGTTTTGGAATTCGCGTCGACTTGCTGGATGAAGTCACCGGTGGCGTGCAGCTTCAGCGAATCGGTCGAAGTAAAATTGGAGCTCCGAACTTTCACGCGCAGAAAGTAAACACCCGGCGTGAGCTCGGCTTGGATGATCTCGCGAGGATAAAGAGAAGTTCCCGGCGTCGGTGGCGTCGGCATCGACTTCACTTGTTGCAGTCCAGAGGTGCGTACGATCTTGAGTGTGTCGTCGGTCAAGACGAGATCGAGATCCTTGTCGGTCCCTTGCGCGACGTCGTCTTTGAAATCGTTCCAGGTGAGAAGCGCGCGCAATTGGCACTTACCGCGCGAGTTCGTCTGGCAGCGAACGCGAACGGCGTTGTTCGGGCCCGGGAGTTTCGCCCACGCATCTTCCATCGCTGTGATCGCAGTCTTGAAAGTCGCGTCGCCGAAATTTCCGGAGGCGTTCACCCAAACCGTGGAGCCGGTCGCGCGCGAAACGAGCGCGTTGATGAAACCGCGGCCGTCACCGTTGCCACCGTACTCCCAGACTTGCGAATACAGAACGACGTCGAACTTCTCGTTCGCGATGGCTTGAACCGCTTGCTCGAGATTCGAATAGCCGAACGCGGAATAGAGATGCAGCTCATAGGGGAGCTGCGGATTTTTTCCCAGGAGCCCGGCCACGATTTGGGCCATGAAGAGGCCATGCGATTCCTCGCCTTGAGGATCCACCGCGACGGGCCCGGCATGAAACTTCGTGGATGCGGGTAGCGATTTGCCGACTTCGGCTTGGTAACCGCGAAATCCGTTGTCGAGAATCGCGATGCGAACGGTGCGAGCCGCCTTCGCGGTACGGAACGAGTCGAGCTTCAACGCGCTCGCGACCTGATCGAGGTCGGAGAACGGGGACTGTGCAACGGCCACGGAGGCCGAAGCCAAAAACGACACGAACGCGAGAGCGAAGGCCGACTTCGTCATGGCTCAGTACCACCAGCCGTACGCCCAACGGCAGTACCAGTAAGTGTAACCGGCGTGGCGGTACGAGTAGTAGGACGCGTAATTGTACGAGTAACCCGAGTAGTAATAGGTCGGGTACGAGTAAGCACCGTTCCACCAGAAGTACCAAGACGAGGCCGAGCTGTTTTGATCGAGCTCGCTCTTCATGGTCGTCGCGAGATCGGTTTTCACGAAGTCTTTCTCGTTCAGGCTCTGGATCGTCACGGAGTCGGTCGCGAGACGTTCGTGAGCGTGCAGGACTTCCACCTGATTGTTCGCATCGTTCGAGCGGATGACGAGCGTCGCGGGAAGTTCGCGCGAAGCTTCGATCTGAGCGTTGGTGACTTGGCTTTCGTTGTCGAGCTCTTGAGCTTGGGCAACGTTGAAACCGACTGCGAGCACGACGGCAGTGAGAGTGGAGAGAAGACGCATGAAAGGCCCCCCTTAGGCGAAATGATGGACATATAGGCACAGAAACAGAGAGGCGTGTTTACCTAGGGCGACCGAGGCGGGGCAACACAATTTCGACGCGGCCGGATAGAGATTTTTAGACAACTCGGACACAGGGGCTTGTCAGAGGTGCGTCAAGTCAGCGAATGTGCGTGAGTTCAAGGAGTCCCATTGTCATCCGCCGTGCCCACCGAGCCTTCCGGCTTAGAATTTTATCTCGTGGTCGCGCCCGGCCTCGAGGACTTGGCTGCGCGAGAGCTGAGGGCTTGGGCTCCGGAACTGAAACCCGAGGTCGGCCGCGGTGGACTCACGATTCAATGCGAGCTCGCACGCGGACTCGGCTTGAACGGATGTTTGAAAATTCCCACTCGTATTCTCGTTCGCATCGCCGACTTCAGCGCCCGGGATTTCCCGAAGCTCTTCAAGAAAATTTCGAACCTCGAATGGTCGCGGTGGATCGGCGACGATCGACCGGTCGTGTTCAAAGCCAGCTCTCATGCTTCGCGGCTCTTCGTGAAAAAGCGAATCGAAGAAACGTGTCTCGATGGACGGAAGTCCTACTTGAAAAAGAAGAGCCGTCCGCTCCCAGTCGAGGGAGAACCGATCACGGTTTACGTGCGCCTCGCCGACGACGTCTGCACCGTGAGTCTCGACACCTCGGGTGATCGGCTGCACAAGCGCGGACATCGTGAGCTTTCCTCCGACGCCCCACTTCGCGAGTCGATCGCGGCGGCGCTGCTTTGGTTCACCGAAGGCCAAGGCGAAAATGCGCCTGTCGAGCTCGTCGATCCGATGTGTGGAGCCGGAACGTTTTTTCTCGAAGCGAGTGGCCTCAAGGCGCCGGTCGATTCGCGCGATTTCGCATTCGCGAGCTGGGGTGGAAGTGAAGTCGCGAGCGCCGACGTTCCTTCGAAGTGCGAGTCCAATGATCTCTATGCCTCGTTCGTCGGCTTCGACATCGACCAGAAGGCGGTGACGAGTGCGAAGAAGAATTGGGAGTCGACCGGAGATCGGCGGCCGCTACGAGTGATAGAGGGCAGTTTCTTCGACGCGGAAAATCTTCCGCCGACCGACGTGCGCCGATGGCTCGTCTGCAATCCCCCCTACGGTGAGAGAATCGGAGTCGAAGGAAAGCTCTCGGTCTTCTACGAAAAGTTTTTCGCTGCCGTCGCTGAGAAAATTCGTCCCGAGCGGGCGTGCTTTCTCCTTCCGGATCGAGCCCGCCCGAACGAACTGAAACTTCCGAGAGTGTGGAAAAAAGTCTCGATGCTCCGGCTCTCGAATGGCGGGCTTCCTGTGACGGCTTTGCTCGTTCGTACATAAAGTCTCACCGTTTGTGTGGTTTTGTTCCACAACGGCCGTGCTCTTTGCCATCGATGTCCCGGCTTCCTATGAATCGATCATCCTTTGAGGAGGGTGATCTATGCGTACGATTCGTCTC
>JAZKJB010000123.1:0-1819 GCA_040384505.1 Bdellovibrionota bacterium | reverse complement strand
GGTCCTGCGGGACTTTCTTCCGATAATGCATCCGGCCAGCGCGCAAGATCACGCAGCCGTAATCCGAAGTTCCCATCAGGTCGCGCTCGGTCCCGACACACGCGGGCTGCACGAGATATTCTTGATCGGACCGAAGTGCGACGGGCGCGACCGAAATCGAGAACAAATTCGTCTTCAGATATTCTTCGATTCGGTGGAGAGGGCTCGCCGCCAGAACGTGCGCCGTGAAAACCGACGGCATGTAAACAAGCACTCTTTTGCGATCTTGTTCGAGTTTCGCGAGGAGATCGATCAAGTCCGTCGGCGGATTCGTATTCGTCCTGATTTTCACGACGCCGATCTCGGGAAGCGACGAGAGATCGAGATCGGGCATCTCGATTTCCTGAACGACGACGTCGAACGGTCGCTTCTCGGCAGCCGCTCCTTTCAGGAATCCAACGACGACCTGTCGGTACCACTCGGGCTGGGGAGGAATCCCGATCGCGAGCCTATTCTTCACCTCGAGAGGGGCGTAGAAACGGCGGAACACCGTATGCCCGATCTCTTCGGGTGAATCGAAGAAGGACGGTTTCATGATCCCGGTCGGCGCGGGCTTGTAGCCGAACCGAAAGATCGAGAAAACGCCCAGGGTCATTACGAGCAAAATCGCCGGGATATAGAGACGCGCCAACCACTTTTTCATGAGGCGGCCACACTATCGGGATTTCGATTTGCTGTCAGGGCGAATCGAAGGTAATGTTCGAGCCAACATAAGGACTTGATCCATGGGACAGGTACCTGCTTTTACTTCATTTTTGCTTCTTGGTGACGGCCGCATGGCTCGTCACGCCGCCCATTATCTTCGACTCCTCGATCTTCCTTTTCGAACTTGGGTCCGCTCCGATGGTCCGATAACGCTTCGCGAGCGTTCGACTTCAGCGAGTCACGTGCTGGTGGCGATCAGTGACCGTGCGATCGAACCGTTTTTGATCGAGCATTCGTTCCTTCGCGACAAAGTCTGCGTCCATTTCTCGGGATCGCTCACGACCGAGCTCGCCGTCGGCGCTCATCCGCTCATGACGTTCACGGAAAAGCTCTATTCGCTCGACGAGTATCGCAAGATTCCTTTCATCCTCGAAAAAGGCCGCGGCACGCTCGGCGAGCTTCTACCCGGGCTTCCGAATCCATCACACGCGATCGACGCGAAATCGAAAGCGCTTTATCACGCGCTTTGTGTGATGGCGGGAAATTTCACGGTGCTTCTCTGGGAGAAGACGTTCTCGGTTTTCTCGAAGCGATTCGGATTGCCGAAAACCGTTCTCGTCCCCTACCTCGAGCGCATTTCAAAAAATCTCGCGGAAGCGAAACCGAACGAGAGCGTCCTCACCGGGCCGCTCGCGCGAGGCGATCGCTCGACGATCGAATCGAATCTCGACTCTCTCGACGGCGATCCCTTCGCCGACGTCTACCGAGCCTTCGTCGGAGCTCATGAACAAGCCAATGAACGAGCCAATGAACTAGGAGGAACCGCATGAAAACGGTCCTTATTCCTTATCTCGAACGCATTTCGAAAAATCTCACGGATGCAAAACCGAACGAGAGTGTCCTCACTGGTCCCCTCGCGCGAGGAGATCGCTCGACGATCGAATCGAACATCGACTCACTCGAAGGCGATCCATTCGCCGACGTCTACCGCGCCTTCGTCGGCGCCCATGAACGAGGAGGCACCGCATGAAAACGGTCCTTGATTTCGGACGCGCGAAAGCGGAAGCACGCGCGATTTCGATGGTCACTTGCTACGACTACACGAGTGCACGTATCGTCGCGGAAAGTGCGATCG
>JAZKJB010000122.1:343-3440 GCA_040384505.1 Bdellovibrionota bacterium | reverse complement strand
GAGTCCGGTCCCCCTTGTTTTGCACCTACGTCGGGTCGTAAAATGGTCGGACCAAGGAGATCCCATGAAACTCAGTCCCGCTTCACTAGCCCTTTCGGTTTTCTTCTCGATGTCCGTCGCCCTTGTTCCAGCCGTTGTGCTGGCTCAAGAAACGCAGCCGACGGCCAATGCTCCCCAGGGAGCGCCCCCGACCGCTCCTGCCCCTGCTCCCGACACGGTCTCGGGTCCCGGAAAAGATCGTCAGGCGGCACGCAAGGCGATCATGGATCGTATGCGCGAGTGCATGACCGCGGCTCAAACGAAGGAAGCGAAGAAAGAGTGTCGCGACGAAATGCGGAAATCGCGAAGCGAGATTCACGAGGCGAAACGCGCCAACGCTCCGAAGAAGAAGTAACCCTCTCTTCACATAATCTCTGCGCCCGTGCGAGGGCGCCGAGACTTTCGTTCTCCTAAGATGATCTCGATCGAGTCATTTTCCCAAGGGAGGCGAACTTGGATACGAATCGCGACATCAAGACCGGGTACGACAATTCGGGAGGACAAACGGGTCTCTCCGCGGAAGAAGCGAATTCGCCCGACATCCCCGTCCCGCTCCATCCCGAAACGGCTTTGAATTCCGCTGCGGCGAAGGCCGTCGATCCGGTTTCCGCGATCGAGACGTTCGCACGTCGTCTCGCGACTTCACTCGACAGCGATTACGGCGACTGGATGCGAGAAGCGAACGTCGCGTGGATCGAGCTCGCCGATGCCTTGGGTAGCGACTCTCCCGAAATCGAGGCGAAGCTCGAGCGGCTTCACGACCTGATTCAGTACCGACCCAACTGGCGCCCGATCGAAACGTGCCGAGCGGCTCTCATCCTCGCGCGCGACCTCCGTCGAACGCTCGGAGTTCCCGGAGATCTCGATCTGCATCGCTACGGAATCGGTTGGACCGAAGCCGAAACGAGTGAAGTCGAGCTCGAGGAAGCATCGCCTTATCCGAACCACCGAATGCCCACCGACCGGACTTATGATAATGCTTGAGGGAGATGTCGTTCCTGAAAGCTCCCGCTCTCGCGATTCCTGATTTTCGCGCGCTGTTCCTCACACGGTTCAGCGCTTCGATGGCATTGAACGTTCAAGCCGTCATCGTCGGCTGGCAAGTCTACAAGCTGCAACCCGATCCGTTGCTGCTTGGACTCATCGGTCTCACCGAAGCGATTCCCGCCATCGGCTGCGCCTTTTTCTCGGGGCACATCGTCGACACGCATCGTCCCGTTCGCGTGTATCGTTGGTCGCTCTTGGCCCTGCTCTTCAACACGATCTTGTTGTGGACCGCCGTCTGGGAGCACACGCCGTTCGACGACTTTCAACGGCTCGTCCTGCTCTTCACGGGCGTTTTCATCTCGGGAGCCGCGAGGAGTTTCGGGACGCCATCCGTTTATTCTCTAGTTCCTCGCGTCGTTCCTCGTTCGTTGCTAGGTGCGGCGGCCGCCTGGAACAGCTCGTCTTACCAGTTCGCTTCGATCGTGGGCCCCGTCGTCGGCGGTCTCGCTTTCGGATTTCTCGGTGCAGAGTTCACGTTTGCGATTCCCGTGATTCTCGTTGCGATTGCGATGTCGATGACCCTGGCGCTGTCCCCGAACATCCGCTCCTTCAAGAGCGACCACGAGCGCGAGCCCTTCCTCAAGAGCATCAAAGCCGGAATCGACTTCGCTTTCGGCCACAAAGTCCTCTTGTCGACCATGACCCTCGATATGTTTTCGGTGCTGTTCGGCGGCGCGGTCGCGGTTCTTCCGGTCTTTGCGGACCAGGTTTTCCACACGGGCTCGCAGGGGCTGGGGGTTTTGCGGGCGGCACCGGCGATCGGCTCGGTTTTGGTCGGAGTTTGGCTGGCCATGAAGCCCATGCGGGTGATTTCGGGGCGGACACTTTTGCTCGTGGTGGCCGGTTTCGGCCTTGCGACCATCGGTTTCGCCATCTCGGGTCATTTCGTGATCGCCCTCGTGTTCCTCGCCTTTTCGGGGGTCTTCGACGGAATAAGCATGGTGATCCGGTCGACCCTGCTGCAGATCCTCGCCCCCGAGCACATGCGGGGCCGGATCGCCGCTCTCAGCTCGGTTTTCATCACCTCTTCGAACGAAATCGGTGCCTTCGAATCGGGCGTCGCAGCCCGTTTCTTGGGCTTGATTCCCTCGGTTCTTTTCGGCGGAACGATGACTCTCGTGGTCGTCGCCACCACCTGGTTGAAAGTTCCGGCGCTCGCGCGAACGCGAATCGACCAAAACACTTGATCCCACGCACGGTTGCGACGATGCTCTAAGGCATCAACTTGAGGCCAGGAGGTCCGATGACCCCGTTCGCGAAATCGATGATCTTGAAAGCGCAGGACAACATCGATACTGCGAAAGCACATCTCGAGGACCCGTCTCAGCACGAGGTCGCCGGCTACAATCTCGCGCAGGCCGTCGAGTGTATGTTGAAAGCTTTGCTCCAGCTCCGTGAAGTCGAAATTCCGGAAGGCGACGATAGCCACGATCTCGACGTCCTCTTGAGCTTGCTCGAAGAAGACAACATGGTTCAGGCTTCTTCGCACGCCGACGTGGTCGAGCTCACGCCGTACAACAACGCGCGCGCCCACATCGATCCGGACGACCGTCTGGATCTCAAGGAATGGTTGGGGTACGTCGAGGACCTCAAAGGTCTGGTCAAAGAATCCGTGACTTGAGAGGCCCCGACCAAGTTCTCAGATGATCAAATCGTAGCCGAGGGCGCTGCCGATTGAGTGACGCTGGGAGCTTTCGTCGCGATGAAGTCGCGCACGGGACCGATCATGCCCACGCCACGGTCGAGTAAACCGCGTACGCTGCCGCCCTGACGACGGTAGAAGTAGAAGGCGCCCAAAGCAGCCAACACGAAGAAGATCCGGCCATAGTTCCCACGTCCAACAGTAACGGTTTTCATATCAGGTTCCTCCTTGGAGTCTCGATGTTGAGTCGTTTCAGGCGGCATTGAGTGACGTTGAGATGAAGGAACGGTCCACTTTTCTGCAAGGTTTGTCCTGGACTGGACCTTGTGAGCAAAATAAAGCCTGTTTACTCTAAGGAGTGACGAAAGC
>JAZKJB010000122.1:0-333 GCA_040384505.1 Bdellovibrionota bacterium | reverse complement strand
CGAAAGCGACGATGGGAGCCCGGCTTTGAAAGATTGCTTCTGGAGCATCTACAACTCGATCGACGACACCCGCGTCGACGGTCTCCGTACGGTCCAACTTCGCTCGCTCATGCGCACGATCGCGAAAGGCTCGCTCGAAGAATGGCTCGTGTGGGAGGAAGGCACGAACGACTGGCGAAGAGCGTCCGAAATTCTCCCGCTCTTCGAAGGGGTCTCGACCGAGGCGCTGAAATCCGAGACGCAAACGAAGACCGACAAGCTCGAACCGCAGCCGGAGCCTCAATCGCCGCCCCAGTCGCCATCGATGCTCTTCCACGAAACCCAGCAAGAGCA
>JAZKJB010000121.1:0-9540 GCA_040384505.1 Bdellovibrionota bacterium | reverse complement strand
AAGATTGTACCTCGCATTTCGCTCTCGTAGACTGAAGCGAGAGGACTTGGTGTCGTGGTTGAGACGCGACCCGTCTTCACGAAACTTCGCGGATGCTTACGACGACATCGTCATGCGCCTCGCGAGTTTCGGTGAGAGCTCGGCGGTGATCGATGCGATCAAGCCGAGGAAAGAGCGCCTGTAAAAGGCTGTTTGCGGAACCAAGGAAGGGTCTCGAATGGCAGGTTGGTATTTCAGCGTCAACGGACGGGCCGAGGGCCCGGTGAGCGAAGACATCCTTCTCGACGGTTTGAAGTCGGGGCGTTTCACGCTCGTCGATCTCGTCTTCCGCGAAGGCTCTGCCGGTTGGACCACGCTCGGCGAGATTCCCGAATTCCGTGGCGCATTCGAAGCGCTTCCACTCCCGAAAATCGAAACTCCCGCTCCCGTTTCGGAAGTCACAGGTACGGACACACCTTTTGATTTCACGATTGCCTTGGGTTCGAAGCCTCCGCCGACCGAGCACCGCCCGACGGAACATCAGTCGAGCCCTCAGATGACGGAGAACACGCCGACCGACAAACTCGAGGCGCGTTTCTTTTCTCGATCCGTGAACACGAAAATCCCTCCGGCCCCGGCATGGATCGTCCTCAAGAAAAAGGGATCGGGCTTCGAGCAAGCCGGTCCCTACACGGAAGAGCAAATTCTCGAGCGCATCGGCAATGGCGAAGTCGAATATTCGATGTACGCCTGGAAGCCTGGTTACAAGCGCTGGGTTCGGATCGGAAATCTCCCGGAGTTCGATCGGCGTAAGCGTGATCGCGAGAACGACCCGGTCAACCAAGTCGTTCCGCTGCCGAAGCCAGAGACCTTCGCCAGTACTGCGACTCATGCGGAACTCGCGAAGTCCGTCGAAGTGCAGCGCCGGCCCGATCCGGTTTTGCCGAAATTCGAACCGCCACCGAAAGAAACGAACGGCATCGACCTCGCGAACTTCAGCGTGCAACCGCCGCCATCCGTTGCTCCCCAAGCGATGTCGTTCAAGATCGAGAATGCTCCCGCGAAGAAACAAGACGACGTTCACGTCGCGCCTCCTCTCGTCGTCGAAGAGCCGCCGATCGTGATATCTGCGGCGCCCCCCGTGGACGACATCGTCGAAGCTTCGATGACTCGAATCCAAAGACCACCGCGTGCGAAGCGGACCGGCCTGCCATTCTACCTTCGCGCCGCCATCGCGCTCGTGTTCGCAGGTTTCGTCGTCGTCGCGGTTCTCGCGGCGGCTCAGTGGTGGACCGTTCAAAAAGCGAAAGAAGCTGCCCGCAGCGAAGATTTCTCCGAAAGCGAACAGGCGGCGAGGCCCTCGAGAAACTCGAGCCCGTCCGCACCTTCCGCGCCCACCGATGACGAACCGAGCCCCGACGAGACCGGCCGTCCTTCGATGCCGACCGCCGAAGAAGACGTTCCTGTCGAAGAGGCTCCGAAGAAGAGCCCGGCTCAGCAGGCGCGCGCCAACGCGGTCAACGAGTTGGGACTTCGCCCAATTCCTCCGTCGACGGGCGGGCCGACCGTTCTCGAGATCGTTCCGATGAAGCTCGGGACCGCGAATCCGATCTTGGTTTTCCAGACGGATGCCGCAGTCGGAGAAACCATCGACGTCACGATTCGCGCGAAGGCCGGCGATATTCTGAAATGGGTCTCTTATTCGAACAATTATCTCGTTCGTCGCGGAAATGGTGAAATCGCATCACTCGATTTGTCTAAGTTCTCGCTCCCGCGCGGAACCTACAAAGTCGAAGCCTCGGTCGGGAAGATTCGCAAGTCCGCTTCGATGTTCGTGGGAGTCCGCGATGCCGATTTCGAGACGGAGCGCCGCGATCACCTGAAAAACATTTCCCAGATCCAACAAGCCGAGAAAAAGGCCCTCTTTTACTCCGCCCAGCGCCTCGAGAAGCTGACTGTCGAGCTCGGGGACCAGTCGCGTCGACTCAAGGGTCAGCCTTCCAAGTGGAAGAAGTATTATTCCGACTGGAAGAAGCAGGTGAAAGACGGGGCGCGTCCTGCGAATGGTTTCGCGAGGACCGATCGACCCGAGATGCTGGCCTTCCCTGATCTCTTCAACGAGTTCAACGAAGCGACCGGCGAGTTGGCGGATCAAGCCAAACAGTTGGACGTCTCAATCACGCAAAAACGCGCGATCGCGACGGTTCCATTGCCCGTGGCGCGCAGCTTCAAGAGGCTCCGGATGGACGCCTCGAAGCTTTCAGCTCAATGAGCTGGCTAATTACTTACAGAGATCGCGGAAGTCTTTTCCCGCTTTGAATTTAGGCACTTTGGCGGCCGGGATGACGAGCTTCGTCCCGGTTTTGGGATTGCGGCCAGCGCGTGACTTGCGAACGGTACGCGAGAACGTACCAAATCCCACGAGCTTCACTTCGTCGCCCTTGGCGACGGCCTTCGTGATGACGTCGAGTGCGGCGTCGATCACTTGTTCCGATTGAAGCTTGGTCAATTCGGTTTTCTTGGAAACTTTCTCGACGAGTTCGGCTTTGTTCACGATTCCCCTCCGAAGCGTAAACCAGAGTTCTGAAAGAGAGGGGAATCTAAGACCGGGCCCCGAGTGGGTCAAGAGCTTTGCCCGTGAGCGAGGCGAAATGGTTTCTCATAGTGACGTTCATTTGTTAATTTGCAGAGCATGTTGACGCAGGTACGAGCCCAGACCGCAGATTTCGTTCACGCCGCGATTATTCGAAATTTTTCGCTTGCGTCGTGGGGCAAATCCGCTCTGGAGGCGGCGCTCGAGGTGCCGAAGAAATTGGAGCACGGCCATCTCGCGCTGCCGGTCTTCCCTCTCGCGAAAGAACTGAAGAAAGCGCCGCCCTTGATCGCGAAAGAACTGTGTGACGCGCTCATGGCCTCCGACGATGCGTTCAGAAAGAGCGCGATCGTCTCCGTTCTTCCTGCCGGTGGTTTCGTCAACGTCACGTTTCACGATTCCTATTTGCAAGACGTGTTGCTCGCGGCCGTGAAAGACGAATCGGCGATCGGTCGCTCCGAAAAAGGACGCGGCAAGAAGCTGGTCATCGATTACGTCTCACCGAACGTCGCCAAACCGATGCACATCGGTCACCTTCGGGCGACGGTCATCGGTCAGGCGATTCGAAATCTCGCGGCGACTCAAGGCTTCGATGTCGTCGGTCTCAATCATCTCGGGGATTGGGGCGTTCAGTTCGGAAAACTCGCGTGGGCCTACTTCGAATGGGGCACCGAGTACGACTTCAAGACCAAACCTTTCGACTCTTTGTTCGCGATCTACGTTCGTTTCCACGACGAAGCGGAGAAGAATCCCGAGCTCGACGCCAAAGGTTCGCTCGTCTTCAAGCAGCTCGAAGAAGGGGAGCCGAAAGTCACGGCCCTCTGGAAGGAATTCATCGACATCTCGATGAAGGAATACGACCGCTTGCTGGGTCTTCTCGGTGTGAAACACGATTTGGTCCGCGGTGAGAGCTTCTACAACGACAGGCTGAAAGCCGTCGAAGCGATGCTCGAGAAAAAAGGTCTGCTGGAAGAGAGCGACGGCGCGATGGTCGTGAGACTCGGGGACGAGATGCCGCCGTGCCTGATCAGAAAAGCGGACGGTGCTTCATTGTATGCGACTCGCGACATCGCGAGTGCCATCTATCGCCACGAAGAGTTGAAAGCCGACATCAACCTTTACGTCGTCGGCGCCGAACAAACGCTCCACTTCAAGCAGGTCTTCAAAGTTCTCGAGCTCATGGGCTTCGAGTGGGCGAAGAACTGTCATCATATCTCCTTCGGTGCGTACCGTTTCCCCGAAGGAAAGATGTCGACCCGTCGGGGTCGCACGATCTTCTTCGAAGACGTCGTCGATCAGGGCATCGCGATGATCGGCAAAGTCATCGATGCGAAGAATCCCGATCTCGAAGGCAAAGAGAAGATCGCGGAGCAAGTCGGAGTCGGCGCGATCATCTTCAACGATCTCGCCGTCGATCGCGTTCGCGACGTGGAGTTCAACTGGGAGAAAGCGCTCAGCTTCGAAGGCGATAGCGGGCCCTTCGTGCAATACGCGCACGTTCGCTGTTTGAGCCTCGTTCGTAAGTACGGAAAACCTGCTCCTGACACATTCGCGAAAGCGCTGACCGAAACCGAAGAGCGCGAACTCGTCCGTCTGCTGTTGGGCTATCAGGATATGATCGCGGCAGCGTTCACCACGTTCCGCCCGAACATCGTCGCGCAATATCTTCTCGAAGTTTGCGGAGCATTCAGCCGCTTCTACAACAAGCACCGCATCCTCGGCGAAGCCGCTGATGTCGAGTCGTCGCGAATGGCTTTGGTCGAAGCGACTCGCCGCGTGCTCGCGGCAGGCTTGAGGACTCTCAACATCCAAGCGCCGACGGCGATGTAGGCCTCTTTTTGGCGAAAACGAACGAGCTTCCTTATGTCGCGATCTACTCCGACGGCGCATGTTCGGGAAACCCCGGACCCGGCGGCTGGGGTTCGATCGTCGTCACTCCCGACTTGAACATCATCGAGCTCGGCGGGGGAGAGCGTCCCACGACGAACAACCGCATGGAAATCTCGGGGGCCCTTCGCGCTCTTCAGCGCACGTCTTCGATCGATGCGCCCGTTCATCTCTACACCGATTCGACTTATCTCATTCGCGGCATCACGATGTGGGTTTGGGGTTGGCGCAAGCGCGGCTGGAAAACGGCCGAAGGTAAAGACGTTCAGAACCAAGATCTCTGGGAAGAGCTCTCGCGTACCGTCACCGGTCGCAAGATCGAGTGGAAATGGGTCCGCGGTCACACGGGAAATCCCGGCAACGAACGTTGCGACGAAATCGCCGTCGCGTACTCACAGGGTCGCGGCACGAGTTTGTACCAGGGCCCTTTGAAAGGTTACGGCGTGGAGATTCTCGATTTCCCCGACGAAGAACCGATTCCCGAGATGAAAGAGAAACAAGAAAAGAAAGTCGCGTTCTCATACCTGAGTTACGTCGACGGCAAAGCCTTCCGCCACCGCGATTGGCCCTCGTGCGAACGCCGCGTGAAAGGCAAATCCGGCGCGAAGTTCAAGAAGGCCATGAGTCGGGAAGAAGAGTCGGGGATCATGGAGTCGTGGGGACTCGATGTTTCTGCGTTGAAGGAAGAGTGACGTGAGGGATTCCTATGCGGGAATCTCGTGCGCTCGGTTGACGGCGAGTTTTGTTAACTGCGAGTGCTCGTGAACCAATTGCTAAAATTCGTGGCGCCATAGAACGTGATCTACGGCTGTGTCTCCAAGGATTTCCGCGTTGGGTATCACTTTCAGCTTATGGAAACCAAATTTCGTCGGAAGTCGTTGCGAACGAAGATTCGGAACCGATGTCGATAACTCGACCGCTTTAAGTCTCAAAATATCTTTAGCGTATCCGAGTACGAAGGGCATAGAGCGCGATATAAGTCCTTTGCGTTCAAACTCACCTCCGAGCCAGTACCCTACTTCACTGGAGTTCTGATTAACGTCGATGGGACTTAAGCTGATGAGTCCGGCACATGAGCCTTTGAAGAATATCAATAAGTCGGGTGTCTGATCGTCACCAAATTTCGAAGTGGCATCGTCAATATGACGAGTTGTGGATTCCAGAGTTGCATAAGTCCTTTTAAGATCAGGACACCAATAACAAAGATCATTTTCACGGCTCTTCGCCACAAGCAAAAAGAGCTCCTCAGCGTAGAACTGAGATATCTGGCGCAGTATTATCTCGTCATCCACTCTAACTTCCATAGAACATCGATACCGAATTTTCGTTAACTGGTCATCAAGGGAATGGTTTCCGCACAGCGCCCGCTCTTCAATTTAACCAATGTCGATCAATCCTCAATTCCGCCTCGTAACCGAACGTCGGCTCCCTCAAGTACCGCGACATTTTCTTTGCGCCGAACACTTCGATCGCGCGTCGTTGATTGCAAGAGCGGCAAAGTAGCGTCACGTTCTCGACGGTGCTTTTCCCGCCGAGTGCGACAGGTATGATGTGTTCATGTTGAATAGCGTTCGCTGAACCGCAGTTCGTGCAGCGCCCACCGTCTCGCATCCAAACGACGTGGCGAACGGCGGCCGGAATGAAATGTGGGTTCGAACTCTCTGCACTTTTCCGTTCCGGAACGGGACGCTTCGCAGCACGTTCGGCCTTAGCAACTGGATCCTTCTGTTTCTTAAGTTCCTTCAATGCAAGTTCGACGAGTTGACCTGTCGTGATTCCTGGCTGTGAGTGCGCGAATAGCCCCTTCAATTCTGCGATCAACTGAACGACGTCCTTTGAAACGATGGACTTGAGCTCGACATTTCCATCGGAAAGCTCGCGAGAAGACTCGGCGGATTTCAAAACGACGCCAGTTTCGATGCGAAGGATTTTCTCGGCTTCACGTTTGGTCACGTTTTCGATTTTAGCGAGCACGGCGATTTTTTCTTCGGTCGTTCGATGTGGTTTCGAAACGGTGAGTGCCGATGAATCGGTGTTCGCGGGAGCCTTCGTCTCTTGAAGAAATGCCCGCCGGGCCATGTTCAAGTTCGACAGCGAAAGAGTTCCATCGTTGATCTTCGCCTCGATCTCTGGAATTTCCTTCAAAAGTTTCATCGCCGAAATTCTCGGGTACGTCTGATCCTCGGTGTACTTGAGATGCTTGATCATATAGTCGGCCAAGCTCTCGAATTTGAGCGCAGAGTAGAGTCGGCGTCGATCGACTTCTCGGATGTGATGAAGAACGACCGAAAGTGCTTCACGTTCGTGATATGCCGCGCGTTCCGTCTCTGCGAGAAGTACATCGTCGGTGAGATGATTCAGGTTCATGATTCCTCCTTCGTTTTCGAAGACGAATTGAACATACACCTGGTTTTCAGAACGTGATTTCCAGCGTTTTTGGAATTGAACACTCATCGCAATAGTTGATGCACGAGTGGTCTAGCTCGAGCACATTTGCCTTTTAGCGAACGCAATCTTCGCAAGCGCGAGCCACCCTGAATGGCATGCAGAAAAGCTACAGCGCGAATCCTCGAAAGTCGAAAATGTCGTCAAGAGCATTTTGAATTCAGCAAAATAAAATTCCCGTCGATCTGTTTTCGAAACGAATCGCGCTCGCGTGGTTATCAGGTTTAAGAGCGGGAGTTCGAAAGATGGAACACGAAGGAGGACCTTACCACCGCCTGTCGGTCTCGCCTCGAGCCAGCGCCACTCGCTCACTCGCCACTCTCGTCTTCGAAACGAATCTTGGCCGCGCGACGAGCATCCATCCATGAGAGCGAATTTCGCTCCGCCATCCAGGCGGATCGACCGAGGACAAAAAAGCAGTTTCTAAATAGGGAAGTCCGAAAGATGGAACACGAGGGAGGACCTCGCTGGACACGATTCGTGGATCGAAGTCTACGTCTCGAATCGAGACACCAAGACCTTGGTCCCAAGGCAAAGCCCTCTCACCAACATGATTCGCACCCCGTTCTCACAGAAAAGGTGCATTCGGACCCTCGCCGATCTCAATTCCCCTGGGGAAATGACCGAAAAGACCTGTGATGAAGAACGCTTGGTTTCTCTCTTTCACTCTGGTCCTCGTGGTCGGCTATGTCGGTCTCAACGGCTGGCTGCGCGAGAAAATGAGTCCCGCGACGCGGCTCGAAAAGCAGCTCGTGCTCGTCGAGCGAGAGCGAAAGGCGGCCGAGTTCCGCCAACAGCTCGCGGCTCATCAGCTCGCGGATTACCAACAGCAAGTCGCGACGTTGATGCCCGAGGCGTTGAACGGTAAAGGTCTCGAGGAAGGTTATCCTCTTCGCCAACTCGCGAGCGTGATCACGCAGAGCGATTCGATTCAGATCGAGCGAGCGGGGAGTCTCTTCGAGAAAGCGAAGAAATCGTTCCGTGAGCGCCTCTTCGAGGAATCGAACGCGATGCTCGTCGAAGTCATCACCAAATATCCGGATTCGATCCACGTCGTCGAAGCGCATTTCCTCTTGGCCGAAGGTCGCTACCAGCTCGGTGAGCTCGAGTCGTCGGTGGAGACGATCGAAAAGATGATCGCGCTCTTCCCGGAGAGCGAGCTGACCGGCTTCGCGCTCTTGCGCTTGGGGCGCGTTTTCGAAAAACAAGATCGGCTCGAAGACGCCGCGGACATCTATCGCGCCGTTCTCACCAACTTCAAGCAAGACGAGATCGCTCGCCAAGCGAGAGTGAGCCTGAAGCAGGTGGCCCTGTGAGCTGGCTTCCGAGACTGATGGCGCACTTGATCGCTTTCACGCTCGGATTCTCGATCGAAGTGAAGGTCCACGCGTCCGAACATCCGGCGCCAGCGGCCCACGCCGAAACTGCGACTCATGCTCCGGCGGATCACGACGATCACGCATCAAAAGAAAATGAAACACCGGAAGACGACAGCGTCGGTACCGATTCGGCGCCCGTCCAGCTCGCGCAAGCGGAAGCTCCGCTCCAAGAGCCCCAGAACTGCATCGCGACCAAGCGAACTTGCGCCGTGCGAACGGAAACCAACGAGAAGTTCACGTGGGTCGAAGGCGATGTGACTCTCACGCTCGATCGTGGCTCTTCGATTCGTCGCGAGACTCCGACGCTCTCGCGTCTCATCGACGGAACCGTATGGGTCGAAGCGAAATCCGAGTTCACGATTCGCACCGAGTTCGGCGAC
This sequence comes from Bdellovibrionota bacterium, assembly GCA_040384505.1. Classification (GTDB taxonomy): domain Bacteria; phylum Bdellovibrionota; class Bdellovibrionia; order Bdellovibrionales; family JAMPXM01; genus JAZKJB01. The sequence continues at coordinate 877 of JAZKJB010000121.1, read as the reverse complement.
GTGAAGCTCACGAACGGTGGCGAGATGTGGGTCACGCGCGAAGCGGATCGAATCGTCGTGCACGCTCCCATGAACGACGTGATCGTGCGTGCTCGTGGATCGAAGGAAGACCTTCTGATCGAAACCGGCTCGTCGAACTGGATGAGCAAAGTCGCTTTGAAGACGGGTGAAGCCGAAACGGGCTTGCCGACCGCGATCCCTTTTCGCGAACACGTCGAACGCTGGGCGCGCCTCTACCCGGGTAAACGAAAAGACTTCCGCATTGCCGTGAGAAGTTTTCACGGACGTTGGTCGAGAGCCGTCGAAAAAACGGCGACGCTTCACAAGATCGAGTTCGAACGCAAAATCGCCGCGATCGAGGGCGACAACGCACGTAAAGCCGAAGCGGCACGCAAGCGGGAGGTCGAGGACAAAAAGCTTCGCGACCTCTTCCGCAAAAAGGTCTTCGAAGGTCTTTGATCCGATCCCGTCGCCTACGACCATGGGCCTGATTGCGAGGGGAGAGCCCCCTTGTCTCTCCAACCCGACCCCTCCTCCGTGATAAGCTAAAGACTGGAGCGGACACTCGAATTCCGCTCGTCGCGCATCTTTCTCATGGAGGAGAAGGTATGGCAGTAAAGTCCGCTTCAGACCGAAGTAACCAGGACGATAGCGTTCGTCGCACTCGCGATACCTATCAGCAAAAAGAAACCGAAACGGCGAAGAAGAACGGCGCGAAGGTGAAGCAGCTCTCCGAGACTCACCAAGCCGAGATCGATCAAATGAAAGAGGCTCACGAGAAACAACTCGAAGAGCTCAAGACGAAGACACGCGACGCCTTCTCTCGTCGTGACATGGAATATCAGCGCGAGATCGACGAGATGCGCGACATGCACAC
>JAZKJB010000120.1:0-1913 GCA_040384505.1 Bdellovibrionota bacterium | reverse complement strand
AAACTCGCTCACGGGCCCGTCCTTGGGTTGTGATCTGGAAGTCCTCATGATACCCAAAAGGCAGCCTTAACACGAGAGGATTTCAGCGATGGCAAAGGGTAAGTCCAGGTCGGTTTTCGTCTGCCAGAACTGCGGCTCGCAACGCAATCGCTGGGAAGGCCGCTGCACCGACTGCGGTGCCTGGAATACTTTGGTCGAGGAAGTGGTCTCGAAAGAAACGGCGACTTCGACACGCCAGCGTGGCTGGAGCCCATCGGCCGACGGCGCATCTCAAATCCTCGCGCTCGATCAAAACATCGAAGACCTCGACATCGAACGCGTCTCGACCGACTTCAAGGAACTCGATCGCGTCCTCGGCGGCGGCCTCGTCGAAGGTCAATTCGTTTTGCTAGGTGGCGATCCCGGAATCGGGAAATCGACTTTGCTTCTGCAAATGGCCGGCGGCCTCGCGAAGAACGATTTGAACGTGCTCTATGTTTCGGGCGAGGAGTCCGTGAATCAATCGGCGCTTCGCGCTCAACGTCTCGGTGTGAAATCGGGCAAAGTTCGCATGTCGAGCGAATCGAATCTCGAAAAAATCCGCGAGATGACGAGCGAGCTGAAACCGCAAGTCTTGATCGTCGACTCGATTCAAACGGTCTTCTCCCCCGACATCGAATCCGCACCAGGATCGGTTTCCCAGGTGCGTGAGTGTGCCGCTCAGCTGATGGCTCTCGCGAAAGGTTCGAGCATCGCGATCTTCCTCATCGGTCACGTGACGAAGGACGGCAACATCGCGGGCCCGAAAGTCCTCGAACACATGGTCGACACGGTTTTGTCGTTCGAAGGCGACATGTCTCACCAGTTCCGCTTGCTTCGCGCGCTGAAGAATCGATTCGGCGCGACCCACGAGCTCGGCGTCTTCACGATGGACTCGCGCGGATTGGTCGAAGTCGAGAATCCGTCGGAGCTCTTCCTCGAAGAACGTGGCGAGCGGCTCGTCGGCTCGGCGGTCTTCTGCTCGATGGAAGGTACGCGACCGCTCCTCTGCGAAATTCAAGCTCTCACGAACTTCACGCCGATGCCGCAGCCTCGCCGAACGGCGCTCGGCTTCGACGTGAATCGCGTGCACTTGCTCGTCGCCGTCTTGAACAAGCATCTCGGCTTGCGTCTCGGCAACGCCGACGTATTCATCAACGTCGTCGGTGGTTTGAAGTTGATGGAACCCGCAGCCGACATGGCGGTTGCGGCGGCGTTGATTTCGACCGAAACGGAACATGAAGTCGATGCGAAGACTTGTTTCTTCGGAGAGATCGGCCTCACCGGGGAAATTCGCGCGGTCTCTTTCGCAGAAGCTCGCGTTCGAGAAGCCGACAAACTCGGCTTCACGAAGTTCGTGATGCCGACTTCGAACAGAAAGCATCTCACGGACCTCGATCCCGCACTCGTGAAACGCATCCACTGGGTGAAAGACGTCCGCGATCTCACGAACCTCTTCGGAGGCCGAGTCAAAGGCAAGACGGCCGTCGTCGCCGCCGCTCGCGACAAAGCAAAGGCCGCGGCTGAGCGCGGCCCTGACAAGGATTTGGATTTTTAAGAGTCGCGTTCGTCAGCCCTTCCTTCGAAGGGCCTTGCGCGAACTATTGCACTCTCTCCAACACACTCTCGAGTGTCGAGTAGTAGCCACCGAACGTACGCGGCAGACGCGAGAGCCAGACGAAATCAGGCCGCGTCTTCGAAACCCACTCCCCGCCGATGACGGCACCGCTCGCATCGATTTCCAAAGTGAATGAGTAGCGTTGAGCTTTGAATTTGCCGCCGTTCGGATTGCGGCTCGGCTGAGCACCGATCGTGTGTTGAATGTCGAGCTCGACGCGAACTTCGCGAACGGTTCCTTTCGCGGCACGCGGCGAGAGGCCCGCTTTCGGAGTCAC
>JAZKJB010000119.1:683-4038 GCA_040384505.1 Bdellovibrionota bacterium | reverse complement strand
CTGTTGCTCGTTTCGACGAAGCTGCAGGTGGACGAAGTCGACACCGACGGAACTGATCAAAGACCAAATGAATTTGATCGAAGGGCTCACGGCCGGTCGATCGTTCGCGCAAGCGAGCGAAGCGGTGAGCGAGAAGCATCGCCCTTACCTTCGGGCTTACCGCGAGTTCCTCGATCCTGCGAAACTGGCCCGAGACCACACGAAGATCGCCTCGCTCTCGACTTCGTCAGCAGCACTCCCAGTCGCAGCGCCCGTGTCTTCTTTGCCGCCGCGAGCGACGACGAAGAAGCGGGCCGCGACCTGTCCCGCACTTTTCGGGACCGCACTTTAGAGTTCTTCCGCGATCCAGTCGTGAATCTTCGGGCGAAGCTTCAGGAACGCGGTGTTTTCACGCGTGGGATTCACGCGGTTCGAAAGGATCGTGATGAGCAAATCGCGAACGGGATCGTACCAGAGCGACGTTCCCGTGAAGCCCGTGTGACCGACCGACTTCGGTGAAAAACGGATTCCGCAACTCGAGCCTCCCTTGGTCGGTGTCATGAACCCTAGTGCCCAGTCGCCTTGCTTCACGGGGATCGCTCGCTTCGTGAACTTCGCGACGGTTTCATGCGAGGGAAAAACGCTCGAACCCGTTCCGCGCATCGCACCTCGAAGCAAGAGTCCGTAGCCACTCAAGTCGTCATGCGTTCCGAAGAGGCCCGCGTGAGGGGCGACACCTTTTAGAGACCACGTGTTCTCGTCGTGGACTTCACCTTGCATCGTTTTCTTACGCCAAGCGGAGTCTTTCTCCGTGGGAGCGTACTTCGCTCGCGCATGCAGAGGTTTGTTATTCCGATGAAAGTCGGTGTCGCGTAACTCGAGACGATCGCGAAGATCCGCCCACACCGTATAGAGCGTCGTTCCGGTGACCGATTCGAGGGCGATGCCGAGCATGAAGTAATCGAGATCGGAGTAAACGGCCTTCTCCGTCGGCCAAACGAGCTCCGTCTTTTTAAGATCGGAAAGAACACGCTTTTTGAAAACCGTTTGGAAAACGTCCCATGCCTCTTCCGGCGTTCTCAATTTCGAAGCTCTTGGATGAACGTCCTTGTAGAACGGATACCACCACGTGAGCCCCGCCGAATGCGAGAGCAAGCTCTTCATCGTCGCGGGATGATCCTCGGGGAACCACGGCACCCAGCGAGACGCGGGATCGGAAAGCTTGAAGCGCTTCTCATCATGGAGAGCCATGAACGCGGTCGTCGTGAAGATGATCTTGGTGAGCGAGGCAAAATCGTAATAGCGATAGGTCTGCCCTGCGCGAACGTCGATGATCTTGCGGCCTCGATGGAACGCTTGAACCTTCAGACCAGGAGTCGCGCCTTCCCAGTTGTCACCGAGCTTGTCGAGAAAGCGCTGCTCGATGCGGCTCAACGCTTTTTCCTCACGTCGAAAACGCCGGTGTCGATGACCAGCTGGCTTTTCGCGCCGGTCGTGAGAGTCGCCATCGTCTGGAACGGCACGGGCCGCTGAAGATCTCCGTGGCCGGCACCGAGACCGCGAAGCACGGGAACTTTTTGATTTTGGGCCCAGCGCTCGACGACGGACCAAACTCGATTCGTTCCATCGGGCTCGTCACCGCCCAAGAAATCGCCGAGGACGATCGCTTTTGCTTTCGCGAAATGTCCCGTCTGTTCGAGATGCTCGAGGATTCGATCGACGCGGTAACCGCGCTCGTCGATCTCCTCGAGGAAGACGATCGAGCCCGCCGACTTCCACGGCGCTTTGGTTCCGATCGAGCTCTGCAAAGTCATCGCGTTGCCACCGGTGACGGGAGCTTTGATCGTTTTCGCGCGATGAGCGAGGTCGTTCATCGGTTTCAGATTCTTGAACTCGATCTGGCGCAAATCTCCGAAAACCATCGATCGCACTTCGGCGAGCTGAGGCTCGAGAATGAGTCCGCGACCGATGCGGTCGATCATCGGGCCGTGAATCGTCGGCCAACCCCACTGCTCGTTCAAGAACACGTGGAGCGTCGTGATGTCGGAAAAACCCATGAAGAGTTTCGGTGGTCCAGCAGGACGCTTGAGCTTCATCAGGCGCGGAATCAGTCGGTTCGCACCGTAGCCGCCGCGAACGCACCAAACGGCCACCGAGTCTTCCGACGTCAGCGCGGTTTTCAACTGCTTGAATCTCTCTTCATCGGAATTCGAGCAGATGACGTCGGCACCGAAAATATCTTTCGGCATCCGCGGCTCGAGCCCCCACGACTCGAGAACATCGAGCCCTTTTTGAAGCGAATCCATTTTGCACGACGACCCCGGCGCGACGATGTCGACGACATCGCCTCGCTCGAGCGGTAACCACTTGTTGATCTGCTTCGCCATGCTAGATTCCCCGGATGTTGCCCTTAGGGTCGAGATCGAGACCGAAGAGAGGGGTGGGGTATTTGCCGTCGAAGCAAGCCGCGCACCATCCGCCCTTTTCTCCCCGAACCGCTTCTCGCAATCCCTCTAGGGAAAGATACCCGAGGGTGTCGGCGCCGACAAACTTCCGGATGGAATCCAGACTCTGGTTGGCGGCGATGAGTTGCGATTTCTCGGGCGTATCGACGCCGTAATAACACGGGCCCACCGTCGGAGGAGCCGAGATGCGCAAATGCACCTCCTTCGCTCCAGCGGCGCGAATCAAGTTCACGATCTTGCGACTCGTGGTTCCGCGGACGAGCGAATCGTCGACGACGACGACCCGCTTGCCCTTCAAGACCGCCGTCTGGGGATTCAATTTGATCTTCACCCCCACGTCGCGAATGGCTTGCTGAGGCTGGATGAAAGTACGGCCGATGTAGTGGTTGCGGATGATACCGAGCTCGAACGGAAATCCGCTTTCCGCGGCATACCCGATCGCCGACGGAACGCCACTATCGGGAACCGGGATCACCATGTCGACTTCGACCGGATTCTCGCGAGCTAGAATTCGACCGGCCCGCTTGCGAGCCTCGTAAACGCTCTCGCCGAAGACGACCGAATCGGGACGCGAGAAGTAAACGTGCTCGAAGACGCACGACGCGCGTTTCACTTTCTTCTTCATCATGACCGAATGAGTTCCGCTTTCATCCGCCCAGAAAATTTCGCCTGGTTCGATCTCTCGAAGGTACTTCGCTCCGATCAAATCGAACGCGCAAGTTTCGCTCGCGATCACGTACGAAGGTTTTCCGTCGAAGCCACCTTCGATTTCGCCCAAGACGAGAGGCCGAAAGCCGTAAGGATCACGAACCGCAAAGAGGGCGTTGTGCGAAAGAAGTCCGAACGAAAAAGCACCCTCGAGCCGCTCGAGCGCGTCCTGAAGACACTTCAACAAATCGTTCGATGGACAA
>JAZKJB010000119.1:0-673 GCA_040384505.1 Bdellovibrionota bacterium | reverse complement strand
CGGTATCGTTCGTCCCATGGAAGATCGCGCCGGCCGCCCGCATCTCTTGCTTCAATGGTTCGGCGTTCACGATGTTCCCGTTGTGCGCGAGAGCGAGCGGACCGTTGAAAAGCTGGGCCGTGAGCGGTTGAGCGTTGGAGATCTGATTCATCCCCGTCGTCGAATACCGAACGTGACCGACGGCAGAGCGGCCTGGCAGAGCGATGAGAGCTTCATCGGTGAAGACTTCGGAGACGAGCCCCAAACCCTTCTTGATGATGTGTGCGCCTTTGTCGAGCGTCACGATCCCGGCGGACTCTTGTCCGCGGTGTTGGATCGCGTAGAGTCCCAGGTACGCCAAGCGCGAAGCCTCGGGATGATTCCAGACGCCGAAGACGCCACACTCATCATGCCAAGCTTTCAAAATGCGCCCCCCACCCGTTTTCGTACGCCGCTAGAAGAGTCGCCGTATCTGACTCGATGAACGACCCGATTTCAAGTCGCCCGTCTCGAGTTCGGCCGATCCGATGGAGCTCGGCCGTCGGAGCCGCCTGCCTGAGCGCCGAGAAGCGATCTTCGAAAGCGGTGACTCGAGATTCGTCGACACCAAGAATCACTTCGTAGAGATGCTCTTCGAAGAGCGCTTCGCGATCGACGGTCGGACGATCTACCGCTGCCTCGCGGCTTTCGTCGC
>JAZKJB010000118.1:6134-6521 GCA_040384505.1 Bdellovibrionota bacterium | reverse complement strand
GCTTCGAAGAATGGATGGGGAAATGAGTCGCGTCGACTGGCCCATCGGACGGCTCGCCGAGGCCGATCTCGCGCCTCTCAGCTTGTTCTTCAAGAGCTTCTCCAAAGGCAAAACGTTCTACGGCGACATGGATCTCTTCCACTGGAAGATCTGGCGAAACCCGAACCGGCCCGGGTTCGTGAACGCGATTCGAGTGGAGTCGAAAATCGTCTCGACGACGAGTCTCACTCCGAAGAAATTGTGGTTCGACGGACGACCGATCATCGGCGCCGAGATCGGTGATACGTATACGGATCCTGGCCACCTCAGAAAAGGAATGTTCGCTCAGCTGATAAACCGAACTCGAGCCGACGCGCACGAGGCCGGTCTCGAATACGTATATGGGCT
>JAZKJB010000118.1:5631-6124 GCA_040384505.1 Bdellovibrionota bacterium | reverse complement strand
AAGCCCTACGACCAAGTTACGCCTGCTGCAAGCACCGCTGGCCTTGAACAGGATTCTTCGGCGCAAGCGAGTTCCGCTGGCTACTCTGCTCGCCGCCGCTTGGGCGCCTTTGGTCAAAATGACTTGGATGTTCAAACGTATGCGCTTTGCTGGAGCATGGGGGGTCGAAAAGCCGATCGAAGTTCTCCCGGCGATGGCCGAGCTCTTTGAAGCGACGCGAAATCGCTTTCGGTTCATCGTCGACCGGAGTTTCCAGAGCCTCCAATGGCGTTTCGAAAGTGCTCCTTCGCATTATCACTACTTCGTCGCAAAGCGTGATGGGCGTCTGGTTGGCTACCTGGTGGGCCGCCTCGTCCTCGATGAAGAGAATTCTTCGGCTTTCATCGCCGACTATCTGGCAGCAGAGGGAGAGGAGGCGTCTTTGGCGGCCCTCTCCATTCATTTCGCACTTCTCGCTTTGGATAAAGGCTGCGAGAAGCTCGAAGTTTGGTGC
>JAZKJB010000118.1:5193-5621 GCA_040384505.1 Bdellovibrionota bacterium | reverse complement strand
CGCGAAGTCCCTCTGATTGCGTACCAGGACGCGCGCGGGATCCAGATCAATAATCACGAGGGGATCTGGCACTTTACCGTCTCCGATTCCGATAATATTTGAGGACTCCGACGCGCCCAGGTTGTAAGGTTCACCCGTCAAAATAGAGAGGGAGAACATGGCGCTATCGTTGAAGGCCGCCCTCCAGTCGCACGGCGATCCCATCGTCGGCTCCTGGTTGGGAATGGCGCATACTGGAATCGCTGAAATCATGGCCCGTGCGGGCTTCGACTTCCTCACTTTGGATCTCGAGCATACGTCGATCACACTCGCTCAAGCAGAAGACATGATCCGGGTGATCCAGCTTTCAGGCACGCCGTGCTTGGCTCGGCTCTCGGGTCACGACTGGATTCAGGCCAAGAGAATCATGGACATGGGTGCGACCGGCG
>JAZKJB010000118.1:0-5183 GCA_040384505.1 Bdellovibrionota bacterium | reverse complement strand
GGCGTCATCGTGCCGATGGTGAACACAGTTGAACAAGCAAAGGCAGCCGTCGCTTCGGTCCATTATCCACCGAAGGGTCAACGGGGTGTCGGGCTCGCACGAGCACAAGGTTACGGTGTGGATTTCGACAATTACCAACGCCGGGCAGCTGAAGAGACGGTCGTCATCGTTCAGATCGAAAGCATCACCGCGCTCGAAAATCTCGAAGCGATTCTCGCAGTCGACGGTGTCGACGGCTATATCGTCGGACCTTACGACTTTTCGGCTTCGATGAACCTCGCCGGGCAATTCGAGAATCCGAAGGTGAAAGAGGCGCTGAACAAAGTGCAAACGCTTGGCGCGAAAAGCGGAAAACCCGGCGGCACACATCTCGTCGAACCGGATCCCGTAAAGCTTCGTCAGCTCATCGAACAAGGACATCGATTCATCGCTTACGGCGTGGATTTTCGTATGCTCGATGTTTCTGCGCGCATCGGCTCCGCGTTCAGTCGTACCGCTCGAAGCGGAGTGCGCTCATGAATTTGATCGTGATCCCGGCGCGGATGGCGGCGAGTCGTTTTCCCGGCAAGCCGATGACGAAGATTCTCGGCCGTCCAATGATCGAGCATATCGTTCGTCGAAGCCACTTCGCGAAGCTTCCGGACGTGATCACCGTCGCCACTTGTGACCGGGAGATTCACGACTTCGTCACCGGCCTCGGCTTCCTCGCGACCATGACGGGTTCTCAACACGAGCGTGCGACCGAGCGGGTCGCCGAAGCTCTAGCGAAAATCGAAAAAGAAAAGGGCTCCCGAGCGGAGCTGGTGATCATGGTTCAAGGTGACGAGCCCATGGTCGACCCTGGAATGATCGACATGCTGATCGAAGGATTGAAACGCTCTCCGGATGTCGACGTTTTGAATTTGATGATCGAAATCCGGGACGACTCCGAGTTCCTCGACCCCAATGCCGTGAAGGTCGTCGTCGATCCCAAGGGCGACGCCCTGTACTTTTCCCGAGAGCCGATTCCCTCGAGCAAGAAGGGCTACAAAGGCCCGAGGTATAAACAGCTCGGAATGATCGGGTTTCGAAGAGATTATCTTCTTCGCTATGTGGCTCTCCAGCCGACTCCGCTCGAAATCGCGGAATCAGTCGACATGATGCGTGTCCTCGAGAACGGCGACAAGATCAGGATGCTTGCATGCGAAGCGCGCTGTCTCGCCGTCGATGCGCCTCACGACGTCGCAGCCGTCGAAGCCGCGATGCAGGACGACGAATGGCGGACCCTCTACGAGACCGAGAGCCAAGCGTGAAAAAGCTAAGAGTCGGCATCGCCGGTTATGGAATCGTCGGAAAGCGGAGAGATCATTTCATCGGCTCGAATCCGCATCTCGAAACGGTTGCCGTTTGCGACCGCGTGTTCAAGGAACCGGGTCAGCTTCCAAATGGAGTTCCCTATTTCACGAATTACGAAGATCTGCTGGCTCAAAAGCTCGACGTTCTCTTCGTTTGTCTGACCAACGATATCGCGGCCGAGGTGACGTCGGCCGGCCTTCGCAAGGGCCTCCATGTTTTCTGCGAGAAACCCCCTGGCCGCGATCTGCAGGACATCGCCTCAGTTCGCGACGTCGAGGCCGAGCATTCGAAACTCAAGCTGATGTACGGTTTCAATCATCGCTATCATGACTCGATTCAGCAGGCGCTTTCGATCGTCCGCAGTGGAGAGCTCGGTCGAGTCATCAACATTCGCGGCATTTACGGGAAGTCGAGGATCATTCCTTTCAACACCTCCGACTGGCGATCGAAACGCGCCGTCGCCGGAGGCGGAATTCTTCTCGATCAAGGCATCCACATGGTCGATCTCATTCGGCTCTTCGCGGGCGAAATGAAGTCGGTTCACAGTTTCATTTCGAACGATTACTGGAAACACGACGTCGAAGACAACGCTTACGCTCTCATGAAAAACGGGGAGGGCGTGGTCGTCATGCTTCATTCCTCGGCCACTCAGTGGCGCCATCGTTTTCAATTGGAAATCGCACTCGAGCGGGGAAATGTCGAACTGTCCGGGATTTTGTCCGGGACGAAGAGCTACGGTGCCGAAACGATCACGGTCTCGTACAAGTCCGACGGCGACCAAGGCGATCCGAAAGAAGTCCGAACTCGCTTCAATGAAGATCCTTCATGGCAGCGCGAGATCGACTATTTCGCGCGAGCGATCGTCGAGAATACACCGATCGAAAGCGGATCTTCACTCGACGCGTTCAAGACGATGGAACTGGTTTACAAAATTTATTGCGCGGATGCCGAATGGCGCGCGCGTTACGATCTTTCGTGCACGATCAAGAGGAGCGAATGATGAACGAGTCGAATCAGGTCGAAAAAATTTACGCCGCCCATCCTTCGGCTGCGGATTATGCCGCCGAGTATTTCAAATATCTCTCGGAGGTCCTCGGGAAGATCGACCGAAATGAAATCGCACGATTCGCGGATTGCCTTTGGGCTGCGCGTGAACGTGGAGCGCGGATCTTCTTTCTCGGAAATGGCGGTAGTGCCGCGACGGCGTCGCATTTCGCGAACGATCTGACGATCGGCCCGCGCTGTTTCGACAAGCCCTTTCATGCAATCGCGCTCACCGACAATCAAGCGATTTTGACTTGCATCGGAAACGACTTCGGTTTCGAAGACATCTTTGCGATTCAGCTCCGGACGCAAAAGCTCACGGCTGGCGATGTGGTCGTGGCGATTTCCGCGTCCGGAAATTCTCCGAACGTGATCAAGGCCTGTCGTCTCGCACGCGAGCGGGGCGCTACGGTCGTCGGACTTTCCGGCTTCGATGGCGGCATGCTCCGCGAGCTCAGTGAGATCCGGCTCCATGTTCCGACGGCAAAGGGCGAGTACGGTCCGGTCGAGGACGTGCACATGATTTTCGATCACCTCATCGGGACGTATCTCAACATGCGCGTGAAAGCCGAAATGGCCGGGAAGAGCTGACTCGGGTGAGTGCCGCTTCGGAAACCGAACTCCTGGAGACCGCCGTTCGCGCAGCGCTCATCGCTCGGGATCACTTGCGCGAGCGGGCGAGTCGGGGCGTGGTTTCGAGCCGCGAACACGACATCAAACTCGTAGCCGATCTCGAGGGCGATCGACTCCTGGTCGAATTCCTCCGCTCGCAGACCGGCATTCCGATTCTCTCGGAGGAGGGGGGGTGGACGAGTGGTGGCGAGTCGCTGCTAGAGACGGGCTCCTGTTGGATCGTCGATCCACTCGATGGAAGTTTCAACTTCGACCGTGGCATTCCCCTCGCTGCCGTTTCGATCGGTCTTTGGAAAAACGGCTCACCGGTTTTAGGTGTGGTTTCCGATATTTTCCGCGACGACGTCTTCTCAGGTTCGATTTCCGAAGGACTCACCGTAAACGGGACTTCAGCGAACGTTTCGTCCGTCACTGAAATGAAAAACGCCGTCCTTTGCACCGGGCTTCCAGTCGCAGGATCGTTCGACGTTGAATCCCTGACGAAGTGGGCGAGCGAGCTGGGATCGTACAAGAAGGTTCGATATCTTGGTTCAGCCGCGCTTTCTCTCGCCTACGTGGCCAGCGGCCGTGCGGACGTTTACAAGGAGCGTGGAATTCGAATTTGGGATGTGGCCGGTGGGCTTGCACTCGTCATGGCCGGTGCGGGAGCCTCCAACGTCACTCGAATGTCATCCCCGACGACTCTCGACGTCTCGGCGAGTAACGGCAGAGTGAGAGCATCATGACGACTCGAAACGATCGAGAAAAGGTCGCGGTTTGCTCACGATCATTCTCTCAAGATCCCCAGCTGCGTCGCGAACTCCTAGAGCGCTATGTGCACGTCACGTTCAACGAAACAGGAAAATCTCTCGCCGGAGAGGAGCTGGTGACCTTTCTTCGCGGTCATCAAAAGGCGATCGTTGCACTGGAAGCCATCGATGAAGGCCTACTAGGAAAACTTCCCGATCTTCGAGTCATCGGAAAATACGGCGTCGGAATGGACAAGGTCGACTTCGAAGCGCTCGCCCGCCACGGAATTCGCTTCGGCTGGACGGGTGGAGTCAATCGACGATCGGTTGCCGAGCTGACGATCGCGTTCGCCATTTCGATGCTGAGAGGTGTGACGTCGGCGGGCCTGGGGGTTCGAGAAGGACGCTGGGAAAATTTCAAAGGTCGTGAACTCGGATCGAGCACGCTCGGTCTCGTCGGGTGTGGTCACGTCGGCAAAGAAGTCGCCGTTCTCGCCCGCGCGTTCGGGACACGCGTGCTCGCGCATGACCTTCTGGACTTCGAAGGATTTTACAATAAACATGGCATCGAAACGGCGACTCTCGAGCAACTCCTCTCGCAGTCAGATGTCGTAAGCCTCCACGTTCCTTTGACGAACGAAACGCGTTCCATGATCTCGGATCGCGAGTTGGAAAGCTTTAAGCAGGGAGCTTATCTCATCAATACGGCACGTGGTGGGATCGTCGACGAAGCAGCGCTCGAGAGGTCCCTTTCGTCGGGACACCTCGGAGGTGCTGCGTTCGACGTCTTTCATATCGAACCTCCGATCGAAACGTCTTTGATCGCACTGAAAAACTTCTGGGCGACTCCTCATATCGGAGGAAGTTCGAAGGAAGCGATACTGGCGATGGGGCGGGCCGCGATTTCTGGACTCGATGAACATCGGTCGGCGATCGAGTTCATTTCGTCGCCTGAGGTAAAAAAATGAAAACGATCTTCTTGTCCCATGTGCTTTCCGCTGAGACCCCCGGATTCGGCGGAAAATTGGCTTTCGAGGTCGACGTCATCAAATCCATGACACGCGGAGATTCGTGCAATGAATCCCGGTGGCACATGTCGAACCACGTCGGAACTCACGTCGACGTTCCCTTTCATTTTGCGGAAGCCGGTGACACGGTTGAGCGGTTCGAGGCAGCCGATTGGATTTTCGAAAGACCTTTTCTCGCGGAAGTCCAAGTTGCGCTCGGCTCACTCGTGGAGGACGGGGAGTGGACGAATGCAATCCCGAAGGACTGCGATCTTCTGTTGCTTCGAACAGGATCCGAATCGACGCGCGGAGATCAAGTTTACTGGTCGGCCAATCCGGGACTCGCTCCTTCACTGGGGCAATGGTTGAGGCTTAATCGCCCCGACTTGCGTGCGATCGGATTCGATTTCATTTCGGCAACGAGCTTTCTGCATCG
>JAZKJB010000117.1:0-7166 GCA_040384505.1 Bdellovibrionota bacterium | reverse complement strand
TCCGGCCATTCGCGCCGCATGAAATCCACCATCTTCGAATCGAGCTCGACGCCGAGATAGGCGCCGGGCGTCTGCAGCTTCGGTGCGAGATGTTTCGTGATCGCGCCGGTTCCGCTTCCGAGCTCGACGACTTTTCCCGCGGATGCCAAATCCGCGAAGCCCAACATCGTCTCGGCGAGCGAACGCGACGTCGGAAAAACGGTGGACACGTCGAACGGGCGTCTCAGTGCTGCTTTTACGAACTCGATCGTGTCCTTGGCCATGTCTCGCTCTCTCTAGGTAGATGAATCAATCTTGCGTGAATTCGCGAACGTTGATGCCGTACTTCTTGATCTTACGCAACAGCGTGTTCTTCGGGATGTTCGCTTCCGCCACGGTCTTGTTGATCTTGCCCTTGTTGGCTCGCAACGCATTCATGATGAACTCTTTCTCAGCTTGTTCCTTGAACGCTTCGAAGTCCATCGGTCCTTGCGTTCCGCTCGCCATCGCCGCCGAAGCCGGACGCATCGTTCCCGCACCCGAGGGCTCTTTGGCTTGGCGCAGAATGTTCTCCGGGAGGCTCGGCATCGTGATGCGATCGCCGTTTTCCACGATGAACGCGCGTTCGATCGCGTTCTCGAGCTCGCGAATGTTTCCAGGCCACCGATAGGTCTTCAAGACCGCGAGTGCATCGTCGGCGAGACCGGTGATCGAGCGATGATGGCCTTTGTTGAAGCGCTTGATGAAATATTGGGCGAGCTCGTTGATGTCGTCGGATCGTTCACGGAGGGGCGGCAGGAAGATCGGCATGACGTTCAGCCGGTAGAACAGATCTTCGCGGAACGTGCCGTCTTCGATCATCTTCTCGAGATTCCGGTTCGTCGCGGCGATGATGCGAGCATCGGTCTTCACTTCGCGTGAGCTACCGACAGGAGTGAACTTCCGTTCTTGCAGCACGCGCAGGAGTTTCACCTGCATGTCGGGACGAAGCTCGGCGACTTCGTCCAGGAAGATCGTCCCGTTGTTCGCGAGCTGGAACTTTCCGATCTTGCGTTCGTGTGCTCCGGTGAAAGCGCCCTTCTCATGACCGAACAGCTCCGACTCCATCAGGCTCTCGGGGATTGCGCCGCAGTTGATCGCGACCATCGAGCCCGACTTGCGGGGCGAGTTGAAATGGATGGCTTTCGCGACGAGCTCTTTCCCGGTCCCATTTTCTCCGCGGATCAAGACGGTCGTGTCGACTTTGCAAAGGCGATGGATCAGATCGAAGACGTCGCGCATCTTCTTCGAGACGCCGACGAACTCCGATTCGGTGTCGTCATCGAAGATCGGGTTCGAGATCGCGAGACGCGAGACCATTTCGCTGGCTTCGTGCGCTCGGCGAACGATCTCGGTCAGTCGCTGGGGCTGGACGGGTTTCTCGAGATAGTCGTAGGCGCCCTCTTTGACGGCGGCGATCGCGTCTTGGACGTTCGAATGCGCCGTCATCAAGACGACGAAGGTTCGCGGGTCGTGATCTTTGATGGCTTTCAAGGCGTCGATGCCGTTCATTTCAGGCATACGCACGTCCATCAAGACGAGGTCCCAGTCGCCCGACTTGTACTTCTCGAGCGCTTCGCGTCCGTCGGCCGCTTCGCTGATGTCGAACTCGTAACCGGGAATCGAAGTGCGAAGGATCGAGATCACCGATTTGCGGAGCTCCGCCTCGTCGTCGACGATCAGGGCACTCAGTCTATTTTCGGTCATGCGCTTCCTCTCTGAATTTCATTTTCGGAAAGTCCGGGTGAGGCTGGAACTTCGCCGTCCGGTGCGATCGGAATCTTGAACCCGATGCGCGTTCCGGTCCCGAGCTCGCTCGACAAGAACACCGTTCCCCCGTGGAGCTCGATGAAGTACTTCACCAGGTAGAGTCCGAGGCCGGTCCCGGTGGGCAGCGTATCGAGGCTACGGCCACGCGTGAACTTGCCCCAGATTTCCTTCTGTTCCTCGGGTGCGATCCCAGGGCCCGTATCTTCGACGAGCACCTCGACGTTGTCATCCTTTTCGCTCGACGTGATCGACACGCGGCCTAATCGGGGCGTGTATTTGATCGCGTTCTCGACGAGGTTCAAGATGACCTCCTGGATCAGCGTCGTGTCGGCTTCGATGGAGAACATCGTCGGCCAGGGGCTTCAATCGCCCTATGACCTTCTCGATGTTTTCGTTGATGTCGGTGACTTCCTTCGAGATCTTGAAATCCTTCGCTTCGACTTTGGTGACCTGCAAGATGCTCTGGATGTAGCGGTGAAGGTCGTCGCTCGACCGGCGGAGCGTGCGCAGATCGGGAGCGATCTCCGAATCTGGAACGGCCGTCAGCAAGCGATCGACGATCGCCTGGATCTTCGCGATCGGCGTCTTGAGATCGTGCGACATCATGCTCACGAAATTCGTCTTCAGCTGCTCGATCTCGGAGAGATACTTCTGCTCTTGCTCGAGGCGCCACGTGCGTTGCTCGTTGAGAGCCAGCCTGTAACTGAGAAACACGATGTAGGTGAGGGCGAGCTGAACGAGCGGCGCGAGAACGGGAAGCCAAACGAGCAGCACGTCGAAAGCGTACGCACTCAGCGCCGCCCAGAGGATCCCGGTCATCACGTAGAACACGAGCGCGACCGACTGCGGATATGAAACCAGGATCCACATCATCGCGACCATCAAGAGAGCGAGAAGGCCGATGTAGAGCGGAACGGGAAGTTGGATGACGGATTTGTCCAACATGACGTTGTCGACGATGTTCGCCATCACTTCGGTCCGGCTCATTCGGCCGAGCGGAGTTTGCATCTGTTCGAGAGGACTCGACAGGTTTCCGATCAAGACGATCTTGTCGCGAAACGTTTCGGGATCGACTCGGGCTTCGAGGAGATCGCGGAAACTCACGACGCGGAAGACGTCGGAGGGTCCGACGAAATTGACGAGCGCCTGCGTCTGGTAATCCTTGCGTGTCGGTTTGAGTTTCAGCCGTTGAGCGGCGAGCTCGGAGACGCGAACGCCGAGATGCGGGATCTGCAAGAGCGAGCTCTGGAAGCGGCGAACGGTGCCGTCGTCATCCGTCCGCACGCCGCGAAGACCGACGTTCGAGTTGTAGGACTCGGCGAAGGCGGGAACGAGAAGTCGACCCGCGCTGTCGACATCCGCGCCCCAAATGATTCGCGGGTCCGCGAAAATCGAGCGACTCTTCGCCGTCTGCGTTCGCGGTCTCACGTTGTCGCCGAAGAAGAACATCACTCCGACCGAAGCGGGCTCGTCGCTCAAGACGGCTTCGAGCATTTTCTCCCACGTGCTTTCGTTCCAGAAGAACGTGTCCGTCAGGCTGATCACTTCTTTGAGCGGACGAAGGACGTTTCGCGATTCGGGCTCGATGACCGCGTTCCACTCGCGCTCGGAGACGTCGATGATGACGACGTTCGCGGTCGAAGGCCGAGGACCACGTATCTGGAGGCGTGAATCGAAGTTGCCGAGATCGTCGCTCATCAAGAGAGCCGAACCGATTCCCCAGCAGATCAGCGCTCGCAGCCAAAACGCCTTCGTACGCCAGATCACGAGGCCGTGATAAAGCAGGTATTTTCGGATCGGTTCCAGGCGGAGTATCACGTTAACTCGCCTCATCGGCTCGGGGTCGCTCGCAGGTGTGCTCGCTCATTAGTGACGCAACGTAGCAGCGGACCCCTCGTTACGCAACTCTGGAAGATGCCTCTTCCCTAGGGAATCTGATACGTTCCCGAGGGTGCGAGTCATCCAAGGAATCCGAAATCTCGACAGTCCGCTGGCTGGATCGATTCTCACGATCGGCAATTTCGATGGCGTGCATCTCGGTCATCGCGAACTGCTCACACGCGTCGTCACCAAGGCTCGAGCGGTAAATCTTCCCTCGGTCGTGATGACCTTCGAGCCGCACCCAGTGAAAGTTCTCCATCCGGACCGCAAGTTTCCTCGCATCTTCGATCTCGACGATCAGAAGGAGCGTCTGACGGCGCTCGGTCTCGACATGCTCGTCGTTGAACCTTTTTCACGTGAGTTCTCCCAGGTTCCGGCCGAACGTTTCGTCAGCGAGTGGGTTTACAAGTCGTTTTCCCCTCGCGAAATCGTCGTCGGTTACGACTTCAGTTTCGGAGCGAATCGCGAAGGATCGATCGATTTCCTCCGCGAGAAGGCGCGCGATCTCGGAGTCGCCGTCGAAGTCGTTCCCCCGGTGAAGGTGAACGACGTGCTCGTCTCTTCGACGCGGGTGAGGCAAGCGGTGGAAGACGGCGACGTCGCGCTCGCGAAAGCTCTTCTCGGCCGGGAGTTCTATCTCAAAGGGCTCGTCGAAAAGGGTGCGGGCCGCGGGCGCACGATCGGAATTCCGACGGCGAACCTTCGTGGCACCGCGGAGCTCGTCCCGAAGCGAGGGGTCTACGCCGCTTGGGCCAGCGTTCGGGGGCAGCGTTACAAGGCGGTCGTGAACAACGGTTTGAATCCGACTTTCACACCGGGCCTACAAGGCTTGAGCGTCGAAGCTCATCTCATCGGTTTCGATGGCGATCTCTACGGTGAAACCTTACGACTCGATTTCGTGACGAGACTTCGTGACGAAGTGAAATTTTCTTCGGTCGAAGAGCTCGTCGCGCGAATTCGCTCCGATATCGCCGAGGGCGAAAGGCTTTTGCGATGATGCGCTGGTGCGAAGTCGGAAACGATCATTCCAAAGTTCGCTTCGAGGCCCTCTCGCAAGCTCTGACGAAGGCGGGAGTCGAGAACGAGCATTCGTTCATCGAGTTCACCGGCGATCCCGAGAAAGTGTTCAGAGAAGCCGAGAAGTTCGATCAAGTTCGACTTTCTGGTGAAGCGGCGACGCGAATCATGAGTTATGCGCCACGAACTCCGTCGACTTTGCTCCCGCTGCGTGCGGCCGATGCCTACGTGAAAGAGAAGAACGGACAGTGGTGGCCGAGATGTTTTTTCGTCGACGGCCTGAACCGAACGTTCGCGCATACGAGTCTCGATCTCGATTTTTCGAGCGGAGTTTTCATTCTCGGAGCGAATCCCGAGAGTCGTTGGCTGATCGCGAGCCTCTCGCGGATCGGCTACAACAAGGTCAGCTTGTGCGAACCGGACGAAAGCCGAGGCCAGTCTTTCGTCGAGGAATTGCGTAAGAGCTATTTCAAGTTGCAGGTCCAATACGTTCCTCGACATCTGCTCACCCAGCTTCCCGGCGTTCACGCGATCGGGGTGAACACTCTGAGCGAAGGTCGAGACGACGGCGCACTCGCCGAGCTGTTCTACTTCAATTTTTTGAAGCCGGGTGGCTCTTGGCTCGATCTGGCGGTGTTTCCCTACAATCAGGGACTCGAAGCCGAGGCGAAATCGGTCGGCGCGAACTTGATTCCGGGTCACCGCGTTTACGCGATCGCCGATTGTATCTGGGCCGAGTCGCTCGGTTTCGACATCGACGTCGACGCTCTGGCGGAGTCGATTTCGGTCGCCACCGGACGCACCTCTTGAGCCGGCGCTCAGACTCGGACTTTGGTACCGTATATTAGTCTCCGACACGTGCCTTAAACTGTTGAAAACAGCGCGAAACCGTTTCGCGGAAAGGCCCTGGGCATGTCGGCTAAAAAGCCACTCGGCGAGCTTCTCGTTCGCGAGAATCTCGTGAACATCGGACAGCTCGAAGAAGCTCGCAAAGAGCAGAAGAACAATGGCGGCCGCTTGAGCTCCGCGCTCGTTCGTCTCGGTCACGTCAAAGACAAGGAAATGGCGGAGTTCCTCGGGAAACAATTCGCGCTTCCGACGATCGACCTCGAACAGTTCGAGCCCGACGAAGAAGCCGTGAAGGCGTTCGGTCGCGACGTCTGCGAGAAGAACATGATCGTGCCCGTCTCGAAATCGGGCAACACGCTCGTCGTCGCCTTCGCCGATCCGAGCAACATGTACGTTCGCGACGACTTGGCTCTCATCGCACGATGCAAGATCGAAGTCGTCATCGCTCCCGAGCTCGCGATCCAACGCGCGATCGATCGCTACTACAAGAAGTCCGATCAAGATCTCAGCGGTCTCGCGAGCGAGATGGAGTTCACCGACGACGCGCTCAACTTCACGCAGTCGCTGCAAGCTCAGCTCGTCGATCAAAACGATCCCGACGTCGCGGGCGTGGTGAAGTTCGTCAACACGATGCTCATCCAAGCGATCAAAGCGAAATGCTCCGACATCCACATCGAGCCGTATGAAAAGCGCATGCGCGTGCGATTCCGGATCGACGGATTGCTGCACGAAAAAGTTCAACCTCCTCCGGGAGTCGCGAACGCGTTGACGAGCCGATTGAAGATCATGGCTCGTCTCGACATCGCAGAACGCCGCAAGCCGCAAGACGGTCGTATCAAGATCAAAACCGCGAACGGGATGGAAGTCGACTTTCGGGTCAGCGTACTTCCGACGTTGTTCGGTGAAAAAACCGTGCTTCGTATCCTCGACAAACAAAATTTGAAACTCGACATGACCAAGCTTGGCTTCGAGCAAGCGGAGATGGAGATCTTCAAAGCGAAGATCAACGAGCCACAGGGCCTCGTTCTCGTCACGGGTCCCACGGGGTCGGGAAAGACGACCACCCTCTACTCGGCGCTCTGGAGCTTGAACGATCCGCAAGTGAACATTTCGACCGCGGAAGATCCGGTCGAATTCAACTTGGACGGCATCAATCAGGTGCAAGTCCAACCGAAATACGGATTCACTTTCGCCGACGCACTTCGGTCCTTTCTTCGTCAGGATCCCGACATCATTCTCGTCGGGGAGATCCGTGACTTGGATACGGCGGAAGTCGCGTTCAAAGCGGCCAGCACGGGTCACTTGGTCTTGAGCACGCTCCACACGAACGACGCCCCCAATACCGTTTCGCGTTTGCTCGACATGGGCGTCGCGCCGTACTTGATTACGTCGACCGTTTCGCTCGTCGTTGCGCAACGTCTCGCGGCCAAGATCTGCGAGAAGTGCAGGGTTCCCGAAAAAGTCGCGCCCGAGGCGCTCACGATGGCCGGTGTGCCCGAGGCCGAAGTCGGCGACTACAACTGCATGCGTGGCGAAGGCTGCAGCGCCTGTAACGGCTCCGGCGTGAAGGGCCGAGTCGCGGTTTACGAATTGATGCTGATGTCTCCTCCACTTCGCGAGCGGATCCTAAA
>JAZKJB010000116.1:32336-38489 GCA_040384505.1 Bdellovibrionota bacterium | reverse complement strand
CGCGCAGCACGTTCGCGAGGCGGTTCGTTTCTTCCGAGAGCTCGCGATAGGTGATGAATCGCGAGGGCGTGGTCGGTTCATCGGCTTCCCAGATGATCGCATTCTGATTCGCTCTCGTCGCGAGATGGCGATCGATGCAGTTGATCGAAACGTTGAGCTTCGCGTTTTCGGACCACTTGATCGAAACCGGTGAGTGGAACGACGTGTTCTTCACGCGGGTCCAGGGTTTCATCCAATCGATACGCTTCGCGACGTCGCCCCAGAAACCTTCGGGATCTTTCAGTGAGCGCGCGTACATCGCTTCGTATTTCGAGGAGTCGACGTGCGCTCGTGACGCCCATTCTTTCGAGACGGGGAAAAGCTCGTTTTCCATTCGAGACTCCTCTGGATTCATTTGCTCTGAGGTTGGATGACGAGCTCACGGATGAACTTGTCGCGGTCGATGTGCTGCCTCAGGCGCATGTCGGCGTAGACTTTGCTCAAGTTGTCGAACAGAGCGAGGAGAGGAATCTCTTGCTGGGTTCCGTCGCCGAGATTCTTGAACTGGACGATGTTGCGTGCGAGCTCTGCCGCACCGAAAATCACGGCGTAGGCCGCGCCGATTTTATTCGCGCGATTCAACCGCTTGCTCAAGTTGCCCGAGTAACCCAAGTCGACCGGCACGCCCATTTGCCTCAGCTGGTGAGTGATCATGCTGGCCTGGACGTTCACGTCATCACCGATCGGGACGACGGCGACGGGTTTGAGAGATGCCGTTTCCGGTTTCAACATCAACGCGAGCCGGTCGATGCCGGCGGCCCAACCCACGCCAGGCGTCTTCGGTCCACCGAGGTCGCTGATCAAATTATCGTAACGTCCTCCGGCCAAGACGGCGTTCTGTGCCCCGAGCGCATCAGTCGTGAATTCGAAAACCGTATGACAGTAGTAATCGAGACCGCGAACGAGCAGGGGATCGATGACATAAGGAATCTTCAATCGATCGAGTCCCGAGACGAGATCGTCGAAGAATTTCTTCGAGACGTCGTTGAGCGACTGCTCGAGCGCAGGCGCGTCTTTCACGACGCGCTTGTCGCCTTCGTCTTTCGAGTCGAGGATGCGAAGCGGATTCTTCTCGAGGCGCGTGAGGGAATCGGCCGACAACTCGCTCTTGCGAGTCATGAAGTAGCTCGTGAGCTTCTCACGGAACGCGAGCCGGCTCTCGGCATCGCCGATCGTGTTCAGGTGAAGCGTGATCGAGCTTCCGAAACCCTCGGCGTAGGGGAGCGACGTCAGAATCTGATGCGCGAGCGCGATCACTTCGAGATCGGCTTGAGCTTTGTCCACGCCGAGCAGTTCGACGCCCATTTGGTAAAACTGACGATAGCGACCTTTTTGCGGACGCTCTCGCCGGAACATCGGGCCGCGATAGAAGAGCTTCAACGGAAGATGTTGAGTGAGGCCTTCGCTGATGAACGCGCGCGCGACTCCGGCCGTGCCTTCAGGCCGGAGCACGAGCTCGTCGCCGCCGAGATCTTGGAACGCGTACATTTCCTTGGAAACGATGTCGCTCGTGTCGCCGAGTCCGCGCTTGAAGAGAGCCGACGACTCGAGAACGGGCGTCTCGATTTCACCGAAGCCGTAGAGCCGCGCCAAATGGACCGCGGTCTCCTCGACGAGTCGGAACTTCTTCAATTCCTCCGGCAAGAGATCTCGGGTTCCTCGAACGGGCTGTAGCGTCTGAGCCATGGCTCTCCTCTTGTTACTTCCAGAGAATAGGGCCTTGCCGAGACCGGACGCAAAAGATAAAAGCGGCTGTCCCTCGAAAGGTGATCAGCCGATGACTTCGCTTTCCGTGAACGTGAACAAGCTCGCGACGCTTCGCAATTCCCGCGGAAAGAACAATCCCGACGTCGTCGCGGGCTCCCTCGATCTGATTCGCTTCGGAGCGCAAGGCATCACGATTCATCCTCGACCCGACGAGCGTCATATCCGAAGATCCGACGTCTACGCCCTCGCGAAAGCGGTGAAGACGGTCGAGTTCAATATCGAAGGTTATCCTTCCGACGACTTCCTCGACATGGTCGTCGCCGTGAAACCGGCTCAAGCGACTCTGGTTCCCGATCCCCCCGACGCGCTCACGTCGAACGCCGGTTGGTTGGTTTCTGCGAACGAAGCTACGTTGAAAAAAGTGGCAGCGAGGCTCAAGCCCGCAGGCATCCGAACGAGCGTCTTCGTCGATCCCGCGACGATGAAAGACGAGGAGTACCGACTTTTGAAGACGATCGGCATCGATCGCGTCGAGCTCTATACCGAACGCTTCGCCGAAGAGTACCCGGGCCCGAATCGCGAGCGGGTTCTCGCGGATTACGAACGTGCGGCACGGCTCGCGCGTGACGCCGGTCTCGGCGTGAACGCCGGTCACGATTTGAGCCTCGAGAATCTTTCCGGGCTCGTTCGGCGGATTCCTTGGATCGACGAAGTCTCGATCGGCCACGCACTCGTGTGCGACGCGCTCTATCTCGGCTTCGAAGAGACGATTCGCCGTTATCTCGAGTGTCTTCGCTCTCAATAAGCTTTCAACGCTTCGGTTTTCGAGGCCTCGTCGGAGCCTGGACTTTGACTCGCTATGGAGGCGGGGCGTAATGCTCAGTACACCATGACGTTAGCCGAATCGCCCCTCGATCAAGATGCCAGAATCACGGACCTCGCCGGCAACGACGTCGTCGTTTTGAGGCTTCGTGAAATCGGCTTCATTCGCGGTGAAGTCGTACAAGTCCGCGGTCGAGCGCCGTTCGGCGATCCGATCATCGTCGAAGTTCGCGGCGCCATGGTGGCCCTCCGGAAAGAAGAAGCCACATGCGTGAAACTGTGACGGAGCAATCTCAAACTTTTCGGGCGGAAGTCGAAGCCGTGCGATTCGTCGCGCTCGTCGGAACTCCGAACAGCGGGAAGACCACGCTGTTCAATTGGCTCACGGGCTCCAAATTCAAGACCGTCAATTACCCGGGCGCCACGGTCGATTACTCGATCGGCAAGAGCCACGCCCGTTACGGCGAGAGTTTTCTCGTCATGGACACGCCGGGTACCTATTCCCTAGATCCGAAATCCCCCGACGAACGTGTCACCCATGAAGCGATCTTCGCTCACAAGACTTATGGACACGCGAGCCTCGTGGTCGCGATCGCGGACGCGACTCATCTCGCGCGTCAGCTGCTGCTCACTCAACAACTCCTCGATGCGGGCTTCCGGGTCGTGTTGGCTGTGACGATGGACGATCTTCTCAAAGAACACGACGAGGAGATCGACACGCAAGCGCTCTCGAAGGAGCTCGGTATCCCCGTGGTCGTCGTCGACGGTCGTTTGGGCGGGGGAATTTCCACACTCGTCGAAACCGTTCGCCGCGAGCTCGCAGCGGAGCTCAAGACCGCGAAGCCCAAGGCAGCCTGGGATCACGAGCGCATCGAGACGACGACGCGGAACATGCGCGCCGTCGTGACACCGCACATTCGCAAAAAGCAAAAATCGACTTCGGCCATGAGAGCCACTGCAAGAGAGCGCACGAAACGAATCGACCGCTGGCTCTTGCATCCGTTCTGGGGGCTCGTCATTTTCGTGAGTCTCATGAGCGCTCTCTTCTCCAGCATCTTCTGGGTCGCGACCCCGGCGATGGATTTGGTGGATTCCACTTTCTCGGCGATGGCCGCGTGGGTGTCCGGTCTCGAGGAAGGGAACTTGTTCCTTCGCTTCCTCTCCGACGGGGTGATCGCGTCGGTCAGTGCGGTGCTCATTTTCGTTCCGCAGATTTTCATCCTGTTCATCGGTATCATCTTGCTCGAAGACTCAGGGTATCTCGCTCGTTCGGCGACGCTCGTCGATCGACCGCTCTCGCGCCTCGGCATGGGAGGACGCTCTTTCGTTCCGCTCCTCTCGGGCTACGCGTGCGCGGTCCCGGCGATGATGGCGGCACGAACGATCAACTCGCGTCGCGAGCGGTGGTTGACGCTTTTCATTCTTCCGCTCATGAGCTGCAGCGCTCGTCTCCCGGTCTACGCGCTTCTTCTGGCGTTTCTTTTCCACGGTGAAAGCGCTTGGCTCGCGGGCTTCGCGTTGACGGGCATCTACTTGGGTTCGCTCGTCGTCGGTGCCATCGGCGCACTCATCGCGAGCAAGTTGATCAAAATCGAAGACAAATCCTTCTTCATGCTCGAGCTTCCGGTTTATCGCCGGCCCCGCGCGAAGCTCGTCTTGCGCCAAGCTCTCACGCGAACGTTCGCTTACGTGCGACGGGCGGGCCCACCGATCTTCATTTTCGCGGTCCTCGTCTGGGTGGGCACGAACTTCCCGAATTTCCGCGAAGAAGACGCGACAGTGAGATTGAACACGAGCTACGCCTCGCAACTCGGTCAGGTGATCGAACCGGTCTTCGAACCGATCGGCGGCGACTGGAGAACGGGCGTCGGTTTGATCTCGGCATTCGCCGCGCGCGAAGTCTTCGTCTCGAGTCTCGCCGTCGTCTTCCAAGTCGCCGACGACGAAGCCACGATGCAAGACACGCTTCTCACGAAGATGAAGGAAGCGAAGGCGCCGAACGGATATCCGCTCTTCACGCTGGCGTCGGTCTTGGGTCTGATCGTGTTCTTCATGATCGCGCTTCAGTGTCTTTCGACCGTGGTCATGGCCGCGAGAGAAGCGGGCGGATGGAAATTCGCGATCGTTCAACTCGTCGTCTTCAACGTCGTCGCTTACGTGTTGGCGTTAGCCATCGTTCAAGGGCTTCGCGCGGTCGGGATCGCGTGACGCGCGCGGCCTAAACTCCTGAAATCAGATTCAAAAACGGACATCCTGACAGAACCCTGACATGGCTGACGCTCCGCATTGGGTATAACTTGGAAACGAACCAAGGATTTCCACTTTGCCCGAAGCCGTCGTCGCATTCATGGACCGTTTCCGCGCTCGCACTCGAGCAAGGCCGAAGCGTCGTCGTGAGGCGCACTTGGGCGACCGCATCTTCCACGGTCTCCTGAAAATTCTCGCTTGGGCGATCATCGTGATGGTGATCGCGATCATCGGCATGATCTTCCATCTCGCGATGCCCGTGATCAGCAAGTTCGGCCCTTCGTTCTTCAAGGGAACCGACTGGAATCCGCCGATGGATTCCTTCGGAAGTCTTCCGTTCATCTACGGGACACTCGTGACGTCGGGTTTGGCGATCTTGATCGCGGGACCGGTCTCGATCGGCGTGGCCCTCTTTCTCGTCGAGCTCGCTCCGAAATGGCTTTCGAAGACGATCGGTTTTCTGGTCGAGATGCTCGCGGCGATTCCATCCGTCGTTTACGGCCTCTGGGGGATTTTCGTTCTCGCTCCGTTCATGCAGTCGACGTTCCAGCCGTTTCTGACGAAGTACTTCGGTCCGGGAACTCCGTTCACGAAAACGTTGGGTCCCGCTCTCACGATCGTCTCATATCCCTTCGTCTTGATCGCGAACGGTCTCGGCTTGAGCTCGATGACACTTCAAGATCTCGCGACGTACATGTCGGAGGTCGCTGACAAACTTCTAGCGGGACCGCACTACGGAGTCGGGATGCTGACCGCGGGCATCGTTCTCGCGATCATGATCACACCGACGATCTCGGCGATCAGCCGCGAAGTGTTCCTCACCGTGAACCTCTCGATCAAGGAAGCCGCTCTCGCTCTCGGCGCCACGCGCTGGGAAATGATGAAGATGGCGGTGCTGAAAACCTCGCGTTCAGGTCTTCTCGGTGCGGTGATCCTCGGCCTGGGGCGGGCGCTCGGTGAGACGATGGCGGTGACGATGGTGATCGGGAACCGAAACGAAATCACGGCGGCGCTGATGTCTCCCGGGCAAACGATGTCGTCCGTCATCGCGAATGAGTACGGTGAAGCGACCGGGCTGCACATGGCGGCACTCGCAGGCGTAGGCCTCTCGCTCTTCGCGGTTTCGCTCATCATCAACACGGGGGCACGTCTCATCATCTGGAGAGTCGAGAAGGACTTGCGGCGATGAAGACCGATCGACGAAACGCCCTCTCATTTTATGACCGGCGAAGGAAATTCGAGAGCCACGTTTGGATCGCGTTCCTCGCGTTCCTCTCGCTAGTGGCGATCACGCCGCTGTTCTTCATCTTCGCGTACGCGGTTTACAAAGGGGCCCCC
>JAZKJB010000116.1:29463-32326 GCA_040384505.1 Bdellovibrionota bacterium | reverse complement strand
CTTCTTCACTGAGCTCCCGAAGCCGATGGGCGAAACCGGCGGAGGCATGGCGAACGCGATCACCGGAAGCTTGATCATGATCGCGATGGCCGCTCTCGTCGGGGTGCCGTGGGGAATCGGGGCGGGAATCTATCTCTCCGAGTACAAGAGCGGGTTCACGACGAAGTTCCTTCGCTTCGTCACCGATCTCTTGACGAGCGTTCCGTCGATCATCATCGGGCTCTTTGCGTATTCGCTTTTGGTCGTGCCGATGCGTGGATATTCCGCTTATGCTGGTTCGGCCGCGCTCGCGATCATCGTCGTGCCGATCGTCGCTCGTACGACCGAAGAGATCTTGAAGCTCATGCCGACGAACATACGAGAGGCCGGCTTGGCGCTCGGACTTCCTCGGTGGCGAGTCATCGTGAGCATCGTGCTACCGGGATCTCTCGGCGGCGTGATGACCGGCATCATGCTCGCGCTCGCGCGGATCGCGGGCGAGACGGCTCCTCTCCTGTTCACGTCATTCTCGAACAATTTCGGCTTCCGCGGCTTGGGTCAGCCGACCGCGAGTCTGCCGGTGCAGATCTTCAACTTCGCGACGAGCCAAGACGACGTATGGCGGGCGAAAGCTTGGACGGGGGCGCTCGTGCTCGTGATGTTCGTCTTCATCCTCAATCTGACGACGCGGCTGATCCTGAAGAGGCGAGGGTAAATATGGAAACTTTAGGTACGAATCAAAACGTCGCTCAAACGGTCCTTCACGTGAAGGACTTGAATGCGCACTTCGGCGACTTTCACGCGGTCAAGAACGTCGGTCTCGAGGTGAAGCGGGGAGACGTTCAGGCTCTGATCGGACCTTCGGGTTGCGGGAAGTCCACGTTCATCCGAACGTTGAACCGCCTTCATGAAGAGACGCCGGGTGCGCGAGTTTCCGGCGAAGTCTGGCTCGAAGGCACTCAACTTTATGCTCCGGGAACCGATCCCGTCGCGATTCGACGCCGAATCGGAATGGTCTTCCAGAAGCCGAATCCTTTTCCGGCGCTCTCGATCTTCGACAACGTGGCCGCCGGGTTGAGGCTCGCGGGCGTTCGGCGTCGTGCGGTCCTCGAGGAAGTCGTCGAGAAATGCATTCGGCAAGCGGCGCTCTGGGACGAAGTGAAGGACAAGCTCAAAAAGCCGGGGACGAGTCTCTCGGGCGGGCAGCAGCAGCGGTTGTGCATCGCGAGAGCTCTCGCGGTCAGTCCGCCGGTGATCTTGATGGACGAGCCGACCTCGGCCCTCGATCCGATCTCGACGGCGAAGATCGAGGAGCTCGTGGTTCAGCTGAAAAACGACGTGACCGTCCTGATCGTCACCCATAATATGCAGCAAGCGGCGAGGATCTCCAACCAAACGGCTTTCTTCCTCATGGGAGAGCTCGTCGAGAACGGTCCGACCAATCGCATCTTCACGAAACCGAAAGACGCTCGGACCGAACAATACATCACTGGCCGCTTCGGCTAAAGAGGACGGGAATGCAACGTCAGTTCGAATCCGAGTTGAAGGATCTCAAGTCCCGCATCCTCGCGATGGGCGGTTTCGTCGAGCAGGCGATCGACCTCGCGACGGAAGCGCTCCAGCAGCGTGACACCGAAAAGCTCGCGCGCGTCCATCCGCTCGAGGCGCAGATCAATCAGGCCCATGTCGACGTCGACAACGCCTGCTTGGAAATTCTCGCGCGCCTGAGCCCGGTCGCGGCGGATCTTCGTTTGATCCTCGCGATCATCAAGATCAACACCGATCTCGAACGCATGGGCGATCAAGCGGTGAACATCGCACACAACACCGAGTACTACATGGTCGACAAGAAAGTCGACGTCGACATCCACCTCCCGCAGATGGCGGCCGCGGTGAAGAAGATGGTTCGCAACTCGCTCGACGCGTTCATGCGCGAGGATACCGCGCTCGCACAGCAAGTTCTCGAGAGCGACGACGAAGTCGATGCGTACAAGAACGCGGCCTTCAAGATCTTGCTGCCGTACATGAAACAAGATCCTTCGAAGATCGAAGGGTCTCTCGACCTGATCTTGATCGCGCGCAACCTCGAACGCATGGCGGATCACGCGACGAACATCGCCGAAGACGTGATCTTCGCCTGCACGGGCGAAGACGTCCGTCACGGACTTGGACAAGGCCCGGGATGACTCAACGGATTCTGGTCGTGGAAGACGAAGGCGAGATCCGCGACTTGATCGCCCTTCACCTGCGTCGCGACGGACACACGGTCGATACCGCATCGTCCGCGGAAGAAGCGAATCCCCTCATCGAGAAGAATCGGTATTCGCTGCTCGCTCTCGACTGGATGTTGCCCGGCGCGAGCGGCGTCGACATCACGAGAACGTTGCGCCGCAAATCCGATCGAGACGATCTCGCGATCTTGATGGTCACCGCCAAAGCGGAAGCCCAAGACATCGTCGAGGGCCTCGAGGCGGGGGCTGACGATTATTTGAGTAAGCCTTTCGAGCCGACGGTGTTAGTCGCGCGCGTGAGAGCGCTCCTCCGGCGAAACCGTCGCGGAGCACAGGCCGGCGATTCCTCGGCGCAGGCGAACGGCCTAGCGAATGACCGCTCGAGTACGATCCGGCTCGGTGATCTCACTCTCATGCCCGAATCATTCGAAGCGAAATGTGGGAACGATCCGATTCAGCTGACGGTCTCGGAATTCAAGCTTCTCATGGCCCTCGCGAACAACCGCGGCCGCGTGCTCACGCGCGATAGCCTCATCGAGCAAGTTCAGGGCGAAGGAGTCTCCGTCGTCGGTCGCACGATCGACACGCACGTCTTCGGGCTCAGGAAAAAACTCGGGGCTTGTGCCGACGTCATCGAGACCGTTCGCGGCGTC
>JAZKJB010000116.1:26431-29453 GCA_040384505.1 Bdellovibrionota bacterium | reverse complement strand
ATGGAGAATCGCGCGGCAGTTCTTCCTCGGCCATTTTCTCTTCGTCGTCATCACGCTCGTGATCACGGGGTTCGCGCTTCGATACAATGCCTACACCGAATTCCTGGCGACGACCGACATTCACGCGGCACTCGCGAAGTTCGATCGTTATCTGACCTCGCTCTTCACGACCGTTTTGATCTTCGCTGCGATCTACTTGGTCTTCTCGACCCGGTTCTACGCGCGCCCCTTGGGTCGCTTGCTCCAACGGGCGCGCGAGTTGCGCCGTCTCGATGCGCCTCTCGAAGGCGATCTCAACGATCCGGAAGAGCTCGAGGAAGAGCCGGGCGAATGGTCCGATCTCGAGCGTGCGCTCAATCGCATCCACCGCGACCTTCGATCGAAGACCGTCGACCTCTCGCGCGAGCGGGAAGAGCTGACGGCCCTGATCGGTGCCGTGAGCGAAGCCATCCTCGCGGTGAATCGCGAAGGATGGCCGTTGTTCTTCAACTCGCAATTCGCAGTTCGTTTCGGCGCGCCGGAAGGTGCGGCCCAGCAGCGACTCACGCTCGGTGAGATCTTTCGCGTTCCCGACGTTCTTCAGGCGTACAAAAAAGTCCTGGAGACGGGGAAGCAGGAACACGTCAATGCGTCACTTCACGTGCGCGACTCAGGCATGCCGAGGCATTTTACGATCTCGATCGCGCCTTTGAGTGCCACGCAGGCCGGCCCGGTTTACGGAGCGCTCGGTATTTTTCACGACGTGACCGAGCTCAAGCAGAGCGAACAGATCCGGATCGAGTTCGTCGCGAACGCTTCGCACGAGCTCAGGACGCCGATCACGAGTATCAAAGGTTACGTCGAAACCCTGAGAGAGGATCTGAAAGCCCAGCGCTACGAGACCGCTCTTCAGTTTCTCGAGATCATCTCGAAGAACACGGACCGGTTGACGTTCCTGGTGAACGATCTCCTCGATCTTTCGGTTCTCGATTCCGGAACGCGATTGTCGAAGTCGTTGATCCCGGTCAATGAAATCACCGACTCCGTCGTCAAGCAGCTGGACTCGAAACGAGCCGCGAAGAAGATCGAGATCCACGCCCACTACGGCGCCGAAAACGTGTTGGCGGATCCGACGCGTCTCGAGCAAGTCCTCGTGAATCTGATCCACAATGGGATCAAGTACGTTCCCGAGGGTAAACGAATCGACATCTACTGGGACGTCGCCGGAAAGAACACGGTCTTGCACGTGAAGGACAACGGTCCCGGTGTCGCGCTCGAGCATCAAGGGCGCTTGTTCGAACGGTTCTACCGCGTCGATGCCGGTCGCTCGCGCGATCTCGGAGGAACGGGGCTCGGTCTCGCGATCGTGAAACACATCATGATCAAGCACGGTGGACAGATCCGCCTCCTCTCGCGACCCGGTGAAGGCGCCGAGTTCATTTGCACGTTCCCTAATTCCTAGAGCTTGATCCTGCCTCCGAATCGTGAGGAAATCGGGCCATGAAACAAATCAAAATCGCTTTGTTCACGACACTCGTCCTTTCGCTTTCGTCGTTTTCTTCGGCGCAAACCACCAAGACTCCGGTGAAGAAAAAGACCGTCACGACGACGACGACCAAAACCGTGACCGAGGAACCGGCGGCGACGCCGACTCCTGAGCCGGTCGTGGAAGCCGAGGAAAAAACCACGGGCGAAAAAGTGCAGGAAGCGGCCGATAAAGCCGCTGACGGCATTCAAGACGCGGCGAAAAAAGTCGGTGAACAGCTCGGCCAGACGGCGAGCGTTCGAGCGCAATCGGACATGGTCATCCTCGGGAACTTGGCTCCGATCGATCTCATCGTCGGCCCGAAACTGGGTCTCTCGCTCGGTTGGGTTCAAAGCGCGAGCCGCACCCTCGAACTCGAATATGTGAAGGGCTCCATCAAAGCCCCGTTCATCAAAGAGCTCGGTGAAGTCTCGGACACGCGAATCTCGCTGATGAGTCGTAGCTACTCCGCGCGGAACAGCTTCAACTTCACGTGGGGCGTGAGTTACATGGCTCTCAACGGACGGATCGGCGACGAGCTTCTCTCGAGACTCAGCGGCGGCAGTATCCCGAACGTCGAGTTCATCGGGATCGAATCCGTCGGTTTGACGGCCGGGATCGGGAACCGCTGGATCTTCTCACGCGGGATCACGTTCGGGGTCGATTGGTTCACGTGGTCGCAGCCGATCATCGTGACGAAGAAAGAGGCGAAGTTCCTCGACTACGTCAGCAATCAAAACGACAAAGACAACATGCAAAAAGCCATCGATTTGATCTCGGTGATTCCGCACTTCTCTCTCTTGAAGCTACAGTTCGGAATGACGTTTTGATTTTAAATGGACTCTTCAGGCGCCGATCGTTTCCGAGAAACGTCTTTCTAGGCCGACCTCTAACAGCCGCCACCCTTTGCGCCGCGATCGGCTTTTCACTGCTCGATGACCAGCAGGATCCTCTCGGGTTGGGGCTTTTCGTCGGCGGTCTCCTTTCCTTAGTCCTCGTCGCGTGGGCTTTCGAAATCAAACACTATCGAAGCTTGCGAGCTGGAGGCCTCGATCCTTTTGCCGAACCTCACGTCTCGAGCTCGCCAGTTTTTCGAATGGGTGCCGAAGCTTGGTCTTTCGGCGGCGTGATATTCAGTTTCTTGATGGGTGGTGTCGGTCTCTTGATCATCGCCCGCGACGTTCAAGGCGCCTCGGGATTTTCGGGACATGTCCTCATGTTCGGAATTCCGGGGGGCCTTTTGGTTTTAGTGGCCGTCATCGGTTTCGTGCGCCTGGTTTTGCGTTTCAGAGCGAAAGCTCGGCCTTGATCGCGGGATAAGTCTTTCCCTCGATGATTTTTTCGATCACGTGTAGTGCTCGCTGGAGCTTCTCGAGGAAGTGTCCGTTCTTGGCGTTGTCGATGACGAAACGCTGCGGATGCTTCGACCACGCGTCTTTGATCTTCTCGTTCAGCTTCCACGCCTCGTCGAAAGATTCGTTGCGGAGGGGATTCGCGAGGTCGTAGTAGCTCGCGGGC
>JAZKJB010000116.1:4146-26421 GCA_040384505.1 Bdellovibrionota bacterium | reverse complement strand
GGGCGCGGTATCGAGGTGAAGCACCCAAGTGTACCGCGCGGTCTCCTTCACGACATCCGAACCTACACTGGCGAGAAAGTCCGAGCCCGGCCCGGGGCCTGGCCAGTACGCCACTCCATCCAGCGAACCGCGATCGCAGATCAACAAACGATCTGGATTCTCAGAGACGAGGAGCGACTCGACTTCTCTTTGCGTGTAGTAGATCGCGCGCTGTTGATGTTGGACACCGACGACGTCTTTTCTGCGGGGCCAGCCACCGGCGAAGAGGATCGACGCCGCTTCGGGGGCGATCACGACACGAGAGACGAACTCTTTTTGAAGGGCCTGCGCGAGAGTGGTCTTGCCGCCGCTCGGGCCACCGGTGAGGACGATTTTCGGGGTCATGCGGAGCTTATCGCGCGAGTGGAGCCGAAGTTCAAGACTCGAAGACGGCCATCACGGCGCCATGATCGGAGAGCCGGTCCCACGGTTTTTCGACGAAGCATTTCGCCTGGATCGGAGCAAGGCCCCGAACGTAGATCCTGTCGAGCGGGAGAAAAGGGAACCAAGCCGGGAACGAGAGGGCGTGCTTCCCGTGAAGAGTGGTGAAGACCTCCTTCACTCCGAGTTCCGCCTCTAGGATGGGCGACGCGTTCTCGCGCCAATCGTTGAAATCGCCCGCGATGATGAGCGGGCTTCCGTCGGGGACGTGGGCATGGATGCGCTTCACGAGGCGCTCGATCTGCATCACGCGCCCGCGCTCGAAGAGATCGAGATGGAGACAGATCGCGTGAAGATCCGCGCCGCCGGGCTGCATCGACTCGATGACCGCATGCAAGAGCCCGCGTCGCTCGAAGCGGTTGTTGGAGATGTCGATGTTCTCGTACATCGTGACGGGCCGGCACGAGATGATCGCGTTTCCGTGATGACCTTCGGTGTAGACCGCGTTCCTGCCATAGGCGAAATGCGGGAAGATCGTATCCGCCAAGAATTCGAGTTGCGATTGGATCGGCCAATCGCCCACTTTTTTCGAATGCCGCGTATTCTCGCCGATGACCTCTTGCAGGAAAACGAGATCGGCCGACGTCGACTGGATCGCCTGCTTGATCGCGTTCAAGACGAATCGACGATCGAGCGAAAAGCCCTTGTGAATGTTGTAACTGAGGACGCGAAATCCGTTTTCCATCACAGGCACCGTCATCATACCCAGGTCTTCAACAAGCGAGCGATCCAGCGTCCCAAGAAGGCGACCGGTCCGCCTCGTGCCGAAGTGATCTCCTCGGCCTCTTCGAGGTCGGCGAGAAATTGATCTTCCAGCCGCTTTCGAGTTTCGGCGGACGAGACGAAAAGATCCACTTCGAAATCGTGGAAGAGACTACGTCGATTGAGGTTCGACGTCCCGATCATCGCTTGCTCGTCGATGATCATCGTCTTCGCGTGCAGGAACCGAGGGAGATACTCGAAGACCCGCACTCCGGCTTTGAGGAGCTTCTTGTAATGCGACGTCGCGATCCAGGGCATGAAGAAGACGTCGGAGTTCCGGGGGACCAGCAGTCGAACGTCGGCTCCGTTTTGCGAGGCGTTCAAGATCGCGCGGACGATCGCGCCAGACGGGGCGAAGTAGGCGTTCGTGATCCAGAGCTTCGCGCGTGCGGACTCGATCGTGTCGATGAGGGCGTTCGAGTTGCGAGCTCGCAGAGTCCGCGTGAAATTCAACCGAACGAGCGACGAGGGCCGAGGAAATTTTCGTCGGGGGAGATGGAGGCTTTCTTTCCAGTGGCGCTTACCGGCCGAATCGTGGGACCTCCGCCAAACGTTGTCGAAAGCCGTCACGAGATCGGCCACGGCGTCTCCCGAGACGCGAATGACGGTGTCGCGCCACGAAAGCGGGCCCGACGCTTCGCGACTGTGTTCGGCGGTCATGTTGACGCTGCCGACGTAGGCGATCTTTTCGTCGATGATCGCCATTTTGCGGTGGGTCCGCCGGTTGAGTCGGGACGCGAGAGTCGGCGCGTTCTTTCGTTCCCATCGGGGGACGAGGTGGCCCCAATAAACCGGGTGATAAATTCGAACTTGGACCCCTGCCGTTTCGAGCTGAGGATCGATTTGGCCAATCCAACCCAAGCTTCCGATGCCGTCGACGAGGAGCTTCACCTTTATGCCTCTTAAAGCGGCAGACCTGAGCAACTGCTCCATGCGGCGGCCGACGGCATCGGGGCGATAGATGTACGTTTCAATCAAAATGGTTTGCTTGGCCGCACCAATGGCCTCGGCGAGATCGGCGAGGAAATCGTCTCCTTCGAAAAATAAACGTTCCGATTGCCACGCCTCGCTCATCTAGTGAATATCTCCTCAATGCGTTAAAGGTGACAAGCGTTGCGACGTCGGTCGACGCGAAAGGGGAATTCATCATGAATGTGTCTTTCTTCGAAGAGGCGATCCGTAACGGAGAAGCCAAGCTCCTTGCTAGCGGTGCGTTGGCGGTCGAAACCGGGAAGTTCACCGGTCGTGCCGCGAGCTCGCGATTCATCGTTCGTGACCCGCAAACCGAGACCAGCGTGGACTGGGGCGACGTCAACAAGCCCTTCGACGCCGAGCAAGCTCGTGGATTCTTCTCCGCTCTCGAGAAAAGACTCGCGGATCGCAAAACCTATCGCGTTCGTGGCTTCGTCGGTCCTTTTCCTCTCGAAGTCGTCACGACGAGCGCTTGGCATGCGGCATTCGCGGACAACATGTTCCGCACCGAACCCGTGATGTCTCTCGTCGAAGCGACCCGCTCGAACGTCTCGGGTGAGCAGACACCGATTCGAATTTTCCACGATCCCATGACTCCCGCTTCGGCGTATGGCGTGACCTCGCCCGAAGACGCGGTCATCTTGCTCGATCCGAGCGGCATGCGCGTCGCGATCTCGGGTACGCGCTACGCGGGCGAGATCAAGAAAAGCGCTTTCTCGTTCGCGAACTATCTGCTTCCGATCAACGGCATCCTCCCGATGCACTCTTCGGCGAACTGCCGCGAAGACGGCTCGGACGCTTGTGTGATCTTCGGTCTCTCGGGCACCGGAAAAACGACGCTGTCGGCGCAAGCCGGTCGTCACTTGATCGGCGACGACGAAATCGTCTGGAGCAAGACGGGTCTCACGAATCTCGAGGGGGGCTGCTACGCGAAGCTGATCAACATCTCCCAGGAGAGCGAACCGGATATCTTCCGTGCGACGCAGTCCTTCGGCGCGATCATGGAAAACGTCGTCTTCGACGAAACCACTCGCGTTCCCGATTTCTTCGACGTTTCACGCGCTGAGAACACGCGCGGCTCCTACAAACTAAGCGCCCTCTCGCGAGTCTTCGATCAAACCCGCGAGGCATCGCTCCCGAAAAGCATCGTCTTCCTGACGGCCGACGCGTTCGGAGCACTTCCCGCTGTCGCTCGTCTCGACGACTGGCAGATGCGCTATCACTTCATGTCGGGCTTCACCGCGAAAGTCGCCGGAACGGAAATCGGTTTGAAGGAACCCAAAGCCGCCTTCAGCGCGTGCTTCGGTGCTCCGTTCATGCCGAGAGCGGCGTCGGTTTACGCGAATCTTCTCGCCGAACGCGTGAAGGCCGCAGGAGCTCGCGTGTATCTCTTGAACACCGGCTGGAGAGGCGGTTACGCGAACGGCGGCAAACGATTCCCGCTCGCAGTCACGCGCCAGCTCCTCGAGATGATCCAGACGGGCGAGCTCGAGCGTTCGCCCATGGAAAAGCACCCGATCTTCGGCTTCGACGTTCCGATGTCAGCGAAGGGCATCGACCCTGAAATCCTCGCGGCTCCCAAGGGTCCACAGGTGGAGAAACTGGCCGAGCTCTTCGTCGCGAATCAAAAGAGATTCAAAGACGAGCACGCGATCGAAATTTGCAATCGCGGCGGGCCGTCGCTCGGCGCGATGGCGGCCGGGCAAAACTTGAAGGGCAGCGAAACGATCGCGAACGCGCGGATGTGATCGAGAGTGCAGGCCCGAGATCGCGGCCCGCATGAAATCGGTTCTCATTGAAAAGCCTCGGCTCGAAAAGCCGGGGCTTTTTTATTTCTTCTCGGGTGTGGCTTCTGCGGGTTTGTCGCTCGGCTTCGCGGTTTCCGGCGTCGGAGCTTGAGCTTTCGGACCTTCCGCGATGACGCGGAACGATTCCAATCTCGCGGAAACCTCCGCGGGAATGTTCACTCCGGCCGAGCCGGTATAGCCGAGCGTGACGGATTCCTTCAGCCGCGCGAAACATTGGCGCGCTTGTTCAGTGCCGGGGCGCAAGCGAATGCATTGCTCGTACATGGTTTCGTGCATCGTCCAGAAGTTCATGTCCCGGGTCGCTTCGCTCGCGACGCCCGCCCAATAGAGCGCGCGCGCGCGGAGTTCTTTGCTATGTCCTTTGGTCGCTGGCGGTTGCTGCAGCAGTTCGTGGAGGCGGCTGCCGGCGCGGAAGTACAAGATGTCTTGAGAATGATCGAGCGGAAATTCTTGGCGCTTCTGCGCGCGACGGATCAACGTCTCGGATTCCTGAAGCATCTGCGGCGGTGTCTCGGCGCTCGCTTGCGTTTCTTTGGCCCATTCCTTCACGGAATTTTCCCAGGACGTGAGTGCGGTCTTCGATGATTTCGCGAGTTTCGAATTCGACTTCGCGGCCGCGATGACCTTCATCGTGTCGGCTGGATTTTGCTTCACGCGAACCGCGATCGCGAGCGCGCCGCGAGCGGCGGCTTCCCATTCGAACGGATCTTCGCTCGCAAAGGTTTGATCGTCGAGCGCCGAGATGTACGAGCTGAGGGCCGCATCGAACTGACGAGTGGCCGCATAGAATTCGGCGCGATCGACGGGCGTGAGATCTTTCGTGTCGATGTCGAGATTCAGTCGCGGAAAATCGGGCCCGTTGCTCGTGGCCGTGTGGCACTGGATGCAATAAGAAGTCGTATCCTTGAGGACGTGGCGGGCGTAATCACGATTGCCCGTCTTCAAGGCGTCGAGCGCTCGTGCGATATCGGCCTCGAAGAGGCCGGTCATGATCTGCATCGAGGGATCCGACGACGGTTGTTCTCCCGTCTTGAGCGAGTGCGCGAGAGCGCGGACCGCTTTCACGTCCGCTTCGATTCGCGCGTCGTTCTTGGGGTCGGCGAACTTCTTCTTCGAAGTCACCAGTGGGAGCAAATCCGAAAGCGTCGTCGACAGCG
Source organism: Bdellovibrionota bacterium (assembly GCA_040384505.1). Taxonomy (GTDB): domain Bacteria; phylum Bdellovibrionota; class Bdellovibrionia; order Bdellovibrionales; family JAMPXM01; genus JAZKJB01. The sequence goes on along the minus strand of JAZKJB010000116.1, from coordinate 21,242 downwards.
CTTGCATCTTCGCCGACCAACCGTTCTTCGGGGTGGGCAGTTCGGCCTTCTTGGATCGCGTGCTTTCGCAACCGACGATGACGAACGAAACGGCGACGAGCGTACTCAGGATTTTTTTCGACATCAGAAATTTCCTCCGGTTGAAAATCCAGAGGAGCCTCTGACTTCAGAGGGGGCGGGCGGCGACGTAAACCGGTGCAGGGCACGTTCGGATCACGTCTCGAGTCACGCTCCCCAAGAGCCAGCTGGCGACCTGACCCGCACGCGAAACCATTGCGACGATCGGAGAGGCACCACTGAGTTTTCTCACGTACTCTACAATGGCATCCGATGTGGGTTCACGAAAATTCTCCGAGATGAAGCGCGCCTTCACGTTCGATCGCGACGCTTCATCGATCCAAGCTTTCGCTTCGTTGGAGTGGTCGCGAGGCTCACCTCCGAAATAGACCTCGACCGAGACCCATCCTCCTCCGAGCATTTGAACTCCGCTCTGGACCATCGGATCGAGAGTATGGACGGTCTTGTGGAACAGATGAAGTTCGGCTCCCAACTTGGCAGCGAGGCTTACGATTTCAGGAAAGGCCTCGAAGCAATCGCCGGAGAAGTCGGTCGGGTAGACGATGACTTTCGGGGACCCCATCGGGCGAGTCGTCACGGGACCGACGACCGTGACCGGAAGATGATGAGCGCTCATGATCGCTTCGGAAAAGCTGCCGACGAGAAAACGCGCCAAACCTCGACGTTGTGTGGCGGAAACGGCGAGTCCTGCTGCGCCGATTCGTCCTGCATATCGTAGAAGTTTACGAGCGCAAGCGGCTCGCGACGCAGCTTCCTCGACGAGAACGCGGGGCTTTCGAACCAGTTCCACGTTCGCTTCTTTGATGAAGGCACGAAGGGACTTGAGAGCTAGCGGTTTGAGAGCAGGTCTCAGGAAATTCGAGAAGCCTCGGTCGTTGAAGGTCTCTTCGCTCAAGACGTAAACGGGATGAATTTCGCTTTCGGGATACATCCGCCTGATCGTATCGGCGGTGTTGAGTTGAATTTCGTAATCGTTGCGGTCGCAGAAGGGATCGATGGCCCAAACGATCGGACCCGGTTGCAAAATAGAGCCGAGACCCGTGGTCCGCTCGTTTTCTCTCATGCTCATACGGCCCGATGGGCCGCCTGGTGGCGCCTCTTCCATGAGATTCCCCTCCCTTCACATATTGTTAACAGGGAACGGACATCACATGTATTTCGAGAACGAGAAGAGAATGTCACCGGTCCTTGAGAGACGAGGGTGTTCCCTTACCTCACATCGGTCGCGGGAAGAGCGTGAATCGATCTTTCAAATGTTCCGGCAATCGAGCGGCGAGAATTTGTTCGAGATAGGCCGTGTTGTATCTCGCGGACGCGTGAATCAAGACGACTTTGCGACACTCGAGTGTTTCCGCGCGTTCGAGCAATTCGTCGAAATGAATATGGCCCCATTCTCTCGCGTTCGCGACGGTCTTCTTTTTGTCCCAGTACGTGACTTCCATCACGAGAACTCGGCTTTTCCGAACTTGCTCGGAGTCGAGGAATTCGATTTTCGTATCGCCCGTGAACGAGAGAACCGGTTCTTCCATGAAATCGTCGAGAACTCGCCCTTGTCGTCTCAGAAGGCCGAGTTCCGCGGGGGCGAGGTCTTTGAATTCCTCTTTCAGCTTCTTCTTCTTTTCGAAGATCGTGTAGCCGTGTGAATCCACTCTGTGGATCGTACGAAATGGTTTGAAGTAGTAAGGATTCTTCAGCGGAACGGCTTGGCCGTTCGCGACCGGGATGAAGTTGAAGCGATAAGTGTGTTGATCGATCTTCGCCCAGACCTTCATCAGCTCTTTCATGTTCTCGACGAGGGACTCCGGCATGTAGATGTCGGGGACGGGCTGACTCGTCATGTTCTTCATGGCGATGAGATACGGAATGCCGGAGGCGTGATCCATGTGACCATGGGTGAGCAAGATGTTCGGGATCGGAATCTGATAGGGGAGTCCTTGCCCGACGTCGAAGCAAACTTCAGCGTCGGGCATCGCGATGCTCGTGGTGATGCCGGCGACCGAATATCCGATCAGCTTGATGCCTTCGTAGGTGACCGAAAATCCGCTCGCGAGTGACATCGATTCCTTCTGAGTCGCCGCTTAAAGCGTCTTGTCGCTCGCGAGGGCTTTCGCGAGGACGTCGTGGCCGAGCCACGAGACCGGAGCCTGCGGCTTCCAGCTGTCATGATACATGACGAAGCCGGTGGCCTTGAAAATCTCTTCGCTCAACACGAAGGTGATCAGGTTCTTGGGGTCCTTGTGCATTTCGATCAAACCTTCCGCGGCCGCGATGAGCGTTTCCATTTGCGCTTTCGCGTTGTGCTGGGGCCAGCCCTCGAATTTGCTCTGCGCTCGGATCTCAGGGGAGGTCAACGTCGCATCCGTGAACGATTGAACGCTCTCGAGCGTGTGCTCCGGCTTCAAGAGCTCGCGACATTTCTCGAGGGCGCGCTTCGCCTTGGCGTTTTGAGGCGCCTCTTTTTTTAGCGCAGCCATGAACGGGTAGAGCGGGACTTCGACACCGACGAAGATCGAAGACGAGTTCGTCAGGATCTCGGGGCAGTTGTACACCGTGGCCCTCACGCCCTTCTTCCAGGACTCCGAAGCGATGTCCTCGAGCTTCATCTTCGCCCAGCCTTGAACGTAAGGTGCGTACGATTGCCAGCGGTACTCGCCTCCGATGAGGACTTCCGTCCCATGGTATCCATAGGCGACGTACCGAACGCTCCCGTCGTCACTTTCGATCTTCTCTCGGAGGGGCGCGCTCAGTTCGATGAGGTGTCGAAGCGTGTTCGCCGTGACCTCCTCGAAGCTCACCTCGGAGAGGCGACCGAGGTCGGATTTCCAGAACGTCTCGCTCGCGACGTGTCGATCGCCGGTGCCTTTGAACACTCGGTTCATCGCGGGCATCAGAATCTTCGCGCGCGGAACGCCGCCAGCCATCGTGTGGGCGAACAAGACGTTCGCGCCTTTCGGGATGTGGGTCTCGAGTTCTTTCATGTAGCGCGCGACGTTTTGACGAAAGCGTTCGATCCCTTTCTTGCGGGACTCTTCGATCTTCGTCCAATCGAGGTTCGTGTTTTCCCACTCGTTCAGTTTCACTCCCGCAAGTTGCGCGACCGGCGTCGTGCCGTCGCTCGCGGGATCCATGTCGAAGCCGGCTTCGAGAGGAACGTTGATGAACGGTTTCGGTTGGGCCGCGACTTCTTCGTGATTGAGGGAGCGGAGCTGGCCGTTCTCGTCGCGACGCCCGACCGTCGAGCGAACGACCGTCAGTCCGTTGCGTTCGGCTTCGTCGACGATCCCGTTCGCGTACCCGCGGGAGAAGAGTTCACCGAAGACGACGAGCACATCGGCTTTTTTGTATCCGGCGGTCGGGGGAAGCTGGCGAAGGGGAGTGAAGGCAGTCATCGAAGGGTCCTTTCCGAACGAGAGTCGCAAGCGTACTTGAGGAGTTTTTGCATGGCAATTCGAGGGCCGGATGCTTCGAAACATGAAGCCTTGCGCCAGATTTCGTCAGTCGAAAGCCGCTTGTGAGTCGGGCGACGTCGCGCGATAGAGCCGCTTTAGAGCGTGCACTTTGAAAAACATCGTAGGACGATCTCGGTAACCCCAGGGAACGTCGTTCTCAGTGATGCGAGTTCGCCTCGCGACCGAGAAGAATTTCACAGGTGACCAAGGTCTGCACAGAGCTTGCAACCGAAATGCGCGATCCAGTATCGCGCTTCGAATTCAGAGGACCCGAATGAGACCATCGGACGCTTATCTTTTGCCGCTCACGACTCTCGCGACACTTCTCACCGTCGTCGCATGCGGTCCTTCGAAAGACTACGTTCCCGTGAAGACCGTTCCCGGAACGCCGATCGGTCAAGCGTTCGCGAAATGCGCGGAAGAGATTCGCCCTTCGAAGGCGAAAGTCGTCAACGCGACGGTTTCGATTTGTGAAGTCGGCAAAGACGGTCTTTACGCGAAAGTTCAGCATACGTATCGCTACGACGTCCAGAGCGCGAGCTCGCAGCTGCAACTCTCGATCAAGCCCGGCGTCGATTACGATTCCGAGGTCACGAAGACCACGCACGAGTCGGTGAAGAGCGTGCTCGCCAACGTTTGCGTCGGCCGCATCGACGGCGTCTTCCAGCGATCCCTGAAAAAGGGCGGCGTGAGTGTCGCGATGACGTTCAATTTGAGCGTCGACGAAGAGCCGGCAACCGGTTCACCGATGATCGAGCTCGGCGCCGTCACGGGCGGGCCAGAGAAAGCATTCGTCATCAAGACTTGGCCCGATCGTGCGCGGATCTATCCCGACGGTTTGAAGAAAGACACGGATCGCTGCGCGAAGCTTCCGGTCGAAATCGAACGCCGGCGCTGTCATTGGGCCGCCATCGAAGCGGCAAACGAGCCGTTCTGTGCGCAGCTTGCGGTTCTCACCGGTCACTGGTTGGGTCTGAAAGCTCCGAAAGGTTCCGATCCGCATTGCAAGGAAACGTCTCCCGTCGCTGGCGATCGCACGAGTGAAGCTGCGGCCAAGCCTGTGCCGAAACCGGAGTCCGACTCGGTCTACATGAAAGGTGCCTACGAGATGGAGCCGAAAGAGTTCTTCGCGAAAGCCGCACTCTCGCGCGCGGATCTCAAGTCCGTCTTCGCTCCCGCGTGCTCGTCCTTCCGGAATCTCCCAGACGAGTCGGCGCTAAGAACCAGAAACAGATGAGCCGGCTCCCTCCGGAGCGGAAGCCCAGTAAAATGCCCGAAGGGGACTCCGAGACCCCTTTGGTCGAGGGGCGTGATTACACGATGGAGGACGGTCTCTTCGTCCTCACTCGCGATTATCTTCTCAGACGTGGGTCTTGTTGCGGTTCCGGTTGCCGCCATTGTCCCTATCCACCCTCGGGAAAATCGAAATGAAGATCGTCTCGTTCGTTCCTTCGTGGACGGAGACCTTGTTCGCGTGCGGTGCGAACGTGGTCGGACGTACTCGATTTTGCGTTCATCCGGAGCCGATGGTGAAATCGATCGCGGTCGTCGGCGGAACGAAAGATTTGAAGCTCGACGTCGTCCGTTCGCTAGCGCCCGATTTGGTCTTACTCGATCGTGAAGAGAACACGAGGGAGATGGCGGAATCGCTGGGTGAGTTCCGAACTTGCGTCACACACATTCGAAGCGTCGACGATTGCGCAGGAGAGTCGGCGCGAATCGCCGAAGAATTTGCCCGAAGCAGTGCCACAGATGTCGCACGAAAATTCGAAGCTCTGGGTTCGCGGTGGATGCGCGTGAGCGAAACGCCGTCGGCGATGCGGGCTCCACGAGAGTGGCCGGGTGTCATCGAGTGGATCGGCGAAGTCCCGCCCGATGCGGCGGCGGTCTGTTATCTGATCTGGCGGGACCCGTGGATGGCGGTGAGTCGGGGGACGTTCATCGCTTCCGTCTTGGAAAAAGTCGGAGTGAGTCCCACGAGAGATCTTCAGCCGGGGAATCCGGCATCACGTTACCCCGTCATCGAAGCGCTCGAAGACCTTCCCTCGGGAACGATCTTGCTGTTCTCTTCCGAACCGTATCCCTTCGGAAAGAAAAAGTCCGAAATCGCCCACCTGCCATTCCCGAAAGCCATCGTCGACGGCGAGGCTTTCAGTTGGTTCGGAGTCCGATCCTTGAAGTTCATCGAGCGTTCGTTGGGAATCCGACACGAATAACGATGGTTTACATCGTTGCGGGTCCTCCGTGCCGTTCTTGAGCCGACCGTCTAGTGAAACGTCACCCATAGGCCGCACTCGACCTCAAAAACATCAATGAAATCACCGGTATTTTTGACCGCCCGGCGTTTCATTCCGAGAACGATTCTTGAACATTATTCGGGAAGGACCCTTAACAGGGTTCGGGAGTACGCATGCGAGTCGGTGATGGAATCGAGTCGAATCAGCGCCAATCAGTGGGGATTTTCCTCCGCTTGGTCGTTGCTTTCACTGTCCTCGTCGCCGTCGCTCCGCAAGCTTTCGCGCAAGACACGAAAGCAACTCTCAGCACGAACGTTCCCTCGAAAAAGAAAAACGTGAAAGCGTCGTGGAATCTCGAAGTGAGTGGTGAAGGTTACAGCGACGAGCAACAGCAAGCGCAAACGACCGGACTCGGCCTCAACGGCAAAATCGATTACAAATTCCTCCCGAGCCTCGAGCTCAAGGCCGCCGCCGGTGTGAGCATGCAGAGCGGCTATGCTCAGTCGCGCTTCGGCGACAACACTCCCGCGAGCGGAGTCAGCCTGAAAGAAGCCGTCATCGTCGTGAAGCCGATCGATCGTATGAGCATCTCCGCAGGCGCGATCGATCAAGGGCATCTCAATTCTCCGCTCCTCGTTTCGAGCCAGCCGTTCCCCGGCGTGAAAGAGCGCGTGCTCCTCGGGTCGCGTGCTTTCAACGTCGAAGTCAAAGCTCAGCAAACGATCCCGACTTCGAAATCGCTTTCGACGAAAGCGATCGAAGCGGAAGTCACGCCGTCGTTCACCACCGAGACGCTCGCTCTTCGCAGCGAAGCGATCCCGAACGTGAAACTCTTGGTCTACGGAACTCATTTTGCGTTCCGCAGCCTTCCTTCCACGGTCGCGATCGAGAGCGAGAGATACGGGAACACCGTCACGCCGATCAGCGCCAATCGTTCACGTTTCAAGTATGAATTCGACGGTTACGTTGCAGGCGGAGAGTCGAAAGTCGCGGTCACGCGTTCGCTCGAATGGAACGTCGCGGGTCAAATGCTCCAGAACACGAAAGCGGATCAGAGCTTTGCAAGTGGTCAGACCATTTCGACCGGCCTCGAGATCGCGCTCGCGGGCGACGTTAATATCGCGCCCGAAGTCGGATCTTTCTTTTCCGAGAGCGACGTCGCTCCCGGGTTTTACAACGACTCCGTCTATGGCCACAACAATCGCACGGGCTGGTACGCGAAGATCGACGCCACGTTCAAGAATGCCGGTTTCAAAGCCGGTCTCGACTACGTCGATAGCGATTTGATCAATCCGAGTACGCTTCAAAGCCGCATGTCTTTCATCCGGATCCGATTCGAGACTTTGTATGATGTTTTGTAAAACGGGCGCTTCGAAATTCGAATCCTTGCTGAAATCGGCTTTGACCGTCGCGGCATCGCTCGTTCTCGCGGCAGGTTGCGTGAAGCCGGGAACTCATGCGATGAGCGACGACAGCGCGACCTTCTTCAACGACAAGGTCGAGGGAACTTCGGAGACGTCGGCTCTCGTCGAAGGCTATTCGATCCCGAAGGAAAAGCTCTTCACCTTCAAGACCTGCTTGAAAGATCGCCGGACCGAAGAAGCGCTCGCGGGCCATTCGTTCACCGTGAATGGTGGGCGCGCGTCGCAGTCGCTGAAGGCCGACGAAAGTGGCTGTATCAAGTGGTCGGAAAAGATCGCCTTCAACTTTCTCGCTCAGGAAAAATATCTCCCGATCACTCGCGCCATCGTCGGCAGTGGAATGGCGACGGGAACTCGCACGTTGAAACTCGCGATCAATCCGTGGAACCTCAACGACAAGGCCACCGAGTTCGCCGATCTCGCCTACACTCAAGTTCCCGCAGAAATGACGGCGAACGAATCCGACGTTGCCGACGCCCTCGGTGGCGCCTCGGTCGAACGTAAGCTCTACGTCGAGAATCTTCCGGTCGAAAACACCCCGGGAGAAGAAGCAGGGAAGCTCGTTCGCAACTTCAAGCTTCAGGTTTCTCCGTCGATCCTCTTGACCGACGTGACCGGAGCTCCGGTGAAACTCGCTCTGACCAGCGCGAAGATGGACGTTTCGGCGACCTTGATCGAGTCGAAAACGACGGGCGGTCAGTCCGCTCGGAAGACCATTTCGTCGAGCCGTCCGATTCGCGCGGTTCTCGACGGTAGCCGTTATCGCGCGGTCATTCCCCTCGAGATCCAGGGTGGCGATGCTTCCGTCGAGTATCAACTCGCGATTCGCGTCACTCCCGTCGATGCACCGCTCGGATTGCAAGCGTTCGAGGGACTCTACGATCTCGGCGATCTCGCGGCGATCACGCACTCGGGTGGTTTGACGGGCGAACTGAAAGCGTCGAACGCCGATGGCAAGTTCGTCTATGATTCCGTCGAGCGCACCACTGCGGTCTCCGGATCTTCGGCTTCGCCAGGTTCATCGCCGACGGGCCCGAACGGCACGATGTTGCCGTCTTCGAATCAGAATCAAATCTCCGTCACGCGCGCCGGAACCTTCGAGTTCACGATGCCCGAGCCTAGCTATTCTGGTTTCTCGAGTGACGAAGCGGCGAATTTCAGGATCGTGAAGTACTCGGTGAAATCTTGCGTGAAAGATCTCTCGAACGGCGGACGTCCTGCGATCGGCGTATGGTTCGAGATCACGAAGAAGAACGGACAGAAGATCAAGAAGAAGACCCTCGAGGTCGATTCGACGACGGCACAAAAGGGTTGCCTCATCTGGGAAGAGGAAATCGAGCACTATTACTACTCTCCCGAGCATTGGACCGTCGTTCCCGTCGCGATCTCTCACGAGTCGGGCGCGAAGACGACGGCGATGGCCTACGCCGTTGCACCATACGAGCGTTGGAATTTCACGACCGACGTCATGGCGAAGCCGCAGTTCATCAAAGACGTGAACGATCGTGACAAGAGCACGATCCGCTCGCGCATCCTCGCCGATGGCATCGAATTCAACACGATGGGCTTCTACAAGTACGAGGTCGACGACTTCCTCGCCATGCAGATCGTGAAGACGGTCGCGATCCGCGTTCCCGTCCGCGCCTATCGCCCGAGCAACATGTTGGCGGGTCTCAATCACATGCCGGAACCGCTTCGCACGGGCCGCTATCTCTTGAAGTCGGCGTTCGTCGCGCCGGTCCGGGGTTTCGACGGCGTCACTCGTATGCTCGTGCTTCCGATGCGCGGTTTGAATCGCATCGTCGACGTCCTCGGTGGTGAGTTGAAAGCGGATCTCGACTTCGCGATTCCCAATTTGACCATTCTCAACGCGCGAACCTACTTCGTCTTCGAACTCTATGTGCTCGACGAGAAGAAGCTTCCGAAAAACGATCCTTATCTCGAGCGCACGCCCGGTCTCGACCCCGCGTCGCTCATCGATCGTTCGTCACAAGTCGTGACGCCGACGTTCATTTCGCCGATGTGGCTGAAGGGCGAAAAGGATGGAAGCATCGTCCTCGCCGCCGACAAGATGACGGAAGGTCCTTCGACCGATCAGATCGATCGAATCGTGAAACGTAATTCTTCACCCGACGTCATCAAAGCCGTCGATCCGGTCGCGAAGAAGAAAGTGGACGAGCTTTATGCGATCGCGAGAGCGGACCGCGAAGCTTATCGCAAGCGCATGATCGAAGAGCGCAAGATGGGTCTCTTCGCCCAACGCGCGAATGCCGAATACGTCGCTCTCTTCAGCGAAAAAGCGATGCTCGCCAGCGATCCGCGTCTCGCGGCGAACAACATCGTCTTGAGAAAGACGAATGCGCTCGGCGATCTTCTCGCTCAAGTGAACGTCCTCGCTCGTCCCGCGGTGACGCAGAACGATCTGCATCAGTTCATCCACAAAGAAGTGCCGCTCCCGCAGAATCTCGCGCAAGGTCTTTGCGGCTACTTCATGGGCCGACTTCCTCGCGCGAAGCTCAGCCCTGAGCAAATGCAAAGAGTCGAAGGCGGCAAGGGAGCTTGGATCGAGCTCTGCTTGCGCATGCTCAAGAGCGAAGGCTGGGAGAAAGTCTTCGCCGTCGATCGCCGTGCACGGGCGTTCGAAGTCCAGAGCCAAACCACCTCCGGTTTCGGTCGCGATCTCGACATCCAAGCCGGCACGACGGTCGGATTCTCTCACTCGAAGAGCCTCGGCTGGGGTTTCAACGCGGGTTGGGGTTCGGGCGGGATCACGGGTGAGCTCTCGAAGCTCGGCATGACCTTGGGTAAGGGCGCTGCCGCTTCGCCGTTCATGAAATTCATCACCTCGGTTCCCGGTTATCTCGGCGTCGGCGTCGACGTGAGTCGTGGGTTCCGTCAGTCGAACGACGTCTCGAAGGGTTTCCAGGTCGCGAGCGGTAAAGTCATTCACATGGAGCAGAAAGAGCTCCGGATCACGATGAAGAAGTACGAGGATTGCGCGATCGTGCGAGTGCGTCCCGACTTCCTCGCGAAAACGTCGTCCTTGCAGGTCGGATGGATGGACAATCTCCTCGGTGGCGGAGGCCGTGGCGAAATGCTGGCACTTCGTGGGCTCCTCATCTGCGGGGGCTTCGTGAACACGCAGCCCCTTTCGTTCACCGAGCGCTACTACACCTTCGGCTCGCCGACCGGCGAACAGAACATGCTCGATCAGCGTGATCCTTCGAATCTGCCGTGGTTGCTCTCGATGCGCGGTCAGAGAGATTATGCGTACTTCTTGATGCTGCTTTCGGGAGATCGCGACATTCGAAAACTCGACGTGCTCAAGATCGGACGAAGCGCGATCGAGAACGAGCGAATCGACCTCGGCGATATGCCTCTCGCGGAGCTGACCTCGGCGTACGATCGATTCCTGCAAGGCAAGATGTCGACCGTTCCGGGTTACCTCACCCGCGAAGGCACCATCATCAAGAGACCCTGAAAATCCATTCCACGACTCGATCGGAAGCGCCGCCGCGCGCTTCGATCTCCGCGCTGATTTTCGCCGACAAGAATTTCGGATCCGTCTGAAGCGCGACTCTCAACCGCTTGATCATCGCGGGAGCCGAGTCCACGGCTTCCACGCACGTGAGCCCGTTCCACGCCGTGATCGCTTTCAGCTCGAGAGCTTCGCGGTTGTTCACATGCAGAGGACCCACGAACGTGAGGCAGCCCGCCGCCAAAGGTTCCATCACGCTGTGAACGGTCTTCCGGAACGATCCGCCGACGAAGGCGAAGCGCCCCGTGAGATAGAGCTCGGCGAGAATGCCGACTTGGTCGACGACGAGCACGTCGTCCTTCCAATTCTTCGCCGTCGAGTAACGGCAACTCGAAAGTCCCTTCGCTTTCAAACGGCTTTCGAGCTCGCTCAAATGCTCGGCTGTCGGCTCATGCGGGACGAAAACGAAACGCACCTGGCTTTTCAATTCTTTGACGACGTCGATCAAGACCGTTTCGTCTTCCGTCCAGGTCGATCCGGCGACGAAGACGGGCCGAGGATCGTCGAGAAACAATTCGGAACGAAACGGTTTGGGGGCCGCGAGACGGGCGCGCACTTGATCGTAGCGCGTGTCGCCTCTGACGTTCGCTCCCACGCCGATCGTCGAGAAGACGTAGCGATCACCCTCGCTCACGCACCAAACTTCACGAAGTTCCGATAGAACGTGCCGGCCCATCCATCGACCGAGTCCACGTGCGCGACCGGAGCTCGCGGTCAACGTCGCGGAAAAAAGGAGCGAAGGAATCGATCGCTCGCGAGTCGCCCACGCCATCTCCGGCCAGACATCGGTTCTCGCGACCAAGAGAACCCTCGGACGGTGATGATCGAGGAAGGCATTCATTTCACTTTTCCGGTCCCACGGAAGCGGCACGACCGATGAAACGCCCGGGAACTTCCGGATGTTTTCGACGTAAGTCGGCGAGAAGTAGGTGACCAAGACTGGAATGCCTCGTTCCTTCAGTCGAAGGACGACGGGTTTCGCGTATTCGAACTCTCCCGAGGCGCAATGAATCCAAACGGGCCGCTCGAGGGGCGGCGTTTTCCAGGCCGGTTTTCCGTCGACCTTTCGGCGAAGCTCGAAGCCACGACGGATTTTCGGATCGAACGCGCTCGCGATTCGAAAGAGGAGGCGAGACAGAGGGCCGAGGAAGAGACGATACAAAGGATAAAAACTCATCCGAGCACCTCTCTCGCGACCGCGATCACCCGCTCAGGTCTCAAGTCCACGAGACAACGCTTGTAGAGATCGTTGACACAGCGGCCGCGCCCATCTTTCGAGCAGGGTTTGCACCACAGCTCGATCTCGAGAGCCCGGGACTTCGAATGGCTCGGATACCCGAACGCCGTCGGACCGATGAGTGCGATCGTCGGGCGTTCCATCTGATCCGCGACGTGCATCATGCCCGTGTCGTTCGCGATCGTGAGCGCGCAGGAATGAAGGAGCGTCGCACTTTGAACGAGACTCAAGCGCCCCGCGAGATTCAGCGTACGTCCAGGAACGGCGAGGGCGAGTTCAGTGAGGAACTCGTCCTCGGGTCCGCCGAGCAGTAGAAAGCTCGCATGCGGAAGCCCATTCATCAGCGAAATCCAATGTTCGATCGGCCAACGCTTCATCTCCCAAGCCGCCGACGGCGCGAGGGCGACGTAGGGTTTGGGAAGGGAGAGAAGTGCGGACTCGACGTCGTTCGGAAGCGAAGTTCGCGGAAAATACTGGGGCCCCGAAGGCACGACCGGCGCGAGCCCCCATTTGGCGAGAGGACGATGGAACGAATCGGCCGAGCGATAAGGCTTCGGCATCGAGCTCTTCTTGAATCGGAAGAGCCTCCAGCGTTGGAATCGCTCTTTCGATCTCACGACGACGGAAGCTTTCGATCCCGCGAGAAGAAAGACGAGCCGCACGAAAAACGAGCGGACGTTCGAGTGGGCATCGTAGACATGCGTGTAATCCGACTTCGCGAGTCGCCAAGCTTGGCGCAAGAGGCCCCGCCAGCCTTCGCGACGATCGAAAGCGATCACGCGATCGATCGCGGGATGATTCTCGACGAGCCCCTTCAGGTCCGAGCGGACGATCCAATCGACCCGCGCGTCGGGGAATCGCTCCTTGAACGCCATCGGAACGCCGATGCCGTGGATGATATCGCCGAAGCTCGAGAAGCGAATGATGAGAAGGTGTGGCGCCACGAACCGAGGCTAACTTGAATTCGAGGACGATGACAAGGCGGGGGGTGGGCCCGAGAGGAACCCACCCAAGGGTCGGTCAGGCGCGCTTGCGAGCCGAGAGCTTCTTTTTCTTGCTCTTCGAGAGATGCGATTCGAGGTAGCCGCGAGTTTCGTCGAGGATCTTGTTGATCACTTCGTTCGAAGGAATTTTGTAGAGCTCGATCAAGATCGCGATCGTCTCGAGGGGCGGCGAAACGAGTCCGCGCTCCCAGTTGGAAACGAATTGCGGTGACGAGTATCCGAGCACTTTCGCGACGTCGAGTTGGCTGAGACCGCTGTCGAGTCTTTTCTGTCGAAGATAATCGTTGAGAGTTCTCATGACGAGTCTCATTCAGTCCTCCGTGTCTTGCTTGTAGAGATGCAAAGTAACAAAAACACCTAGTAAAAATCGACTGTTTTCACGTGGATAAAGCAAACCTTAATAGACGTGATCGATCGTTCAACTCGTGCGAGTTCCATCGACTCAATGGAGCTTATTTATCGGGCTGGAAACCTCTCCGAAGGACCAGATAAATAAAGAATATTTAAAGGCGCGTCTCCGATGCGCACGAAATCTTCGCACGCGAGAACGCGTTTTCCTGTTGAGGTCGGGTTAAGATCGAACTAAACCAATCGAACCGATAAACGATCTCTAAGGGAGTGCCCGGTGAAGAAGCAAATGGCGATGGCCGAGTATCTGAAGGAAAAGCGGGCGAAGGCGAACCTCACTCAGTCCGATGTCGCATCGAAACTCGGGTACTCGTCTCCTCAGTTCGTGTCGAACTGGGAGCGCGGGCTCGCGAAACCTCCCGTGTTCGTTCTACGTGACCTCACGAAGCTCTACCGAGTCCCGGCCAACGAAATGTTCTCGGTCCTCTTGGCCGAGGTGGAATCGGATCTGCGCACCGAATTCTATTCATCCAAGAGCCGTCGGCGCTGATCTTTGGCTCCCGAGCGTTGCTAACGCCGCGCAAGCGGCGTTAGGATTTCACGGATCCTTCATCAAAATGGAGTTTCCGCTCATGTCGTCTCAAGCTCTCCAGTCGCTCTTCTCTTCCCTCTGGACCGATTACGTCGCCTTCAACCCCGGTGCGAAGAAGATCTACGATCTGATTCTCGCGCGAGAACGGGCGATCGATCCGAGCGTAGAAGCTCTAGTCAACGATCACGTCGCTCTCCGGACTTACGATGTCGCGCCAATCGGCCTCGAGGCGATGTCCGCGCTTTTCCAAAAGCATGGCTACGAAAAGCGCGGCGACTACGTCTTCGATGAGAAGAAGCTCTTCGCTTGGCATCTCGAACACGAGGACACCCGTCTCCCGAAAGTTTTCATCTCGCAACTCGAGACGGCGAAGCTCTCGCCGCTGGTCCAGGAAACCGCGCGACTTGCCGCGAAGTCGATCGAACCGCTCGAGACGAAAAAAGAGTCGTTCCTGTGGTCGCGCCGAAAGTGGAAGGCGTCTCATACCACTTATCAGAAGTTACTCGCGGAGTCCGAGTACGCGGCGTGGTTGTATGCCTTCGGTTTTCGCTCCAACCACTTCACGATCTCGTTCAATCACTTGAAAAGCTTCAAGGACCTTCGAGCGCTGGGCGATTTCGTCAAAGCGGCGGGCTTCGCGTTCAACACCGCGGGAGGGGAGACGACGGTGAGGTGGAGATTCCCTCTTGTTACTACGAGTTCGCGCGACGCTATCCATTGCCCGACGGGAAGATCTATCAGGGCTTCGTGACTTCGAGCGCAGACAAGATTTTTGAGTCCACGAACGCCAAGAGATGAATTTCCATTGATTCGCGCGGGGAAGATCCGCGATGCTACGGGTCTCGGACCAAAGCACGATCTTCGGAGCCCTGTGTGGGGGTTTAGCTCAGTTGGTAGAGCGCAAGCATGGCATGTTTGAGGTCAGCGGTTCGACCCCGCTAACCTCCACAGAAGGCTTCGAAGATTCAAGATCGCCAGTTGCGAAACTAGTCGCGACGTTACTCGTACGGAGGCTCTCCATGATTCGCAACTTCGCCCTCGTCCTGCTCTTCATCGCCCTCGCTCCGCTCAATGCGCAGGCGAAGGATCTCTCGAATCGCCTCGGGATCGGATACAAGAATCAATTCGGCGCGGACGTGCCCGGAGTCGCCGTTCAGTATTATCCCGGCGCCGATCTCGGCGTTTCCGCGACTCTCGGAGTGGACACACAGCAATCGTCGTCGCGCTTCGGCTTCATGGCGAAGCTCTACCGAGTGGTCTTCCAGGAAGACAGCATGAACTTCTACATGGGCGCCGGCGCAGGCCTGCTCTCGCAGGAGCTCACGGGGCGAACCGATTCCGGTTTCGAGCTGATGGGATTCGGCGGATCGGAATTCTTCCTCCCGGGTCTCGAAAATCTCGGCTTTTCCGTCGAGATGGGTGTCGCCGTGACATCGCTTTCGAACGGCGTTCGGTTTCGCACGTTCGGCGATAGCCCGCTTCGAGCCGGAATGATCTTCTACTTCTGATACCGACTGACCGAAGTTCACGGAAACGAACGATCGTTCGCTTCTGAAGGGTTTGGGACCGCTCACGTTCGCCCTGAGAGCGGTGACAACTCTTGCGCGCGCCAGCTCCATCACACTTCGAGCACGACGCCTAAATACCTAATATTAGACGGCTTTATCGACTCGTAGCGCTTCTTTCAAAAGCTAGAAAAGACTTCTTTCGGGAGCGCGTTTCCTCTCGCTGCGTTGACACAACGTGTCTAAATCTTTGATACTGCCCACCGCGTTCTATGTTGGACCTAGGTCAAGCGTTCTGTACGCTTTTTTAGGTTTCTTCACAGGGCAGATAACTCAAGGGTTTCACGAGAATTTTTCGCAAGGAGTGACTGAAATGGGAATTTTATCAGCTATCCCGACCGCTTTCGAACACGGTGGAATTTGGATGTGGCCGATCGCCGCATTCCAACTGCTTTCGATCGCGATCATGGTCGAACGAACGATCTACTTGTTCACGCGCCGTCAAACGGACCAACTCGAGTTCGTGACGACGTACGAGGACAACATCCGCCGCGGTGAGATCGATGCCGTTCTCACGAAAGCACTCGCGACTCGCGATGCTCATCCGATCTCGCGCGCCGTGCACGCCGGTGCAGCCGCAGCAGCGAACTTCGGTGGCAAAGACGAAATCCAAGGGAAGATGGACGAAGTCCTCCTCCACGAAAACGCACAGCTCGACAAACGCGTCGGCTATCTCTCGATGCTCGGTAACGTCGCGACCCTCACGGGTCTCCTCGGTACGATCGCCGGGATGATCAAGTCGTTCGCCGCCGTCGCGCAAGCGAACCCGGCCGACAAAGCCGCTCTCCTCTCGAATGGTATCTCGGAAGCGATGAACTGTACGGCGTACGGCCTGATCGTCGCGATCCCGGCGTTGATCGCCTACGCAGTTCTCCAGAACCGCGCGAACGTGGTCGCGGAAGACATCAACCAAGCGGGCTTGAAAGCCTTCAACTGGTTGAGCTTCTCGTACGACGCCGTTTCGCTTCGTGGCTCGGCAGCGGCCGGTGCGACTGCGAAAAACGCAGGCCGCGGTTCGAAGAACGCGGAAGCCAACGCGTAATGATCCTCTGAGGTTCGGCCCGAGTTCCGGGCCGAGCGAAGTGCTCTCGGCCGATTTTTTGGCGAGGTTTGTTTTATGGCGATGAAGCGAAAGAAAGCTCTCGATTTCGAAATCAACCTGATCCCGTTCATCGACTTGCTGTCGACGTGCATCTGCTTCTTGCTCCTCACTGCGGTGTGGGTGCAAGTCGGCTCGGTGAACGTGAAGCAAGCCGTCGGCGGACAGGCTGCAGAAGAAACCGCGAAGAAACCCACGGTTTGGGTTCTTTTGAGCGCGAGCGGAGACGTCACTCTCGACGTTCGCGACTCGAAGGTTCCCGCGAAACTCGCGAAGTTCACGATCGCTGGCCTGCAAGGCAAACCGAATCTCGAGCAACTCATGAATGCGGTTCAACAGCTGAAGGCAGCAGAGCCGCGTCTCACGACGGCATTGATCCAACCGCAAGCTGCGTCCGTGTACGAAGACATCATCAATCGCAGCCTGGAAGAAATCAAAGCCGGAACCGCTCTCTCTGACGCGCTCTCAAAGTATCGCGAGATCCCCGGAATCATGGTGCAGATGATGAAGATCGGAGAAGAATCCGGA
>JAZKJB010000116.1:0-4136 GCA_040384505.1 Bdellovibrionota bacterium | reverse complement strand
CAATTTGATGGACCAGTTCAAGACGGCAGGTTTGATCGATCTCGGCGTCGCGCCTTTGTGATCCTCTTTGATAGGTGGTTCTGAATGTTGAACGATAGCATCATCAAGACATCCGCGATCCACAGCGTGATCGGCAATTCGTCGGCGATCGCTCCGAAGGGCAAGACGCACAAACGTCACGTCCACGCGGAGCTCCTGCTCACGGCGCTGATCGACGCGTTCTCGATCCTCGTGATCTTCCTCCTGATGAGCTTCTCGTCGAACGGCGAGATCATCATCATGTCGAAGGGCATGGAGCTTCCGTCGGCCGTCGCTGGCGAGCAGCTCGACCGGCAGCCGGTCGTGAAAGTGGATCAAGGCAAGATCTTCCTCGAAGACAAAGAAGTCAGCGCCGACGGTCTCGTGGGTGCGCTCCTCGATCTTCGCAAGCGTTTCACCGAAACGCGTCCGGGCGAAGAGTTCCCCGGGATCATCACGATCCAAGGCGACCGTCGTCTGAAATACGAAATGTTGAACAGTATCGTCTTGGCTTCGAGCCAGGCCGGCTTCAGCGACATCAAGTTCGCTGTCGTATCGAAGCGGTAATCGGGGAGCAACTGGGTGGGGGAACTGGGACGATGAGTTTGATGAAGAATGCGAAGTACGGAACAGCAAAGAAGATGACGGCGGGCCTCGCGCTTGCCGCTGTTCTTTCTGTGGGTCTTTTGGGAAGTTCCGATGCTCACGCGCAGGCGGGAATCGATCCGCAGACGCGCGACATGCTCATCGCGAAGCTGACCCAAGTTTATCTGAATCTCGCTCCCGCGGACACGAGCAAGGTCGCGATCACTCTTCGTCTCGCCGATCTGCACGCCGAGCGCGCGCGGATGGATGCGATGAAGGAGCTCCAGGCGGGTTGCACTCAGTGCACGGCCGGCGTCGCCGACCGAAAGAAAGCTCTCCATTACTATCAAGAAGTCCTGCCGAAGACTCCCGACACGTCGATCGGCAAAGTGCTGGCTCAAGTCGGTCACCTCTACGAGATGACCGGCGATCAAAAGGCGGCGGTCGCGACTTACACGCGCATTCTGACCGATCAGAAGTCGCCCGAAGCTCGTGCCGAAGCGCACATCTCGCTCGCCGAACTCTATTTCAAGCGCCGCGACTACGCTCTCGCTCGCAAACACTACGGCGAAGTGATCGCGAATCCGCAAGCTTCGAGCAAGGGTCTCGCGGCTTACCGGATCGCGTGGTGCGAGTTCAATGACGGGCGCCTTCAGCCCGCGACCGACGGACTCGTCGCGATCTTGAAATCGCCCGAGCTATTGTCGCGAAATGCGGCGGCTGGCGTGATCCAAGTCGACAAACAGTTCCAGGAAGAAGTCTCGCGCGACCTCGCGACTTTCATCGCACGTCGTACGATGGCTCCGAAAGAGGCGTCCGCCCAAGCGGCGCAACTCCACGAGCTGAGTCCGGAGAACGCGAAAATCGCGAACGTCACGCATCTCGCGAGCGAGCTCGAGCGTTTGGGCCAGGCCCAGTCGTCGATCGCCGTGTGGCGTTTCACTCAAGAAAAACAAGCCAAGCCGCAAGCTCGTCTCGAAGGCCACGTCCGTCTCGCTCAGCTCCAGATGGAGCAGAAGATGACGAACGAAGCCGCGAAAGACTACGCACAAGCGCTCGCGATGTGGACGTCGATGGGCACTTGCAATGCGACCGATTGCAGTGAGCTCAAGGCTCGACTACGCAAGTTCGTCGTCGACTGGAACCGCATGGAGAAAAAAGCTCCGTCGGAAGGTCTGCTCGAGGCTTACAAGGGCTATCTCAAAACGTTTCCGACCGAAGGTGACATGGCTCTCTGGGCCGCGATCGTCGCTTCGGACATGAAGCAGCACGCGCTCGCCTTCGAGCTCTACAACAAGACGGCGACGCTCGCGAACGAGACGCTCGCGTCGAAGACGACGGACGCGACCCAGAAAAAAGAAGCGGGCGAGCGCCTGGAAACTTCACTTCTCGGCGCGATCGAGGTCGCGGAAGAAGCGAAAGACGCGAAGAAGCTCGACCAAGCTTACGATTCTTATCTGGCGATGAGCCGTGAGAAGAAGAAAGCCCTCGAAGTTCGTTATCAAAAGGCCAAAGCGATCTACGACGGCGGCGACAATGCGACGGCCGCCGATGCGCTCAAGGCCGTGGCTCTTTCGAAAGAGCCGGGAAGCGTCGAATTGAAGGAACAAGCGGCCGAGCTCGCGCTCGATGCTCTCGTTCTCATGAAAGACGACACTCGCCTCGAAGCTTGGTCGTCGGAGTTGGCTCAAGCGTTCCCCAAGAACGCTGGCGAATTCCGCGGCATCGCACGCAAGTCCATCCTCACACAGTCGACGGCGACCGCGGAAAAGGGCGACAAAGCTTCGCTCGAGACCGCATGGGCGACGCTCATGCGTTTCGAGCTCCAGACGGCGACGCCGGAAGACAAGGCTTCGTTCTACAAGAACAAGCTGATCCTCGCCGAAAAGACGGGTCGTTACAGCGAAGCGCGTGACGCCGTCGAAAACATGTTGCGCATCCCGAGCCTCACCGCCGCCGATCAGCAGTACGCTCTCTCGCGTAAAGCTTGGCTCGCCGAGCTCGTTCTCGATTTCGATACGGCCTTGCAGGCGACTCAAAAGCTCGAGGGTCCTGAATTTTCGGGTGAGAAGAAATGGTTGAAGCTCGCGATGTACGCCGAGCTCGCCAATAAAGACGCGAAGCCTTTCTACGGCCAGTTCCTGAAGGACTCGAAGGACGAAGAGAAGAACGTCGCTATCGCGGCTCAACTCGTTCGCGATTCGAAAGAGCCCTTGAAAGAGATCGAGAAATCGAAGGCGCTTCTCGCGAAGCGCCCGGCGGTCCTCGCGGATCTCTACCTCGACGTCTTTGCTAAGACGGGTTCGCTCGACATCGCGAAAAAGGCTCTCGCGCAAGCGGGCGTCAACGGAACGTCTTCAGGTAAAGTGCTCACGCGTGCATTGCTCCTCGACGAGTACTCGAAATTGAAAGCGCGGGTCTCGGGCCATCAGCTCGACGGCTCGAACCAAAAGAAAATGGCTCAGACGTTGAAAGCACGAGTCGCTCTTCTGGAAGACACGGAGAAGCTCGTGACCAAGGCGATCGAGTCGGCCGATTGGACGGTTCAGCTCGTCACTCTCGACATGCTCGCGAAGCAGAACGACCGCTTTTACCAAGAAGTTCTGGCGCTGCCGGTTCCCGCGGGTCTCAGCGAAGAAGAGCAAGGTCAGTACCTGCAACTTCTCGCCGAGCAGGCGGCTCCGCACCAAACGCGGGCAGCCGACGTGACGAAGAAAGTCGGCGAGTTCTGGAGCCAGACATCGGCGACGACGGCGATGAGCAAAGACCTCGATGCGATGAACGGTCCCGTTCGCGCGCTCTTGGTCAAAGAAGTCCAGACACTCGCGGACGTCGCGCCCGAGGCGAAGAAGGCCGAACTTCTGGCGCTCGCGGCGAAGCAAGAGAACGCCAAGGTCTTGCCTGCTCTCGCGACACTCGAAACGGCCCGCAAAGCCGTTCGTGAAACGCCGATGAGCCGCGATCGCCTCGAAGCGCTGCTCTCGCTCGAAAAGCAAATGGGTCGTCAGACGATGGTCGCTTATCTCGAAGGACGCTTGGCTACGCTCGAAGGAGCATCGAAATGAAGAAGCAGATGATGAAACCACTGAGATCGCTCTTGATCTTCGCGAGCTTCCTCGCGGTCTCCGCGATCCTCGTGAACGCTCAGGCCGAGAGCGCGGCTCCGGCCGCAGCAGAAGCGCAAGTTCCGGCTTCGCTCAGTAAAAAGAAAACGACGGACGTCAGTTTCGAAGACGTCTTGGTCCAAGGTAAGTACCACTTCTCGGATGAAGCGGTGACGACGGTCGAGCAAGACAAGATCCTCGACGCTCTTCTGGGCGTTCGCACGGATTTCAAAGATCGTTTGAAGAAGTCGGCGGCTCGTCACTGAGGACGAAGTCGGTCGAAGTTTTGTTTTTAGATTTGAATGCAGAGGCACCGAGAACGGGCGGGGCCGATGCGAGAACCAAGAGGTAGTTATGAGACTGGTGCTCGAAAACAAAGAAGGCAAAGCCATCCGCCTGATCCAGGTGGCAGGCGATTCCGCCACCGTC
>JAZKJB010000115.1:0-2256 GCA_040384505.1 Bdellovibrionota bacterium | reverse complement strand
CCGTGAAGGACCGCATTCGTGTCTTCATCACTTTGCAGAAGAACAAATTCTTCCGTGAGGCCGGTACTGGCTTCCTCATGTCACTGCTCCCCGACGCCGAACTCGAACGCTTGGTCGCCGTGACGATGCGAACGGACGCCGTCGGCTTCACGACCCCCGTTCAGAAAACCTTCGGCGAGAGCGATTTCAATAGCGTCGTTAAGGTCACCGACTACATCCAGCACATGCTCGACGACGGAGCTTTCGATCTGCGTCTCGAGACGTTCGGCTCCGATCTTTCGTCGATGGGGCAAGTCGTGTCGTTCAAGGAACTGCGGCGCTTGGCGGGAGAAAGACGATGAAGAGATTCGCAGCGATACTCGCTCTCGCTCTCCTTCCCTTCGTCGCACATGCGGCGGAACCGCAGTCGTCGACTCCCGTGACGCGGACCGAGCTCGAGAAGCTCGCGACCGAGCTCGCTCCCAAGGTGAATCTTTTCCGTGACGTCTGGGCCAAGGTCCCCGAAGCGGAATTCTTCGGCGGCACTTCCCGGGATTATCTCTATTGGCTGAAAGGACGCCTCGTCAGCGCGGATCGCGAAGGACGCCTCGGCGCCGAGATCGCGGAACTGAGAGCGACGAAGACCATCGATGTTCGATCGTTCATCTTGTTCGAATCTGACGTCGACGTCGCAGCCGAAAAGACGATCGGAGTCGACGGCGCTCGCTACGGTATCAAGAAGATCGACCACATCTCTTCGAAGCGCTTCGATCCGGCTACGCCCGAGGGGCAGTCGGAAATCAGACAGGGTTTCATCCCGGTCGAAAAGATTCGTCTAGGAAGGAACGGCTTCGCCGCACCTACGGGATTCGGCGATGGCCTCGACGAAATCCATCGTGGGCGACCAACGGTACACTTCGCGTCCAAAGCCGACTTCGATTCAACGCACTACGCACGAATGGGAGTCAATCATCCCATCCTCCTGGCGCTCCGATACCTTCGTTTGCTCGGGATCAACTACTTCCAGTCGCACGGGGAAGCCTTACCGGATCGCAAGATCCTCCTGTCCGAAATCGACTCCGCATCGGCCGCCAAAGTGCGCCAGGTGGTCGACGATGCCGTGACGAAAGGTGAGCTCTCGCCGCTCATTCAGAACGAGAAATTCAAGACATGGCTAAACTCGACGATTCAGAAGGCGTTTCGCTCGTACACGAATCCGACGGCGGCCAAGATGCTTTACGAGGCGTTCGGCGCCGACCGCCTTCCACTCGTTTATAATGGTATCGAGCCGATCAACCAATATCTCTTCCGGAAGCACCGTGATCCGAAGTTGATCGCGGCCAACTGGAAAAAGTTCGGCCTGACGCCGACTTCGGTCGCGGTCGACTACCGCTCGGCTTTTCCAGACGGCTTTCTCTATCACGGAACACACACCGAGCAGGCGTTCCGCTCGATTCTCTTCCAGGGCATTCTCCCCTCGTCGGGGGGCTCCGCTGGCGCAGGTCTCTATGGAGTCGCCGATCGCAACGTCGAATTCGCTGCGAAGTGGTCGCGTGACGAGCGATTGGTCGTGATGCTCGAGATCGACTCCTCGGCCCGCATCGTCGACATTCGTTCGGGCCCTGGTCAGGATCTGTTCGAAAGGTACAAGCAAAGCGAAACGGGAAACCAGACGGAAATCGAAAGTAAATTTGCCGAGGCTTTCGGCATCGACATTCTCGTTTATACGTACCCGACGGAAGCTTACGTCGTTAAGAACGCGGAAAAGATAAAGAGCGCTCAGGGCTGGAAGCGAAAGCTGCTCAGGCTCGACGATCTCCGGCGCTACGTGAAATCCAGAACCTACGATCTCAAGACGCTTTTCGATCTCGCCGCCGACAATGGACTGAACCAAGCGGAAATCAACGAGCTCTTCTCCATGGAAGCCGTGCTCAAGTCCATCGAAGCCGCTGGCCCCGTCGACGCAAAGAAGCTCCTCTCCCATCCCGACTTCGAGATCGCGAGAAAGTCGGCGCAGTTCTACATGATCCCATTCGTCGCCGATCGTATCGGGGATGCGATGGCGTCGTTGACGAAATCCGAAATGATCAACACGCCCGAATGGCTCGAGGATCTCTTGCTGAGGAGTGGGAGCACCGTCGGACGAACCATTCATGCGCTCTACTACTCGAACATCCACCGCTTACTGGATCAGATGAACCAAAAAGATCTCGAGTCCATGTTGGTCGAAGCCAAGAAAAACGGAAAGGGCGTCGTCTACGCGACCGACAGCGCCGC
>JAZKJB010000114.1:9870-13911 GCA_040384505.1 Bdellovibrionota bacterium | reverse complement strand
GAGCTCAGAATCCGACGAATTCAAAGGAATGCCGAAACCCAATCTCCCTCTCGGCGCCGGCGACGACGGTAAATGAAGCGCGCGCGAATTTGGTTCTATGCGATTGCGGGTCTTCTCTCGGTGCTCATCCTCGTCATTTTCAGCCCACGAGCCTTCGAGAATCCGAGCGTGTCGATGATGCCGACTTTGGCTATGAACGAGGATTTTCTGATCTTCCCGGGTCTAGCGCTCTTCGGTCTCGAGATCGACAGATGGGACCTCGTGGTCTTCAAGTATCCCGTCTCGCCCGATGTGACCTTCGTGAAGCGAGTCGTGGGTTTACCAGGTGACAAGATCGAATGGAAAAACGGGTTGTTCATCAACGACAAACCCGTCGCTCGAAAGAATCTCGACGTCCCGCCGCCGGAAATTCCTGCGAGAGAAGATGGCTTGGGTCCACCAGGAGGCTACGGCGAGTTGAGCCTCGTCGAGGAGAGTTTCGAAGGTTTCCGGCTCACCGTGCTCGACGAGAAATCAAATGACGAAATCGTCGCGGCAGTACAGGTTCCCGAAGGTCACTTTTACGTCGCAGGCGACTTCAGAAGCCAAAGTCACGACAGTCGACGCTGGGGATTTCTCCCTGCCGCGAACGTCATCGGTAAGGTCTACCGGTACCCTTGGAATTCGCCCCGTCGCTGACGAGGCCGCATCGAATTCAATCGAACGATTTTGCCTTGGCTGCCGAAGCGACACGAGACTGCTTGTCGCGTGACTCGGTTTTCTCCGAGCGTTTGCGTTTCGGTTTCGGGAGTTTGCGTTTGTCTTCTTCGAAGATCTTCGCGAGACCCGCCTGCGTGAGGAACACGAAGTCGCCGCGCTGAAGAGTCGAGGGCATTTGAAGGTGTCCGATCGCGATCCGCTGGAGTTTCAAGACGTCGAAGCCGATCTTCTCGAACATGTAGCGAACCTGGCGGTTCTTACCTTCCGCGATCGAAATCTTGATCCAATCTTTTTCGCCTTCGCCTTTGGCTCGCAAGCGCACGACTTCCCGAGCCGCCACTCGGCCACCGGGAATCGAAACGCCCATGCGTAACTTCATGAGTGCGTCGTCACTCGGGTGACCGCTCACTTTCACGAGGTACGTTTTCAGGATTTCCTTCGACGGATGGTTCACGGATTGCGCGAATTCGCCGTCGTTCGTCAGCAGGATCATCCCTTCGGTGTCCCAATCGAGTCGACCGACGGGGAAAACGCGAACGGGGAGACGGCGGAAGAAATCCGAAATCGACGGGCGACCCTGGGGGTCGTGCATGGTCGTGACGACGTTTCGGGGCTTGAAGAAGAGGATGTAGATCTTCTCGGCTTGAGGCTTCACCGGCTTGCCGTTCACGGTGATGCGGTCTTTCGCGGGCGTGACGCGGGTGCCGAGCTCGAAGACTTTCTTTCCATTCACGAGAACGGAACCTTCGGTGATCAGTTCGTCCGCGTGGCGACGGCTCGCGACTCCGCACTCGGCGAGCCACTTGTTGAGTCTCATGGGTTCGTTGCCGGGGACGGTTGGTTCGCCGAACTTGAGTTTCTTCTTCAGACGGGGAGATTTTTGATCGCGGGCCATGCTTCGTCTTTCGGATCGAGGTTCTTTTTCTTGGGGGCGCGTCCCGCGAGCTTGGCTTCGTGAGCTTCGAGGAGATCGATTCCCTCAGGCTCGATGAAGCTTGCGCGTGACGGTGCCGCGGGAGCGGCGACGTGGGCTGATTCATGCGCCTGTGGCGCGTGTGGTGTCACTCGTTTTTCGAGGTGGAGGAGGAGGCGCGTGAGCTTGTCTTCGGGATAAATATGCTCGAGGGCCAAGCGTCCGCGCTCGAGCGCAGCCGCCGCGAACTCGCGCGCTTCGGGCGAACCGCTTTCGAGGAGCTCGAGTGCTTCTTCGAGGCTTCGCGTGAGCTCGAGGTAAACCGGGTCGGTCCTGCGATCGACGAAGAACTGCTCGATCCGTTTCAGAGGATAGAAGAGAAGCGGATAACGATGGAGGCCGCCCCCTTCGAGGGATGCGAACTTCTGGAACGTGTACCCGCGAACGAAAACGCCGCGAAGCCCTTCGACACCCTCGTGGAAACGAGCGGTGGTGTTCGGGCCGACCTCGATCTGATGGATCGTGTTCGGATCGAGCTGCAGCTCGGGGGTGTAGGTGAGAGTGAAATCGGAGTGAAGCGGGACGAGCTCACCGTCTCGAAGAGCCAGGGTTCGCGAATAAGCGCGAGCGGTGAGTCGGCGATCGGCGTGGAGAGTGATCGCGATGACTCGAGATTCTCCGTCTCGGAGGACCCGCCACTTGTCGTCTTTGGCTGCCGTTTTTTCGAGTGTGCGAACGACGACGGCCTCGAGGTTTCGTAGATTTTCGACGTTCACGGTCTGAACGTCGGAGGCAGCGAAGAGCCCCCGAAGATCGAGGGAGTTGCCGCTTTGCTGGAAATGCCGGAGAAGGCTTTCGGTTTCGTTGAACAGATGAGCTTTGTTCTGCTGCCAGTACTCGAAGCTCAAAGCGCGGGCATAGAAGCGGTTGATGAGTTCGGGTCCGACCACTTCGCTGGCATCACAGAGATTTTTCAGATATTGGTAGAGACAGAGACGCGCAGCATCTTTATCCGGCTGGAGCTGGTGGATATGCTGAACGAGTGCCCGTACGTGAGTATCGGTGTGCGCCATCTTCCTTAAGGAATAGGAAGAATCTTGAACGCAGTCCAGCAAATTCCCGAAGGTGGCCATCACCAGGAGAGAATCGAAGAATGGGCCCATATTCCGAGAAGACCAGAGGACTGAATCCGGCGCTCTTCGGCGACCAACCCGTTCTGAGCGATCCCACGAGCGCAATCGATCCCCGATCTCCGGCTGGAAGCGTCATGGGAACCCTCCCTGATCTCCCGAATCGATCGAATCCTTATCCTCCCGTCGACTTCCGGGCCGTCGAAGGACAGGTCAAGATGATGAGGACCGCGATCCTCCAACTCGAGAAACGCACGGAAACGATCGCGTTCAAGATGGAGGAGCTCGCGCGCTCGGTCCACAACCGACTCGAACGCTTCGGTCAGACGCTTTCGAGCTTCGCTGAAGCCCAAAACAAGAATGCCGCCGAATCCGCTCAGCGTTTCGCGACCGTCGTCGGAAAAGTGAACGAGCGTAAAGTCACGGACATGAAAGTCCAAGACATGATGGATCGCCACAACACGATCGTCAGAAATTTCGAGAATCGATTGATGAGTCTTCAACGACTCGTGGGCGAACAAGAAATGTCGCTCCACAACGCCCAAGCCACTCTCGAAGAAGCGCGCGCCGAAATCGCCCGCCTCCTCCACAAGCGCTGATCAGTAGCCGTTCGTTTTGCGGCGGCTTTCCACGCTCAAAAGATAAGTCGGGAGCCTGATGCGGTTGATGCCGCCGACGGGTTTGTGTGCGGCGAGCGTGTTCCAAGGGTTGATCACGACCGACTCGCACATGTTTTCCGCCATGAGCGGCTGAGCCGGAAACTGGATGCGCGCGATTTCCGAGAACGGTGCGACTCGCTCCGACCACGAGTTCGTCGGGTCTTCGAGTGTCCAGTGTCCGCGAACTCGTTGCTGCACCATGAACTTGAAACACGCGCCTTCTTTTTCCATGCGCGCTTTCAAGTTGTTGCGAAGGAAGAACGGATCGCCAGCTTTCACCGCTTCTTTGAAGACTCCACGGCAAGGTTCCATTTTGTACTTTACGACCGGTGCATCGGCGCCGTCGCCGTATTGGAATGGCGTGATACTGAAGTAGGCGAGCCCGAGCGGAGTCGTCGCTTTGAGGCCGCGGATTTTCAAGAACGCGTTCGTCACTCGAGCCGCGATGATCGGATGTCCGTCGAAGATGAGTTTCTTGATGAACATTCCGCCGGCCTTTTCGAGTGTCGGCGCTTCGAAGGTCAGGATCTTCATGAACTGGCTGTAGCGATACGCATTGTCCGCGAAGAACGGCTCGGAGCTGTTGAGCGTGAAGTCTTGAGTGACGTCATCGCCGAGCGAGAGCTGTTGAGCGAAGATG
>JAZKJB010000114.1:6334-9860 GCA_040384505.1 Bdellovibrionota bacterium | reverse complement strand
TGTGAACCTTCATGGCGAAGCCGCGCGTGTCGACGTCGGCGTCGTTCGCGGTCGCCTTCGGGCTTCCGTTCGAGAATCTCGCCGTGACCGGGTAGCTCGCTCCGCGCTTGAAGAGGCCAGCTTCGGTTTTCAAATTGGAATTCACATTGAGCGTTCCAGTGACACAACCGTGTGAGCGCGGATGCACTCCTCGGCGCGTGCCTTTCACGACGAGGCCGGAGGCCTTGTCGGTCGTTTCCTTCGCCACGTATTTGCCTTTACCTGAAGGATCGTTCGCGCCGTATTCGTTCTTGAAGAGACCCATCATGATCTCGTTCAAGGACGCGATCGCCGTCGCTTCATCCGCAGGAACTTTCTCGAGATTGTGGAGCGGCACCTGCAGACCATAAATCACGGTCGTCTTCCCACCGTAAGGAACAGCGGCAGGCTCGCGCGTTTCAGGAGCGGGCGCCGGTGCTTCGGCTGTTTTCTCGGGAGTGGTGCAAGTGGTGAGAGCGAGGAGCGAGAGGATGACGGCTGTTTTCTTCATCCTTCGAGTTTACGTAGGGAACTTGCGCTCGACATCTCTGCCCAGGGCCGGGTCGCCAGAACAGGACGAGGGTCGAGGCTCAAGCTGCGTAGAACGATGAAATGTGAGCGAGGTTTTCCTGCGCCCAGGCCTCGAGGCGCTCGAGTTCGTGCGAGTCGAGATTCATGCGAACCAAGGATGTTCCGTCATCGGCGAACAGCGTGAGATACGCGGTACCTTTGGCATCGACGCGTTCGTAGCCGCGCACGCGACTGAGCTCGAAGCGAGTCGTCCGGAAGAGGAGGAGGTTTCTTCTCGTGAAAGTTCCGTTCGAAATCTCGTATCGGATGAAGCGACGCCTCTGGAAAAAGACGACGAAGAGCAGGCCGATCCCGACTCCCGCTTGAAGTGACGCTTCGGTCCGGCTCATCGCGACGAGCGCTGCCAGCATTGCAAACGGAATCAGCTCCGAAAAGCTCATCGACCTAGGACGTCCGAATTCCGAGGGTACGACGATGAGCTTCGAGGACTGATCGGGAATCTGATCCAGAATCGCTTTCGTCCGTTGGAACCCGTCACGGATGCCGTCACCGGAAGCCGAGAAGCCACGAATGACGAGAGAGAGAGCGAACGCGAGCGGCACGCAACCCAAGCCAATCGCCATACCGTTCGACATGGAAATTCCAGTCGCCACGAGCAAGGCGGCCGGGCCCCCGATCAGGAGTCCCAGTGCGATGAACAGCTTGCGAAAAAATCGGACCTTTCGATCGGCCGGCGAACTCACGGCTTAGTTTCCTGAAACCGACGAGTGCGAGATCTCGCCCGACTGTTCTGTCGAAGCGAGGCCTGAGTTCATGCGTTCGAGGAACTTGTCGGCGTCTTCGAAGCCCGTCACGGTGAGCTCGGGGCGGATTTTGCCGTCGGCTCCGTAGAAGACCATCGTCGGTAGGCCGCGCACGTTGTACGTCGACTTCAACTTGTCGAGACCGGGGAAATCCTCGGTCGCGTCGATCTTCAAGAGGGCGTATTTTTCGCTGAGCGTGCGAATGCGCTCGTCGGTGAACGTGTGCTTCTCGAGTTCCTTACAAGCGCCGCACCAGTCGGCGTAAAAGTCGATCAAGACCGGCTTCTTCGCTTTCAATGCTTCCGCGAGCGACTCGTCGGAGTATGGTTTCCACGCGAGCTTCTGATAAGAACCGGCTGCTTTGCCGTTCGCCATCATCGCGCCAGGTGCCGCGATGCCGGCTTTTTCGAGGACGCCGGAGAGCGTGAACACGAGACCGATGACGAAGGCTGCGAGCATCGCGCCTTTGCGGACGCGACCGGCACCTTCGAGTTTTTCATTCGGTTCGAATGCGCCGTATGCACTAGCGATCAAGATGATCGCGAGACCGAAGAGCGAATTGAAGAGCCAAGTCGGATAAAGCGGCGCCACGTAGAAGAGCGCCATGCCGATCATCGCGGTGCCGAAGACGAACTTCGTTATGTCCATCCATGCGCCGGCTTTCGGCACCTTCGAGATCAGATTGCTCGACGTTCCGAGGACCATGAACAAGATGCCCATCCCCATCGCGAACGTGAAGAGGAACGCGAAGCCGAGCACCAAGTTCTGAGTTTGCGCGATGTAAGTGAGAACGCTCACGAGAACGGGACCGACACACGGACTCGCGACGACGCCGGCGATCATGCCTGTCGCGAACGCGCCTCCGTAGCCCGAACCCGTTTGTGCGGTTCCGACTTTGTCGCGCAAGAAGGCGGGCACCTGCATTTCGAAGAGGCCGTACATGCTGAGGCCCATCGCGACGAACACGAATGCGATCGCGGTCACGACGTAGACGTTGCTGAGCGCGGATCCGAAGAGCGCTCCCGTTTTCGCAGCGACGACACCGAGAAGTGCGTAAGTCATCGCGAGACCGAGCACGTATGTGAACGAGATCGAAAAGCTCTTCAGCTTCGATTGACCTTTCGTGCGCGCGCCGAGAACGGCGAGCGTGATCGGGATCATCGGATAGATGCACGGAGTGAGGCTCGTGAGGAATCCCATGCCGAAGACGACGAAGAGAGCGAAGAAAATGCCGTGCCCGAGGGCCTTGTCGAACTCGTTCGCGGGAGCTTGGGTGATCTTCGTCGACGGGGCCAAGATTTCTTTGCCGCCGGGTCCGCCGCCTTTACCGCCGCCCGTCGAGGCGACGATCGCAAGAGGCGCCGAAAGCTCGATGTTCTTCGGGAAGAGGCAGAGCTCTTCCTTGCAAGCTTGGTAAGTGAATTTGAGTTTCGTCTGCAGCGTGCCGAGCGCGAAGCCTTTGGGAATTTCGATCACCGCACGAACTTGCCCCGATTTCTCGAGGCCGACTTTTTTCTTGCCGCTCGATTTGTCGAGGAACTCGATTTCCGGCGAGGCCTTCAGTTCCGCGACTTTGAAATCGTCATGGGAAAGCACGCTGAGTTTGAATTTGTCGGAGTAAGCGTGGAAGCCGTCCGCGATCTGCACGTCGATGAACGCTTCGACCGTCGAACCCGGCTCGGCCGACGACGGTTGAAAGCGAACGGTCGCGGTGACGGGGTTCGTGTTGACCTCTTCTTCTGCGCCATCGCCGAACGCGAAGGCTTGGAAGGGGAGAGCGAGCGCGAGAAGGAGAAGTGCTACGAGCGGAGTCACGCGAAGCTGTCGCATTTCAGATCCTGCTTTCGTTGAATTCCCGGTCGCTGTCGCGACCTTGAGGCCTCATCTACATCGGCAATCGCGAAGTTTGAATTTACGGAATTGAGCGTCTCGACTCAAGTGATCGCATCGATTTCACCTGGTATTGAGGTTCTTCCGAGGATTCCGTCTCGAAACGAGGCACTCTGCGGTGGTGCGGCCCTACTGAACGGCGAGTTTGGCGACTTCGGTCGCTAGGCGGTCGAATTCCTTCTTCGCGCGCCCGCGGTTGAGCGGGCTCACGTGGAAGAAGTAGCCCAGCTGCCCGAAGTGGTCGAGGGCGAAAGGCCCCGTGGACTCGCACCACTTTTGACTCT